>CAYODS010000127.1:0-8292 GCA_964402765.1 uncultured Halobacteriales archaeon
GCCGGCACGCGAACAAGCAGTTCAAGAAGTCCGAGATCTCCATCGTCGAGCGGCTGATCAACCGCCTGATGCAGACCGAGGACAACACCGGCAAGAAGGAACAGACGACCAACATCGTCCGCGAGGCCTTCGACATCGTCCACGACCGCACGGGCGAGAACCCCGTCCAGGTGCTCGTCTCCGCGGTGGAGAACAGCGCCCCCCGCGAGGAGACCGTCCGCCTGAAGTACGGCGGCATCTCCGTCCCGAAGGCGGTCGACACCGCTCCCCAGCGCCGCGTCGACCAGGCGCTGATGTTCATCGCCCAGGGCGTCCAGAACAACTCCTTCAAGACCGCCACCCCGGCGGCCGAGGCACTCGCCAACCAGTTGACCGGCGCCGCCAACGGCGACGTCTCCACCTACGCCGTCTCCCAGAAGGAGGAGAAGGAACGCGTCGCCGCCGCCGCCCGCTGACCACGCCATTCTCGCCGCTCGTCGACGCTCTCGGCCCGCTCAGGACAGCAGCGCCTCTGTGTGGCGCAGTCCCAGCGCGATCGTGTCGTAGTCCTCCGTGCCGACCTCCAGGGTTGCGGTGCCCGCCCACTCGCACTCGGCCAGGCCCGACAGCGCCGTCCGGAAGTCCACGCGTCCCATGCCGACCGGCAGGTGTTCGTCGTCGTCGCCGCGGGTGTCCACGAGGTGCAGGTGGACGACCCGGTCGGCGTGCTCGCGGAGGAACGCGGCCATCTCGGGCTCGTCCATCCCCACGAGGAGGGCGTGACTGGTGTCGAAGGTCATCGAGGCCGCCGGGTACCGCTCCAGCAGGTCGGGGAACCGCTCGGCGGTGTAGTACGAGGAGACGACGTTCTCCAGACACGGCTCCAGGTCCCGCTCGCGGGCGGCGGGGACGAGGTCGTCCAGGGCGTCGTGGACGAACGTGCGGGTCTCCTCGGGCTCCCAGCCAAGATCCCAGGCGTCCGAGGAGGGGTGAAAGACCACTCGCTCGGCGCCCAGATCGCTCGCGAGGTCCATCCCCAGGGTGAGCTCGCGGACGGCACCCTGCCGGACCGGCGTGAACGGCGACCCGGGGTCGACGGCGAAGGGGAGGTGGACCACGCAGCCGACGCCGGCGGCGTCGAGGGTGGCCCGCATCGCGTCGGTCCGGTCGGCGATGTGCTCGCGGGCGTAGGGTCCGTCGAGGAGGAGTTCGACGAAGGCGAACCCCTCGTCGGCGGCCCACTCGACGGCCCGGTCGAACGCCATGCCCAGCCCGAGCGTGAACCCCACGTCCAGGTCGAGTCCGTCGAGAGAGGCAGTGTCGCTCACGTCCGGACCCGTTGCGCCGCGCCAATAGCGGTTGTGTTGCTTGCACGGACTGTCGGCCGCGGGCACAAGCAATATGGTCCGGTACCGCCTGCGAGACGACAGGATGGCCGGTGGGGTAGACGAGCGCGTGGAGCTGGTCCGGAAGCGTGCCGACGTCCTCGCCGCCCTGGAGGGGCGGTCACTGGGACTGCGTGCGGTCGTCGAGGAGGCCGACTGCTCGCGGTCGACGGCAAACCGGGCCGTGCGGGAACTTGAGGAGGCCGGGCTGGTGCGCCGCGGTGAGGGAGGGTACGAACTGACCCCCGTCGGGAGGATCGGTCTCGATCACTACCGCTCGTACAGGCGGGGATGGACTGACCTGGTGGACGCCGCCGACGTGCTGGACGCCCTGCCGGACGGGACGGACGTGGACATGTCGGTCGTCGCCGGGAGCGAGCCCGTCGCCGCCCCGGCGACGACGCCGTACCAGCCGGTCGAGCGGCTGCACGACGCCGTTCGGACGGCCGAGGACTACCGCGCCGTACTCCCGGCGGTCGGCGACCCACGGAGCGTGCGGCTGCTGTACGAGCACGTCGTCACCGACGGCGCGCCCGCCGAACTCGTCGTCTCCCCCGAGTTGCGGGCGTCGCTGTCCGAGAACTTCAGCCGGCAGTTGGCGGCGATGGCCGAAGACGGGTTCACGCTGCTGGTCGGCGAGGTGCCCGAGGTCGGCGTCGTGCTGACGGAGCACGACGGCGACCGGCGGGTGACGCTGGTGGTGTACGGCGACGAGGGGGGTGTCAGCGGCGTCATACAGAACGACGCCCCGGCGGCGGTCCGCTGGGCCGAGGACGTGTACGCCGACGCACGGGCCGGTGCCGAGCCCACGACCGACGAGGTGCGCCAGCCCGACGGCGGCGTAGCGGGGGCGACGGCCGGGGGCACCGGCCTGCC
Organism: uncultured Halobacteriales archaeon; assembly: GCA_964402765.1. Lineage (GTDB taxonomy): Archaea > Halobacteriota > Halobacteria > Halobacteriales > SW-7-71-33 > SW-7-71-33. The sequence goes on from CAYODS010000127.1 coordinate 2,241, forward strand.
GGTCGCGCTGGAGCGGGAGGGGTTCGTCCGGCTCACCCGCGACTACTTCGTCGACCGTGAGGTGGCCGCCCCGACGACCGCCTGGCGGGCGGGACTGGACCTCGCGGAGGTCCACGCCGGCTACGCCGTCGACCGCACCGTCGACGCCGGCGTCGGCGGGCACGAGCGCGACGACGAGGACGGGCAGACGCTGACCGAGCGACTGCTCGGGGCGCTGTCGGCGGGCGAGGACTGCCTGCTCGTCGGCCCGCCGGGGTCGGGGAAGTCGACGACGGCGAAGCGAGTCGCCTGCGAGTGGTACGACGCCGACCGCGGGCCGGTGCTGTACCGCGAGTCCGGCCAGGGCGCCGCCGTCGAGAGCGTGGACGAGCTGGTCGCGGCCGTCGAGGCGACCGAGGGGCAGGCGCTCGTGGTCGTCGAGGACGTCGCCCGGGCCGACGCCGCGGCGGTCCTCGCGGCGACCGACCGGGCGGACGGGGCGGTGTTCCTGTTCGACGCCCGCGAGTCGGAGTGGCGGGACGCGTCGGCGGCCCGGGAGCACCGCGACGTCACCGACCTGCGGGTGGAGACGGTGCCGCGGATGCTCGGGGCCGACTGCGAGCGACTGGTCGAGCACGTCGAGCGCACCGCCGGCGTGTCGGTGGACGTGCCGGTCGAGCGACTGCGCGAGGAGGCACGCTCGTCGGCGTTCGACGACGACGAGGCGGCCCCCGGCGAGGTGCTGTTGCTGTTACACCGCCTGGCGACGTACGCCGACCCGCTCGTCGAGGACGAGACGTCACTGGAGGCGGACGCGGCGGCGGCCTACGAGGACCTCGCGGGGGGTGGCGAGACGGCACTGGACGTGGGACTGCTGGCGAACCTGCTGAACGCCGCCGGAATCGCCGTGACGCCGGTCCACCTCCACGCCGTCGCCGGTGCGGGAGCGGAGGACGACCTGGACGCGGCGCTCGACCGCCTCGACGGTCGGGTGCTGTTCGGTCGCGACGACGGGGCCTACCGCACCGTCCACGAGGCGTGGTCGACCGCGTTCCTCGAGACGGCGCTGCGGAGAGGCGGCGAGGCGGCGGCGCGGGACCGCGTCGAGCGGGTGCTCTCCTCGCTGCTCGCGCTCGCGGACTCGCCGGACCGGCGCGAGCGGGTGTGGGACGCGGTCGAGGAGCCGTCGGCACTCGACCGGGTCGCCGCCGACCCCGAGGGGTGGGTCGACCGGACCGTCGAGGCGGTGCTCACCCTGGTCGAGCAGCGGCCGAAACTCGCGCCGCTCCTGGGTGGAGCGGACGGGAGCGTGGTCGACCTGCCCGGCGCCGGCGTCGACCGCAGGCTGCGGGTGGGACGGGCGTTCGCGGACGCCGGCGAGTACGACCGAGCCGAGGCGACCCTGGAGGGGGTGCCGCCCGGTGAGCGGTCGGTCGACTGGCTGCTGGCGATGGCCCGAACCGAGCGGGGTCGGGGCGACTACGACGCCGCGACCGAGTTCGCAGAGCGCGCACTCGACGCCGCGACGGACGAGGTGGCCATAGCGCGGGCGATGGCGGCCCTCGGGCAGACCGAGACCGCCAGGGGCGACCCCGACGCGGCGCGCGAGCACCTCGAGGCGGCGCTGTCGACGTTCCAGGCGGCGGGCGACAGTCGCCGGACTGTCACCTGCCTGACCGCGCTCGGCGACGCCCGCAGGACTGCCGGCGACCAGGCGGCGGCGGCGGGCCAGTTCCGGCGCGCCCTGGAACTGGCGACGGACCTGGGGGCCGAGCGGGAGCGACAGCGGATCCTCGACCACCTGGGCAGCGTCGCCGCCGACCGCGGAGAGTACGACCGCGCCCGGCAGTACCACCGCGAGAGCCTGGAGGTGGCCCGCACCCTCGGGGCCCGGGGCGACCAGGCGACGACGCTGAACCACCTCGGACGACTCGCGATCGACCTGAACGACCTCGACGACGCCGAGGAGTACCTCTCCCGGTGTCTGGACCTCTCGCGGGCCATCGGCGACCGCGGCAGGGAGACCGAAGTGCTGACCAACCTCGCGACGGTCGCCGGTCGCCGCGCCGAGTACGGCCGCGCCGAGGACCTGTTCGAGGAGGCACTCGCCGCCGCGGAGGCCGCCGGCGACCGCCGCACGCAGGCGGCGGTCCTCGACAACCTCGGGACCCTGGCCGAGCGCCGTGGCGACCTCGAGACCGCCGCGGACCGACTCGAGCGCGGACTCGAACTCGCGGAGGAAGTGGGTGATCCCCTCGTCATCGGGCGGGTCCACCACGACCTCGGCGGCGTCGCCCTCGCCCGGGAGTCGTACGACGAGGCCGAGACACACCTGCAGGCGGCGCTCGACCACCGCCAGGCGGCCGACGACAGCCGCGGCGAGGCGGTGACCCGCAGCGGTCTCGCACGGCTGGCCCTCGAACGAGGTGCCCTCGACCGTGCCGAGGAACTGGCAGACGAGAGCGCCGCCCTGTTCGAGGAGCTGGGGATCGGGCCCGCCAGCGCGGAGCCGGAGACCACCCTGGGCAGCGTCGCCGCCGAGCGCGGCGACCATGAGGAGGCCCGCGAGCACTTCGAGGCGGCACTGGCGCTGTACGACCGTCTCGACGACCCCGAGGGCGCCGTCGACGTCCACGAGCGGGCGGCCCGACTGGAGCGGGCGACCGGCAACACCGACGCCGCCGTAGAGCACTGCCGGCAGGCGATCGAGCGGACCGAGGAGACGCCCGACCTGGCGGACGAGCGGGAGACCTTCGAACGGCTCCGGCAAGAGATCGAGGCGGCGGCAAACGCCGACGACGACTGACCCCTCAAGGGCGACCGGACGCGGGCGTTTTAACCCCGCCCGGCCCGTAGCGCCGCCGATGGGTCGACTCGAGGGACGCCGTCACTGGCTGCTGTTCGTCGCGCTGCTGGTGACGACACTCCTGACCGTCGGCGTCGGGACGGTCGGCGTCGGACTGGCGCTCGTGTCCCTGCTCCAGACCGGGTCGATCGTCGCCGGGGTGTCGACGCTGCTGCCGTACGCGGTCGGCGTGGTCCTGCTGAGCACGCTGGACGCCGTCCTGCTGGTGTGGACGGTCGTGGCGGCGCTGCGGCAGCTGTCGCTGCCGAGGGACGACCGCCTCGCGGCCGCCGCCGAGCGCGCCGAGCGCACGGTGCCCGTGCTGCGCTCGCTGGAGTTGGCGGAGCGGTTCGAGCCTACCGACGAACAGCGCCGGGCGGAACTCAGGCGCCAGTACGTCGACGGCGAGATAACCGAGGCGGAGTTCGAGCGCCGCGTCCGCGAGTACGTCGACGACCCGAGCGACCTCGCCACCGAGGACCCCACCCTCGCCAGCGTGCTGGACGACGAGGGGACGGAGAACGAGCGGTCCGGGGTCCGTGACGGTGACGACCGCGAGGAGTCACGGCGGGAGCGCGAGTGGGAGAGCGAGACGACCTGATTAAATCCCCGGGGCGGCGAGCCAGGGCATGCAGGAGTCGACGGCGACCGCGGCGGGGACGTTCGAGATCGGCGACCGCGAGGTGAACCGACTGGGCTACGGGGCGATGCGACTGTGTGGCCCGGACATCCTCGGTCGACCCGAGGACCCGGAGCGGGCGCGGACCGTGCTGCGGCGGGCGGTCGAGCTGGACGTGGACTTCGTCGACACCGCCGACGCCTACGGACCGGGGGTGAACGAGCGACAGATCGGCGTGACGCTCGATCTCGCCGGCGAGCACGCCGACGTGACCGTCGCGACGAAGGCGGGACTGCTGCGCACGCCCGACGCCGACTGGATCGAGCACGGCGACCCGACGTACCTAAAAAACGAGGCGCTGGTCAGTCGGGACCGCCTCGGCGTCGAGTCGATCGACCTGCTGCAGCTGCACGCGCCCGACCCGGACGTCCCCCTGGAGGACAGCGTGACCGCGCTGGGCGAGTTGCGCGACCGGGGGATCGTCGACCACGTCGGCCTGTCGAACGTCTCGGTGGAGCAACTGGAACTCGCCCGCGACCACGTCGCGGTGGCGTCGGTACAGAACCAGTACAACGTGGGGCACCGCGAGCACGACCCCGTGCTCGACGCCTGCGAGGACAGCGGGATCGCCTTCCTGCCGTACTTTCCGCTCGGCCCCGGCGGGTTCGGCGACGCAGAGTCCGCCGTCCGCGAGATCGCAGAGGAGCACGACACCACCCGGGAGGCGGTCGCGCTGGCGTGGCTCCTCCAGCGGTCGCCCGTCGTCGTCCCGATCCCGGGCACGTCCTCGCCGGAGCACCTGGCCGACAACGTCGCCGCCGCGGGTCTGGAGCTCTCCCGGGATGCCGTCGCCCGTCTGGACGCCACCTAACAGCGCGCCCGTCCACAGTCGAGGACGTTCTCGGCCTGTCTCGCGACCTCATCGAGGTCGCTCATCGCCAGCACGCCGACGACCAGCGTCGCGCTGACGACGATCACCACACACACCATCAGCAGCGACCCGAGCGCCGAACTGGTCGCCCGCTCCGAGACCCGCCGGACGGTGCGATGCGTCACGTGACTACAGACGGCCATCAGATTAATAAAACTTGATGTAGCGGCTCAAGAATCCACGATACTCTTCGAACGCTAGACGAGCGGGGCGCTCGGTGGTGATATACAAATACGGTGGCCGCGAGAGAGCGGCGTCGCTCGTCGCGGTGGTGGGCTGCGAAGACGGTGCGCCAGTTACAGGCGGGTGACGTTCTTCGCGCGCGGGCCCTTGGGGGCCTGCTCGATCTCGAATTCCAGTTCCTGTCCCTCCTCGAGGTCCGGGCCGCCGATGTCCTCCATGTGGAAGAAGACGTCCTCGTCCGCGTCCTCAGTCTCGATGAAACCGTAGCCGCCGGTGTCGTTGAAGAAGTCGACCGTTCCAGTTGGCATCGCGCCTCAACAGAGGCCGGACCGACAAATAAGACTTCCGAGACGGGCGTCGGAGCGAACCGCGGGACGTGGCGGGGATCGCCCGCGAACGCCCGAGCGCCCGCTTTTTGACCCCCGGGTGTGCAGTAGACGACGATGGACCCGGTGTACGTCGGCGCCGCCTACGCGGAGGGGGGGTGGGTGAGCGTCGCGTTCGACCGCACGGAGTTCGTCTCCGCCGGCGTGTTCGACGAGGTCGGGGCGCTGTGGCTCCACCACGAGGAGCGCGCCGAGCGGGTGCTCGTGGGGGTGCCGGTCGGCCTGCTCGACGGCGACGGTGACGGCGGGGAGCGGGCGTGTGACCGTCGACTGCGGTCGGTGCTCGGCCCGCGCTCGGACGTGGTGTTCTCGCCGCCGGTCCGACCGGCCGCCCGCCGGCGGCGCTACACCGCCGCCGCCCGGGTCAACGAGCGCCTGGCCGGGCGGCCGCTGTCGCGACGCGCGTTCGAGGTGAGCACGGCGATCGCCGCCGTCGACGAGCTGCTGCAGGAACTCCCCGAGGCGCGCCACGCCGTCAGCGAGTCCCACCCCGAGCTGTGCTACCAGGCCTTCGCCGGCGAACCACTGGAGTACGACCCCCGCACGGCCGGGGGGTACGCCGAACGAATGCGGGCACTCGCCGCGTTCGACCGCGACGCCCCACCGACGGTCCAGCGGGCCGCCGAGGCGACCGCCGGCTACGACGTCAGCGTGGAGAGTGTCCTCGACGCCGTCGCCATGGCGTACACGGCCCGCCCCGGCCCCGGCGAGTTGCGGTCGCTCCCGCCGGACCCCCCGACCGACCCCACCGGACTGCCGATGCGGGTCCGGTACCGCTCGGAGACCCCGCTCACCCCCGAGGACGACACGACCGAGTGACCCGTGCCCTCTCCGTCACTCGATCCGGGGCCGGGCGAGGTTACTTGGATTCCCAAGCATCGTAAGATGAACGTCTGACGCCGGTAGTTGTGGGATTCTGCGGCCGCATCCGAATTCAGGAATTAAGTCGGTAGGCAGTGTCTAACACGGTAGATGCCCCGCAGTAACACGGAGGTTGACCGAGACGGCAGTGACGTCCCGCGCGGGGGAGCCGACCTCGACCGGCGGTCGTTCATGCGGTCCGCCCTGGCGGTCGGCGGGACCGGCGCGCTCTCCTCGGTGGTGAGCCT
>CAYODS010000128.1:0-8278 GCA_964402765.1 uncultured Halobacteriales archaeon
CGACACTGCCCAGCGCGCGAGAGCGGTTGTCGTCGCCGACCAGCGACCGGAGCCCCGTGCCGACGACCACCGCCGCCAGGCCGCCGACCAGCCCCGCCAGCACGCCGGGCGGGCCGGCCATCGCGCCCGTCAGCACGACCGCCGCGAGAACGCCGGCGCCCAGCGCGAGGACGCTGCCGACGCGGACGGGCCGCTCGGGACGTGCGTCGCTCATCCCGACCACCTCCGCTCGGCGCGGGCGATGGCCGTGTACAGCGGCTCGTCCGGCGACCACTCCAGTACGTCCACGCCTGACTCACGCATCGTGCTCACGCGCTCGGCCCGCTCGACGCGGGCGACGGTGCCGCCGACGGAGTCCGGCGCGGTGACGTCCGGCGTGATCACCTGCGTCGGGTGGCCGTACGCCTCGAGTTCGGTCACCGCCTCCATCGGGGCGTCGTCCGCGAGGGGGGTGACGAACACCACCTGCGCCTCGCTCGGCAGGCGCCGGCGGAACGAGTCTATCCGGCGCCCGTACCCGATGTCGACGATGTCGCCGCGGAGCCCTCCGGGCCCGTCCCGCAGCAGTTCCTGCACCCGCAGCGACTGTGCGCGACCGATGTTCGGCTGGAGGTAACTGCCGTCGCCGTACAGCGCCACACCGACGCGGTCGTTGCGGTCAAGCAGCGTGTCCGCGACCTGCTCGGCGGCGTACTCACAGAGGTCGATACCGTCGGGTTCGCCCGGTTCGCGGGCCAGTTCGGCTGCGCGGCGCACGTCGACCATCACCACGACGACGGCGGCGCGCTCCTCGCTGTAGTCGACGGTGGTCAACTCGCCCGTGCCGGCGAAGCGGTTCCAGTCGATCCGGTTCATCGCGTCGCCCGGGGTGTACTGCCGCGTGGAGTGGAACTCGATGCCGGGACCGGCCTCGTCCGTGTCGACCCGGCCGACGTGCTGGGTGGTCTGCTCGTCCAGCGGCACCCCGTCGGGACTGGCTCGGACCGACACCGCGACGCTGTCGCGCAACTCGCGGCGGAACTCCTCGCTGCCGGAGACGTTGCGCAACACCAGCGTCGCCGGACCGATCTCGTGGTCGCCACGGCGTGCCCGCAGCGTGTACTCCAGGCGGTCGGTCTCGCCGGGGGCGAGGGTGGTCGCGTGCGTCGGTGACCCCGACTTGAGTTCCAGGTGCTCGGGGACGTGATCCAGCAGCCGCAGGTCCGCGACCGCACGGTCGGAGACGTTCTCGACGGTGAGCGCGACCGAGACCGTCTCGCCCGGCAGCGGCGCGGTGTCGGTCACCGCCCGGTCCACCACGACCGCCGGCGCCGGCGGTCGCGTCGCGTAGCCGTACGCGGCGTACGCCAGCCCGACGACGGCGGTCGCGAAGGCGGCCGGGGTCCCCGGCCCGGAGGCGACCAGCCCGACCGTGCCGGCGACCAGCGCCACCGGGAGGCCGATCCCCCACCGACCGGTGGCGACGTGCTCGGCGCGGTCGTCTGCATCGACGTCCGTGTCCGGGTCGACGGAGGTCCGCGTGCGGGCCGGCTCACCGGGGAGTGGCCCCTCGAACACGTCCTCTGCAGTCGCGTCCTCCAGGCCCAGGTCCTCCTCGACGCCCTCGTCGTCGGCCGCCGGACCGGGCTCCGGCCCGGTACCGGCGCTCGCCTCTGGGTCCGCCGCGGCGTCGACCTCGACGGTGCGCTCGCTCATTCGCCGTCACCCCCCGTGTCGGTGGCCTCGTGGACGGTCGCCGTCTCGCCCTCGGTGGACGCCTCGCCCCGAGAGTCCCCGCTCGCGCTGGGGGCGTCGCCGGGGATCACCTCACGGCGGAACACGTCGGGACCCTCCGGCTCTTGCGCGCCGTTCGGCTCCGGTTCCGGTTCCGGATCGGTCTCCGGGGTGGACTCCGGTACCGTCTCGACCGGTTGTTCGAGCAGGCGGTCGAGGGTCTCGTCGTCGTCCTCGGGTGGCTCCGGCGGCCAGTCGACCGGCGAGCGCTCCTCGGGCTCGCCGCCGACCGGCGGCGGGGCGATCGACGCGCCGTAGTCGACGCCGGCGATGGCGGCGACCTCCTCGATGGCGGCACTGGCCTGGCGCTCGAACCCCTCGCCGCTGGCCCAGTCCAGCAGCCGCACCGACAGCGGCAGTCGCGGCACGTCGTCGCCAAGAAACGCCCGCGCCCGGGGCCGGTCGGTCCACTCGCCGGTCGCGAGGGCCCGTCCGGCCTCCTCCGGGGTGTACCCCTTCGTGTCGACGAGCACCTCGACTGCCGTCTGGCGCACCCGGTCCCGGACGCGCTTGCGGTTGACGGTCACGTCGACGCGGCTCACGTCGCCGTCGAGGTCGTCGGCCTGGATCTCCTCGATCAGCGCGTCGACCCGACCGCCGGCGGTCTGGACCGACTCCCGCTCGCGCCGGGAGGGCGGTCGCGGGACGTCGACGGCCGTCGCCCTCGCCGTCGGCTCCATCGCCGAGCGCTCGTAGGCGGTGTACACGGCGAGCGCGCCGGCGAGCAACCCGCCCAGCGCGACCCACCCGGGTCCGAACACCGGGGCGAGGGCGGTCACCAGCGGGTCCGCGGCGGCACCACCGAAGGTGACCGCGCCCGCGAGCATCAGCGCGACGACGCCGACGACGAACACCGCCCCGTCGACGACCGACCGGTCGAGCAGCGGCACCGCCGTCACTGTGGGTCACCTCCGTCGCCGTCGCGGTCGCCGTGGTCGAGCCTGTCCAGCGCGCTGGTGGCGCTGTCGGTGCGGTCCTCGTCGCCGGGGACCCCGCCGTAGCGCACCTCGCGGAACGTGTGGGTGAGCCGCCGGACCGGGTCGGCGGGCCAGTCCCGCTCGACGGCGGCGCGGGCGACCTCGCCCGGCGTCCGCACCTCCGGCCGACGCACCGGCACCCGCTCGACGAACCGCTCCCAGGCCTCCTCGACGGACTGCGGACCGGGGTCGACCGGGGTGTCGTCGTCGCCCTCCTCCGGCGTCGGCACCGCGCCGGCGCCGCGGGCGTCGGCGGTGGGGCTGTCGCCCCGGTCGAACCCTGGCCGCCAGCCCGCGAGGCCGGAAGCGAGCGAGCCGAACCCACCGGAGAGCGAGGCGAGTACGCCGCCCACCCCGAGAGTGGCCCGTGCCAGGCCGCTCCCGACGGTGGTGAGCGCGCTCCCGACGCCGGCGAGCAGCGACCCGCCGGAGGCGACCGCCGAGGCGACGCCCGCGGCGGCGCTGCCCAGTCCCGACAGCAGTGTTCCGGCCGAGCGTGACAGGCCGAGCACCATCCGCAGGCTGCCACGCGAGAGACCGCGGAGCCCGCCAAGCGGGATCCTGACGCCGAACACCTCCAGCAGCGTCTCGCCCGCGGCCCCGTCGGTCGAGCGCAGCCGGATCGGACCGGCGGACAGTCCGCCGACGGCCAGCCCAAGCATCAGCGCGCCCCCAAGGAGGACGCCGAACAGCACCGTCACCTCGAACAGCGTCAGCAGAGCCGCCCCGAGCGCGCCGAGGAGGCTGCCGCCGTCGCCGCCGTCGTTGCCGTCATCGCCGGTGTCCGCGCCGCCGCCGGGGTCGCTCCGCTCGGTCGTGGTCGTCTCGTCCGTCTCGTCCGTGCCGCCAGGGTCGTCGTCGGTCGTCGGGTCCGTCGTCTCGGTCGTCGGCTCCTCGTCCGGTTCGTCACCGGGGTCCGACCCCGGGTCGGTGCCTGGGTCGTCGCCCCCTCCGCTGGGGCCCGCTCCCCCTGGGCCGGTGCCGCCGCCGGGGCCAGTGCCGGTGCCGGTGCCGGTCGCCGGGTCACCGACGACCCCGGGGTAGCTGCCGATGCCGGCAGCGGGGAGCAGCATCGCGGCCATCGCGACCGCGAGACACGCAAGCAGGGCCGTCGCTGCTCTCCGTAAGTCGTAACCCATCCTTGCGGATAATTCGCGGTCGTGAACTTATAGGACTTTTCCCACGCCTGGTCGACCGTCCTGCCAGGGCGATCGTTTTTAATTCCGGGGGCCATAGGACCGGTACGGATGACAGGGGGCGGTGATGCGACCGGCGACCTGACGCGACCCATACTGCTGACCCTGACGGCGGTGCTCGCGATAGACGTCGCCTTCGTCACGCTGCTCGCGTTCCTGGCCCGCCCCTGGCTTGCCGCGCCCGCGGACGCGCTCGATCTTCCCGTTGGCGTACCCACGCTGATGGTGCTGCTGGCCACGACGGCGCTGGTCGTGCTGGTGTTGCTGCAGTTCCGGTACACCCGGCGCGAGGCGCTGGCCGAGGTTGACGCCGCCGTGGTGGACGAGACCGAGCGGCCAGAACTGCACGACCGTCTGGGGCGGCTCGTCCGCCAGATCGACGTGAAACAGCCCCAGGTGGCGGTCGCCGACACGGAGGTGCCAAACAGCTTCACCGTTGGCGGCCCGGACAACGCCGTCGTCGTCGTCAGCGAGGGACTGATCGAGACGCTGCCCGACGAAGAACTCGACGCCGTCCTCGCGCACGAACTCGCACACATAAAAAATCTCGACGCCGCAGTGATGACACTCGCCTCGTTCCTGCCGGCGCTGACCAGCGAGCGCTCGGTGCTCGCGGAGGTGGCCGGTGACGGCGCCCGCCTGGGCGCCTGGGTGGCCGCCGCCGTGGTGCTGTACCCGCTGGGCGCGGCGGCGATCCCCGCCCCGCTGGGCAGCGCCGAGTACACGGTCGTCTTCCTCGCGCTGCTGGGAGCGACGGCGGTGCTCGGCAGCGTCGCCCTGGGGCTGCTGTCGGCGCCCGTGCTGGTGCTGTCGCGGCGGCTCTCGCGGTTCCGGGAGTTCACGGCCGACCGTGCCGGTGCCCTCACCGTCGGCGACGCCACCGCGATGGCCGGCGCCCTGCGGCGACTCGACGACTCCGTCGACGTGCCCCGCCGGGACCACCGCTCGGTGACTGGCACTCACGGCGTGCGCGGGCTCTGCTTCATGCCGTACGGCCTCGAGGACACGCCCGCCGACGACGAGTTCCGCATCGAGTGGCGCTCGCACCCCTCTGTCGAGGAGCGGATCGACCGCCTCACCGAGGTGGCCGCCGAGATCGAGACCTGACCGTTCGACCGCCGTCGTCGCCGCGCGTGACGCCCGTCACCGCCCTGCCGTCGTCTGACGTGATCTTTTAGTGGACCTGCTCCTGGCGGCGATCGCGGGTCGCACGCTCCCTTTCCCGACCCCACTCGCGGTCCGGCCCACCCGGACCGCTACGCGTCGTTCGTGTCGCCGCCGCGGAGCCCGGTGAGTTCCTCGACCGACAGTGCCCAGGAGGCGACCCCCCGGGTCGGTGCCGACTCGCGGAACAGGTCCGGGTACCACGCCGACGTGTCGATCGCCGCCGTTGCGCGGTCGTACTCGTCGCTCTCGACGGGCCGGACGGGGCCGCGGGCGACGGCACTGCGCCACTCGCCCGGCGACCGCACCTTGTGGACGGTGAACGTCGCCCGGTCGGTCGTCTCCAGGTACGCCTCCTTCAGGCTCGCCTCGCCGGCGCGCAACAGCACGAAGTAGATCGTCTCGCCGTCGGCGTCGTAGCCGAACGACAGCGGCAGGCCGTAGGCGTCGTCGCCGTCGGCCAGCGACAGCACGCCGACGCCCTGCTCGGCGAGGAAGCGCTCGACGGCCGGTCGGTCCATCCGCTCGCCGCCCGTGTCATCCGGTACCATGACCTGCGTGTTCCGGTGCCGTGACAATAAGCGTGGTCCGGTCGTCCCGGCGGCGTCGCCCGCCCCGGTGCCCGTCACCCCCGATGTTCGGGCCCGGGGTACACCGGTGTCGACGCTCGACCGGCGAGCGAGGCGTGCTGGACCGCCAGTTCTCGCGCGAGCGACTCGCGCTCGGTGGCGCCTGGGTGGTCGCCCTCGCGGGCACCGCCGGCAGTCTCTACTACGGGAGCGTGCTGGGGCTGTCCCCGTGTCGGCTCTGTTGGTTCCAGCGGGCCGCGATGTACCCGCTCGTGGTCGTCCTCTGGGTGGCGCTCCGTCGTCGCGTCCCCGTCGGGCGGCTCGCCCTCCCGCTCTCGCTGTCCGGCGCGGCGCTCGCGGCGTACCACTCCTGGGTCCAGGCGAGTGCCCGCGGGACCTGTTCCGTCGGTGGCTGTGGCACCGTCCAGCACCGCACGCTCGGGCTGACGATCCCCAACCAGGCGCTCCTCGCGTTCGCCGCGATCAGCCTCGCCGTCGCCGCCGTCGCCGTCCGGCGCGACGCGCTCGCGGCGCCCCGGACGGACCACTCGCGTCAGGCCACCTCCCGAGCGGGAGACGACTGACCCGGTCAGCCCCGGTGGGCTCGCTCGACGACCGCCCTGGCGTCACCGGCGTCGACGCGGACGAGGTGGGTGGAACAGTCACAGTCCGAGGCGCCGACCCCCTCGACTGGCCTGCCCCGCCCGTGGTTCCGGAGGGCGGTCGCGACCGCACACTCGGCGTCGCCGGGGGTGCGGACGTCACCGACGACGGTCGCCTCGGGGGCGCCGAGCAGGTAGTCGACGTGCCAGTGGCGGACGTCGCGCTCGCCGCGGGCGAGTTCGCGGTGGCGCTCGACGCGGGCGAACCCCCTCGTGCCGAGGGCGCTACCGACGTAGGCGTAGGTGCCCGCCGGCAGGTCGCGCTCGCCCGCGGCGCCGAACTCGACCCGGGTGGCCGCGGCGAGGTCGACGAGCAGCGTGTACGTGCCTCCGGTCACGGGCAGCGAGAGGACCGCCTCGCTCATGGCGTCGTCGGTCTCGTCCGGGCTGCCGACACCCGAAGCGGTTAGCCCCCCGCCCTCGACACCCGCCCATGACGAGTACGGACGTGACGATCCCGAGACCCGGTCTCGGAACGTCGGGGACGACTGGCGAGGAGTGCCGGCGGGCGGTCGAGCGTGCCCTCGACGTGGGGTACCGGCACGTCGACACGGCACAGATGTACGACAACGAGGCGGCGGTCGGGGCGGCGATCGCCGCCTCGCCCGTCCCGCGAGAGGAGGTCTTTCTCGCGAGCAAGGTCCACCCGGACGACCTCGCGCCCGAGGACTTCCTGGCGACGACCCACGAGTCCCTGGAGCGACTCGGCGTCGACCGCCTGGACCTGCTGTACGTCCACTGGCCGATCCGGGCGTACGACCCCGAGGGCACACTGGACGCTCTCGAACGCGCACAGGAGGAGGGACTGACCCGCTCTGTGGGCGTCTCGAACTTCACGCCCGACCTGCTACGGGCGGCGGTCGAGCGTCTGTCGGTGCCGGTCGTCGCCAACCAGTTCGAGTGTCACCCGCTGCTGCCACAGGGAGAACTGCGCGCCGCCTGCGCCGAGTTCGACGTGACGCCGGTGGCGTACTCCCCGGTGCTGCAGGGCGAGGCGCACGAGGTGCCGGAACTGCGCGAGGTGGCCGAGCGCCACGACGCCACGCCGGCACAGGTGGCGATCGCCTGGCTCCTCGATCGCGGGACGGTACCGATCCCGAAGGGCACCGGCGACCACGTCGCGGAGAACTGGACCGCCCGCGAACTGTCGCTCACCGACGCGGACCACGAGACGGTCGCCGCGATCGACGGCCGGCGTCGGCTCGTCGACCCCGACCCCGCCCCCTGGAACGACTGACGTACGCCACGTGTCTGACGGCTGTCATATACTTGCCCCGGGAGGAGCGATGAAACTTATACGGGTGGGGGTTCGAGTCGGGAGTGGACGCACGTCTGCAGTCACACGCTCCATGGTTCCTGCTGCGTGCGTCCTCCCTTTCCCTTGGCGTGTAACGGAAGGTTGAAATCTGCGCCACCACTCGTACAGGCGATGGTCGCGCTCGCCGCGCTCCAGGTCATCGACAACGTCCTGCTGGGGTTTTCCGTCGGTCAGGTCGTCCTCTACCTGTTCATCGCGAGCGTGCCGGCGGCGGTCGTGTTGAAGTCCTGGCGGGTGTTCGGGCTGGTGACGCTCCTGTTCGGCTTCCTGCTCGTCGGCACGCCCGGCAGTCTGCTCGACGCCTCGAACAACGCCACCCCGCTCGCGTTCTCGGCGCCGCAGTACCGGATGCTCGGCGTCGCGTTGCTGTTGCTCGGTCCGCTCGCGTACACCGTCCTCGCGCGGTAGCCGCGAGGGGGTGTCGCAGTCGCGCCACACCGGGACACTCGCAACCGATCGCCAGCGGTAACACTCCCCGGGTCGGAGACGGGAGTATGCCACCGGAGCCACGGGGCGACCTGACGGCGACGCTTCACACTACGGAGGGGGACGTGGAGATCGAACTGTACGACGAGCGTGTCCCCCGCACCGTCGAGAACTTCGTCGGCCTGGCGACCGG
>CAYODS010000129.1:0-7910 GCA_964402765.1 uncultured Halobacteriales archaeon
AGGTCAACGAGTTCAACGAGGACTTCCAGCGGGACGGCGTCGAGGGACTGCCGTTCACGCTGACGAGGCCCGACTGACATGGCGTCCGGCGAGGCCGAGAACGCGATCGACCTGACGATCGCGGAGACGATCCAGTCGCTGGTCGACTCCTACCGCCGGATGCCGATTCCCCTGGAGCGGTACCTCCTCCTCATCCTGCTGCCGTCGGCGGGCTTTCTGGTCGTCTCGACGGTCGCGATCTTCCTGGTGGAGTTGCCGACGATCGTCGAGGTGCCGATCCCGCTTTTGGGCCTGCTCGCGCTGACGACCGCGCTGTTCTACCCGAAGATCCTGCTCTCCCAGCGCCGCCAACAACTGGACAACCGGTTTCACCTCCTGATCACCCACATGACGGTGCTGGCGACGACGAAGATCGACCGGATGGAGGTGTTCCGGACGCTGGCCGTGGAGGAGGAGTACGGCGAACTGGCCCGCGAGATGGGGCGGATCGTCGAACTGGTCGACACCTGGAACCAGAGCCTCGACGACGCCTGCCGGCGTCGGTCGAAGGAGGTCCCCTCCGACGCCGTCGCGGACTTCCTCGAGCGGCTGGCCTACACGCTGGGGGCCGGCCAGTCCCTGGAGGACTACCTCCTCAGCGAGCAGGAACAGATCATCCAGAACTACTCCACGGTGTACCAGGCCACGCTGGACAACCTGGAGGTGATGAAGGACCTCTACCTGTCGATGATCCTCTCGATGACGTTCGCGCTGGTGTTCGCGGTCGTCCTGCCGGTGTTGACCGGCACCGACCCGACGATGACCGTCAGCGCCGTCATCGTGATGTTCATCTTCGTCCAGTCGGGCTTCTTCCTGGCCATCCGGTCGATGTCGCCGTACGACCCGGTGTGGTTCCACCCGCAGAGCTACCCCTCGGACGTCGAGCGCCGCGTCGACCGGGCGACCGCCGTCGGCCTCGCGCTGACGGCCGTCCTGCTGGTGATCACCGTCGGCGGCCTGATGGGGGTCTCCCCGGTCGGGCTGGGCGACCTCCTCTTCTTCCTCGAGGAGGTCCCCCTCCAGCTGTACCCGGTGGTCCCGCTGACGCCGCTGATCATCCCCGGGCTCGTGCTGCGCCGCGAGGAGAACCGGATCAAGGGCCGCGACGAGGAGTACCCCAGCTTCATCCGGGCGCTTGGCGCCACCGAGGGCGCCAAGCAGTCGACCACCTCGCAGGTGTTGCGGACGCTGCGCAAGAAGGACTTCGGCCCGCTGACGCCGGACATCGACGACCTCTACAAGCGACTCAACATGCGGATCGAGCCCACCGAGGCCTGGCGCTACTTCACCGCCGACTGCCGGTCCTACCTGATCCAGACGTTCTCGGAGATGTACCTGATCGGCCGCGAGATGGGCGGGTCGCCGAAGCTGCTGGGCGAACTGATCGCCGAGAACATGAACCAGGTACTGCAGTTGCGCCAGCAGCGCCAGCAGGCCACGACCACGCTGATCGGCCTGCTGTACGGCATCACCGCCGCCTCCACGTTCGCCTTCTTCATCGGCCTCCAGGTCGTCAACATCCTCACTGGCCTCTCGCTGGACCTGGGTGCCGCCACGAGCCAACTCGACGTCGGCGCGCTGATCAACACCGGCGTCTACGACATCCCGCTCATCGAGTTCCTGCTCATCGTCGTGATCATGTTCTCGGCGATGCTGTCGGCGCTGATGATCCGCACCGTCGACGGCGGCCACCCCGCCAACTCCTACCTCCACTTCGTGGTGCTCTCGTGGATCGGCTCGTTGGTCGCGGTCGCCACGAAGGTGCTGGTGAGCACGTTCCTCGCCGTCTGAGCGGGCCGGGCCGTGGGGGATCGACTCGCCGGACGCGGGACCGTTCCGGGGGTCTTTTGCCCGCTCGCGGACTCCCTGCGGTATGGGAGACCTCGACGCGTTCCTGGCCGGCGAGCGACCGGAGGACGTCGCCTTCTTCCTCCACGAGGACGCCGTCGACGACGTCGGCGCCCTGTCGGAGTACGCCGAGTCCGTCGGCGACGGCGTGGTGCTGGTCGTGCCGGGCGACGACGGGCGCTCGGCGTTCCAGTCGGCGACCGGCATCGACCCGATGGGGCTGGCACAGCGCGCGATGGGCACCGAGGGCGAGATCAGCCTGGAACTGGCCGGCGGCGTCTGTCCGGCCGGCCGCGGCCCCGAACACGGGGTCCGGTTCGTGTTCGCCTTCGCGGAGGAGGAAAACGAGGAGGTCGGCGGGATCTACGCCGAGGGCGAGGTGATCCACGCCTACGCGGTGTGTGGCTGCGGGGAGACCTACTCCGACAAGTGGGTCGTCGGCGACCGCTGAGAACGGCCGTCAGTCGGGCGACGGAGCGGGACGGCCCCGCCGCGAGCGGCCGTCCGGCCCGTTCGGGCGCGGCCGGACGATCGGTGACTTTTCGACGGCGGCGGCCGCCCGCCGACGCATGGACGCGGAACTCAGAGGCTACCTGGACGCGGTCTGTGTCCTGCTGAGCATGGTCTTCGGCGGCCTGGTCGGACTGTTGCTGGGCACCGGCCGCGCCACCGCGGTCGGCTGGACCGTGGTCGGCGCGCTGGTCGGGACGCTGGTCTGGCAGTACGTCGTCGGTTCGGCGACCGTCGAGGGCGACCCCGAGTCGGCCGACTGACCGGCGCGGGGGGCGGTCGACCTCCCGTCAGTTCCGGCTCCCGTCGCCCTCCGTGTCGCCCCGCTCGCTCACCTCCTCGCCGACGGGCGCCGCGACCTCCACCTCCACGAGCAGTTCCGTGTCGGGCAGTCGCGCTCCCAGCGCCGTGTGGGCCGGGTACGGCGCCGCGTCGAACCGCTCGCGGTACTCCGCGAGGTACGCGTCGTAGTTCTCCCGCGGGTCGACGACGTGGCTCCGCACCTCGGTGACGTCGCCGAAGTGGAGGTCGACGGCGTCGAGGACCACGGCCACGTTGTCGAACGCCAGGCGGGCCTGAGTCGCGACGTCGTCGCCGACGCGGTTCCCGTCGCCGTCGACGGCGACCTGCCCGGAGACGGCGAGGCGGCCGTCCGCGACGACGGCGTGAGAGAAGTGATGCGGGCGCGGGTCGGACAGTTCCGGCGGGTTGACCGTTCGTGGCACGTCCCCGCGTCGCGCCGCGACGGATTAAGCGTGTGGCCGCTCAGAGCCGGAACG
Source organism: uncultured Halobacteriales archaeon (assembly GCA_964402765.1). Taxonomy (GTDB): domain Archaea; phylum Halobacteriota; class Halobacteria; order Halobacteriales; family SW-7-71-33; genus SW-7-71-33. The sequence goes on from CAYODS010000129.1 coordinate 3,177, forward strand.
GCTCGACCAGCCGGTCGACCAGCGCGCCGACCAGCCCGGAGACGGCGCCGCGGTCGCGGTCGAGGGGCGCGTGGACCGCCTCGCGGGTCGCGCCGTGACGGAGGTGCTGGATCCCGTCGAGGAGGAACCAGCCGCCGACGAGCCCGCCTGGGACGACGACTACCGGTCCGGCACCGGTCGTCGCGAGGTAGCCGACGAACGCGAGGATCAGGACGCCGAGGAGGGCGTTGTCGGCGTAGTCGCCGACGACGGCCTCGGCGGCGGTCCCCGCCAGCCGGAGCGCGAGAACGGCCGCGCCGGCCGGCAGCGCCCCCCGGACGGACCCCTCCAGCGCGTACAGCGTCCCGACGACGACGGCGGCGGTGACGATATCGCTCGCGGGGAGCAGTTCGCGGAGGCGGCTCGTCGACGCGTTCACGGTCGGGAATCGCTTGGCCGTTTCGCCGGGTCGCCGGCGGCGCGACACCGGGGACACGCCCCGCGGCGGCCCGTTCAGGCCTCGGCCTCGGCTGCCTCCTCGTCCCCGTCGCCGTCGGCGGGCTCCTCGGGGAGCCGACGGAAGGCGTCGACGATGGCCTGCTTGGCGACCGCGCCCCGGGTCGTCCAGTGGTGGGCGTAGTCGAGCATGTCGTCGTAGACGTCGGGCTTGCAGCCGGCGGCGCGAGGGTGGCCGCCGCCCTGCACCTGGCGGGCGACCTCGTGACACCGCTCGAAGCTCTCGGTGCCCCGGATCGAGGCCGAGCCGGCGGGCTTGACGATCACGGCGGCGTCGGCGCCCTCGGCCCGGAGCGCCTCGGCGACCTCGTTCTGCGAGCAGCGGCCGTAGGTGACCCCGACGGTCAACTCGCCCACCTCGCGCAACTCGGCTCGTTCGACGGCCTTCTCGATCAGCGCCTCCTTCTCGACGCGGCGTCGCTCGATCTCCTCGCGGATCGCCGGTGAGAGCGTCGGGCCGTGCTCGCGGACCGCGGCGACGTACTCCTCGGGGTCGGCCCAGTAGCTGAAGTCGGCGAGGTCCTCGCTGCGGTCGTCCTCGCGGATCCAGAGATCGTGGTCGCGGGTGACGGCCGCCAGTTCGGCGAACCGCTCCTCGAAGGGGTGGTCGAGTTCGTCGAGGGCGACGTCGGCGGTACAGACCTCCTCGGAGGGGCCCACGACCCGGTCGACGCCGGCCGCCTCGACGAGGTCCGCGAGTTCGTCCTCCCACTGGTGGTGGTCGTACCAGCGGACCTCGGCGACGGCGTCGACCAGGTCCGCGAGGTCGACCAGGTCGTCGGGGTCGTCGGGACAGAGGTCACAGATCAGCACGCGGGCGTCGGTCTCGGCGTGCTCGCCGGCCCAGGCGATCGCGTCGGCGATCTCGTGAGGGCCGGCGGGGACCAGTGCCGCCGAGCCGAAGGCCTCGCGGGCCAGCGCCACGCAGGCCAGCCCGTCGGCGTCGGGGTCGGCGATCACGACGGTGTCGGCGCCGATCATCGCCTCGGCGGCCTCCCGCTCGGCCCGTTCCTCCTCGACGGAGTCGGGCGTCCAGAAGCCGGTGCCGGGGAGGATCGACTTGCGCTCGATCGACAGCCGGTCGTCCTCGACGAGTCGGTCGTCCATACCCCAGGGAGTCGGCCCGCCGGCATGAAGGCCGCGATCGGTGTCGCCGGCTCGTGACCGCTCCGGGCCGGGAACGGCTCAGGCGGTCTCGCCCTCGGTGAGTTGGCGGACGGTGAGCACGGGCGTCTCCGCGCGACGGACGATCGCCTCGGCGACGCTGCCCAGCACGAACCCGTGCTCGCCGTGGCGGCCGCGGGTGCCCGTGGCGATCACGTCGGCGCCGCACTCGCGCGCGTACGCGATGAGTTCCGACGCGGGGTCGCCCCTGCGGACGGCCGTGACCACCTCGCCGCCGCCCACCTCGAGGGCGTCGGTCAGCGCGCGGCCGCCGGCGGTGGTCAGCGCCCGGCGGAACTCCTCGCGGACGTCCTCCGGGGTGGCCTCCACCTCGCCGCTGTCGAGGACGTACACCGCGTGGACGGTCGCGCCGAACCGCTCGGCCAGGTCGACCCCCGCCCGTGCCGCCCGCTCGGCGCTCGCCGAGCCGTCCGTCGCGATGACCACCGTCTCGATCATGGCCACCTCTTCCGCCGGCCCGACTATAAGCCCGACGCCCGCCGGCTCGCCGGGGGTCGCGGTCGCCGTCGGACCGGATCGTCCGGGAAGACTCGCGGCGCGAGACGGTCCGGTCGGGACGAGCGACGGTCGACCGTTCGCCGGCGACGCACGGGTCGGCAAGGGTTAATGCCCTCCAGACCCACATTCGAACACATGGACGAGACCGACTACGAGGTCATAGTCGTGGGTGGCGGACCGGGTGGCCTCTCGGCCGCGCTGTACACGACCAGGCTCGGACACGCCACCGCGGTGATCGACCGCGGGGGCGGCCGGGCGGCGATGATGGCCGACACCCACAACGTGATCGGCGTCACCGAGGACGTCTCCGGCAAGGAGTACCTCGCCACCGGGCGCCAGCAGGTCGAGGAGTACGGCGCCGACTGGCACCGGGACTACGTCGACGACGTCGCACCCATCGAGGATGGTGGCCCCTTCCTCGTACACACCGCGGGCGACGAGGAGTTCACGACCGAGCGGGTCGTCCTCGCGACGGGGTTCTCCGACGAGCGCCCCGACCCGCCGCTGCCCCGGACGGCGCGGGGGCTGCACTACTGTCTGCACTGTGACGCCTACATGTTCGTCGACGAGCCGGTGTACGTGATGGGTCACGGCGAGTCGGCGGCCCACGTCGCGATGATCATGCTCAACTTCGCCGACAGCGTCGACCTGCTCCTGCGGGACCACGAGCCCGAGTGGTCCGAGGAGACCGACCGCCAACTGCGGGCCCACCCCGTGGAGATCGTCGAGGAGGAGGTCAGCGGCATCGAGAACGGCGAGGACGGCTGGCTGGAGTCCATCGAGTTCGAGGACGGAACCGTCCGGAAGTACACCGGCGGCTTCGCCATGTACGGCTCGGAGTACCGGAACGAACTCGCCGAGCAGTTGGGCTGTGAGATCAACGACGACGGCACCGTCGCCGTCGACGACCACGGCAACACCTCCGTACCGGGGGTCTACGCCGTCGGCGACCTGACGCCGGGCCACAACCAGGTGCCGATCAGCCTGGCCGACGGCGCGAGGACCGGCATCGACATCCACTACGACCTGCGGACGTTCCCGAAGTCCCTGGACGAACTCGACCAGATCGAGGAGTCGAGCGTCCCCGCCGTCCCCGGCCGGATCCGCCAGGCCAAGGCCGAGATGCTGGGCGACGACTGAGCCGCCCGCTCCACGGTCGTCCGTTCCGTCTCTCTCTCGTCGTCTCCGACTCGCCGTCGTGCCGTTTGACTTCCTCCCCGCCGTGAACGGCGAGGATTCCTCCGTGGGTAATCCAGTCGGGCGGTTACCCCGGCTGTGAACTTACGGGTTCGCTGACGCTGGGTTGGTCAAGCGACCACGACCGTTCCCCATACTCGGCGGGTGTCCAGTCGTGATCGTTCCACTGCCAGTACGCCCCATCAGCGGGTGCGTCCCTGCCGCGGTCAGCAGACAGGGCAGCAGGCCGAGCCATCGGCCAACCTTCAGACTGCAAGATGTTCCATGCCCCGGCAATATCCGCGTGCGCCTCCAGGTCGCACGCATCACATCGGAACGAATCGCCACTTCGAGTGACCCCATCGCTCTCGCATGCCGGGCACCGACTACTCGAATCGTACTCACTAGTCTCCGTCACGGTGATGCCGACATCACCGAGCGTGAGTTTGATCCGGTCAACGAGTTGCCGGTGCGACCAGAACGCGTGTGTCTTCTCGTTCACATCTGCCGACCAATGCGTCGAAAGTACGCCAGTTAAATCACCGACGTACACGGTATCGACGTTGCGTTCGAGTAGCCACTCAGCGGCGTGTTTCACCGCCGCGTCACGACTATGATCGCGCTGCCGTGACCGCTCATCGTACACTCGTTGAATCAACTCGCTCGTGTACTGGTCAGCGGGGAGCTCGGCCTGGAGTGAAGCGATTCGCTCCGAATGCTTCTGAAACCGTTCGAACTCGGGGCGGGCGTGGTAGACGGCAGTGTCACCGGTTTCGGTGACGACCGCGAGCGTGTTGTTTGCGCCGACATCGATGGCGGCTGACCGGGTCGTGTTCTCGGTGTTGAGTGTGTGAGTGAATGCAGCCTGCCGCTGTTCTTGCACGTCGTCTGACTGAATGCGGACAGGGTGCTGGACACGAAGCCGGTCAGCATGCTCGTCGTAGATGACTTCCAATCGACTGTCGTCGCCACACCACTGCGGATCACCACGGACTTCGAGTGTTACGCGCTCGTTGTGGTCGAAGTCGTACCGGTCCTCGAGGACGTCACCGACGCCGAACGAGAGTGTACTCGTGTTCTCGTCCCAATCGAACGTGTAGAGGTCGTTGCGGACGAGGCCGTGCAACTCGTAGCCGTCGTCGCGGGTGCCCCAATACCCGGGCGGTGACGGTTTCTCCGTCACGGCCTGATTCGACTCGTCGCGGTAGTGCGAGAGCAGTTCGAAGTGACTGCGCCAGGCGTCACTGTTTTTCCGAGCGAGTTGCTGGCACGTTGCTTTCCCGAGAATCGGGGCGTACTGTTCGTACAGGTCGGTGTACTCGGCGTCCCACACGTCGCCGTCTTCGTCGAAGTACTGTTGACGGCGACGGTAGGTGATCT
>CAYODS010000130.1:0-7892 GCA_964402765.1 uncultured Halobacteriales archaeon
ACGTAAGCACTGCAGCGAGCGGAGTGAGCGAAGCGCGCAGCGAGTGAGGCAACCGCAGCGGGGCGGGGGCTTTCTGGGCCGTCACGATAGCGGCACCGACGAGTGAGAGCAGCGGGGCGGGGGCTTTCTGGGTCCGCTCGTCAGTACCGACGCACGACCCGAAACCAGCAGGACGAGAAGCTACACGAGGTCCAAGACGACCCGATTCCCCGAACGATGGGTCCGAAACCCACAAGCCCGGCCCCCGGGAAGGCGGGGCGATGAGCGAGGACGGGGCGACGGACACGCCCCCAGACGCCGACACCGACACCGAGGACCGCGAGCGGGCCCTCTCGGTGCTGGACCGCTACCGGCCGCTCGTCGAGGACTTCGAGGCGTTCCGGGCGGCGTGTGCCCGCCCGCTGGGGTACACCGTGCGGGTGAACCCGCTGAAGGCAAGCGTCGACCGCGTCGAGGCCGCCTACCGCGAGGCGGAGGTCGCCCACGAGCGGGTGGGATGGCACGACCGCCTGCTGCGGGTCGAGACGGACTCGCCGGGTGCGAGTTGGCCGTACGTCCACGGTTGGGTGTACCCCCAGGAGGAGGTGTCGACGCTGCCGGTGCTCGCGCTCGACCCGGCGCCGGGGGAGGCGGTGCTTGACACCTGTGCCGCGCCGGGCAGCAAGACGACCCAGGTCGCCGCCGCGATGGACGACCGCGGCACGCTCGTGGCCAACGACAGCAACCTCGGGCGCCTGGCGCCGCTGCGGTCGAACGCCCAGCGACTGGGCGTCACCAATGCGGTCGTCACGCACCGCGACGCCCGCAACCTCTCGATGGAGCCGTTCGTGGTCGACGCCTTCGACCGCACGCTGGTCGACGCGCCCTGCTCGTGCGAGGGGACGATCCGCAAGAACCCCGACGCCCTGACGGAGTGGAGCCGCGACTACCTCGACAGCGTGGCCGAACTGCAGCGGGCCATCCTCACCCGCGCGGTCGAGGTGACCCGCGAGGGCGGCACCGTCGTCTACGGCACCTGCACGTTCGCCCCCGAGGAGAACGAGGCCGTGGTCGACGGCGTCCTTCGCGATCGCGACTGCCGACTCGTCGACCTGGACCTCCCGCTCGCCACCGAACCGGGCGTGCGCGAGTGGCAGGGCCAGGAGTTCGACCCCTCGCTCTCCCGGGCCGCACGGGTGTACCCCCACCACAACGACACGGGCGGGTTCTTCTGTGCGAAACTGGAGGTGACCGGATGACCGACGGCGACCGAGAGGGGGACGGGGACGACACCGACCCCGACCTCCGGGAGAACGACAGCGGTCGGTTCGACCGCCTGCCGGCGACCGCCGACGAGCGCGAGGTGGCGGGCCGGGCCACGCGTGCGGCGGTCGTGGACTGGTACGTCGACCGCTTCGGGATCGACCGCGAGCGGTTCGCCGCGTACACCTTCTGGGAGAAGGGCGCGGGCAAGGTGTGGGCGTTCCGGGGGAACGCCCCCGACCCCGTGCGCGTGGAGGCGCTGGGCATCACGTTCCTGCGCACCCGCCAGGAGCACTGGAAGCCGACGACCGACGCCGTCCAGCGGTTCGCCCACGACGCCACCCGCAACGTGATCGACCTGGACCGCGAACAGGCCCGCCGTTTCGTCGCCGGCGAGGACCAGGAGATCGACTGGGACGGCGACTGGGGCTACCTCATCGCCGCCCGCGAGACCGGCGGCGCCCGCGCGTCCATCGGCGTCGGCCTGTACGTGTACGGCGAACTCAAGTCGATGGTGCCGAAGGGGCGTCGCCGAGAATTCGGGGACGCCGGATAGGGGGCGTCGCCGAGAGTTCGGCACCGGATAGGGGGCGTCGTCGGTCGGGAAAAGTGTCCGATCGCAGCTATGTGTCTTGCGATCGTTTTTGTCGGATCACGACGTTCGACTCTCTATGCCAGAACTGCGGCTGGGGCTGTCGGCGGCGTTTCTCGACCGGCTCCGCCGCGAGCAGGACCTGCTCGGCTTCGACGACGTGGAGACGTACGTCCGGTGGGTGCTCGACAACCGCGCGGCCATCGACAGCGACGCCGAGCCCTCGGTCGTGGACGCCTACGAGCGCCGGATCGAGGAGCTGGAGGCCCGGCTCGACGCCGACGCACCGGACGACGAGCCGGCGTCCGACCCGGACCCCGGGCCCGCTGCCGACGACGCTCCCGGCGAGCCGACCGTCGAGGCGAACATCGACCCGGCGACGGCACGGGTGGGAGGTGACGCCGACGAGGTGGCCGACCTGGCGTCGGCGCTCGCGGGCGTCACCGAGGACCGCCTGGACGAGATCACTCGCCAGGCGGTCGCCCGCACGCGCGAGGAACTGGGTGAGGGCGACGGCGGCGGCACCGGGCTGTCGTACGACGCCGAGAACGGCCTTCGCTCGGACGGCCCGCCGCCCGGTGCCGAGATAACGGACCTCTCGGCGCTCACCGTGCCCGGCCACGACGACGCGCTCGTCCAGCGCCGCCGGGAGGCGGTCGGCGCCGCGCTCGCTTACCTGAAGGAGGCCGAGAGCGCCCGCCGCTCGGAGTTCGTCGACGCGCTGTACGAGGAGTACCCGGCGGGCTACGACACCGAGAGCGGCTGGTGGCGCTGCGTGAAGCGGGGCCTCTCGCAGGTCGACCGCGTCGACGGCGCCGGCGAAGGCTCACGCATTTGGCGCTTCCGCGACCACCGCGGACGGGTGCGGGTGCTGTAGGCCGCGCTCCCCGTCCCGCTGGCTACCCCTCGCGCTCCCGGACGGTGCCCCCGGACAGCCCGGACCACTCCACGCGGTAGCCAAGCGCCGACAGCAGCGAGGCGGCGTCCTCGATCCCGTACTCGGCGGCGTGGTCCTCGACGCTCGCGAGGTCGTCGCCCGGTTCGATCGCCGCCTGCAGTTTCTCCAGCACCGCGGGCCGGACCAGCGTCCGCCCGATTTGGCGGTGCTCGGGGAAGGCGACGTCGTCGAGGGCGGACTCCGGAACGTCGTGGCGCTTTGCGAGGGCGGCGACGGAGACGGCGTCGTCGTCGGGCCGGAGTTCACCTGGGAGACCGGCGGCGCTCTGGGCGACCAGCCGTCGCTCGTGCACCCGGAGGGCGTCCCGAACCGTCTTCACGCGGACCTGGCCGTCGTACTCGATGACGCGGTGGTCGGCGGCCTCGACGGCCTCGCCCACCCCCAGCGAGCGGTCGACGGCGACGAGCAGTTGCTCGTCGACGGCGTCGAGTTTCGCGAGTTTCTCCGCGACGTACTCCGGCGTCCAGAATCCCATTATCTCGAAGTACACCCGGAAGTCTCCGTGTGCGTACTCGAAGGCGAAGTCCGGCACCATCGCCCCCTCGCCGGTCGACAGCAGGTCGGGTTCGCGGACGAGTCGCCAGTCGAGGTCCAGCGCCTCGAAGCGGGCGGCGAACTCGCGCTCGACGCCGGAGTCGTACCCCACCTCCGCGACGGGCTCCGTGCCGGGAACCCGCACGGGGTCGGCGTCGGACAGCGAGAGGGTGCGCTCGGTGCCCCGGTCGTCGATCCGCGCGGTGATCTCCCACCGGCCCGTCTCCGCCAGCGTGCGCAGCAGGCGGGCGAAACTCGTCCCGTAGCGGCGGGTGCGCCGGAACAGGGCGTCCGGCCCCGTCACGACGGCCACCCGGTCGCCCAGGTCGGGGTCGTCTGTGGGCTCGTCGACGAGTTCGTACATCAGTCCGAGTCGCTTCACTGCTGTCACGAGCCGCTTTGGGTCCGACGACCGCGCTCGCAGTTCGACGGCGTCGAACAGCGCGGTCTGGGCGAGCGAGAGGTCGTACTGGGTGAGCAGGGACTCGGGGTCCCAGCGGGGCTCGAACGCGGCGAGGGTCTGCCGGTCGGGCAGGTCGGCGTACAGCGAGTCCGCCACGTCGCCGGCGGTGACGGCGTCGCCGCGGCCGTCGGTGCCGGCGGCGTCTCCGTCACCCGGACGGCGGTTCAGCCGCCCGGCGGCCCGCTTTAGGGCCCGTCGGCGCTCGGTCTCGGTGACGACGCCCACGTCCTCGGCGGCCTCGAAGGCCAGCCGGCGGGCCCGCTCCGGTCGCACCGGCGACCGCGTCTCGAAGACGGCGTCGCGCTCCAGTAAGTCGGCGAACCCGCGGACGAGTTTGAAGTCGTCGGCGTCGCGCTCGACGGCTTCGAGCGCCTCCGACAGCGTCGACTTCGGCTCGCCGACGGCTCCCTGGTAGACGCCGAACACCCGGCGCGCGAGGTCCGTGGCGCCGGAGTCCTCGGCCGCGAACTGCGGCCGGTAGCCGCCGCCCCGGCGAGAGACCCGCAGGAGGTCCTTCCTCAGCACACCTCCAGTTCGGGACGCACCGGAAAGTGCTCTCGGTCCCGGACGGCGATGGCAAGACATTCAACCGCCCCCCGAGATCGCCCGGCATGGAACGCACCCGGCGGGGCCTGCTCGCGACCCTGGTCCCGGCACTCGCGGCACTCGCCGGCTGTGGCAGCGGGGTCGACCCACGGGAGACGAGCGACGGCACGGCGGCGACGCCCACGCCGACTCAGGATCCGGCGCCGAACCTCTCGTTCGGCGGGTTCGAACTGCTCGAACCGGCGGACCACCTCGTCGTGGCGGTGACGGTCGTCAACGACGGCGACGAGCCCGGCGCCGCGACCCTGGAGGTGCAGGTCCGGGCCGGCGAGGAGGAGACCACCCGCCGGCGACAGGTCGCGCTCGACCCCGGCAACGAGGAGACCTACCGCTTCGACTTCGAGTCCTACACCCGCCAGGAGGTGTTCGAGGGCGGCAGCGTCGACCCGCGGTTCCGCCCCGCCGACGGCGACGGCGACATCGGGAACTGACACCGAACTACCGCCGTCGTCGGGCGACGTTCTCCTCGCTCGTGTCGTCGGCGACGACCTCGTACAGCAGGGCGCGGTCGCGGTCGTCGCTGGGGCGCAGCACCCGCCCGAGACGCTGGGTGAACTCCCGCTCGCTGCCGCTGCCCGAGAGCACGACGGCGACGTTCGCGTCGGGCACGTCCACCCCCTCGTCCAGCACGTTCGAACTCACGACCCGCGAGTACGTCCCCTCGCGGAACCGCTCCAGGACCTGTCGGCGCTCCGTGGCGCCCGTGTGATGGGTGATCGCGGGCACGAGAAACCGCTCGGCGACGCGGTAGGCGAGGTCGTTGTGTGCGGTGAAGACGATCACGCGGTCCCCGCGGTGCCGGTCCAGCACGTCGGCGAGGGCGTCGAGTTTCGCGTCGCTGTTGTACACCACCTCGCGGGCCCGCTGTTTCGCCAGGAGTGCCTCGCGGGCCTCGGGGTCGCTGCCCGACCGCATGACGAGCTTCCGGTAGTCCGATCCCGAGCGCACCTCGATGTTCGAGCGGGCGAGGTAGTCGGTGAACGTCTCCTGGTTGCGCTCGTACACCGCCCGCTCCTCCGCCGTGAGTTCGACCGACACCCGGCGCACGTCGTACGGCGCGAGGTGTTCGCCCGCGAGGTCCTCGGGGTCCAGCCGGGCGACCACGTCGCCCACCAATTCGCGGACCGCCTCGTGACCGCCGTCCGGGCGCTCGAAGGTGGCGGTCAGGCCCAGTCGGGCGGGCGCCGCGAGCAGGCGAGCGATCTCGCGGTACCCCTCGGCGCCGAGGTGGTGCACCTCGTCGAACACCGCCAGTCCGAAGCGGTCGCCCAGGTCGTCGGCCCGGAGGTACGCCGAGTCGTAGGTGGCGACGGTCAGGCCCGCGACCCGCTGTTTGCCGCCGCCCAACTGGCCGACGGGCACCTCGAACTCCGTCTCCAGTTCCCGGCGCCACTGCTCCAGCAGGTCGATCGTTGGCACGACGACGAGCGCGGGGCCGGCGACCGCCTCGATCGCCGCCAGCCCGACGACGGTCTTGCCGCTGCCGGTGGGGAGCTCGACCACGCCGCGTCTGCCGGCGTCAGTCCAGGCGCCGACGGCGTCGCGCTGGTACGGTCGCAGTTCGTACCCGGAGTGCAGGTCCGGGTCGGCGCCGTCCGCCGACAGCGGCTCGGGGTCGAGCACGCGGTCCTCAACGGTGACCCCGCGCTCCCGGCAGTCCGTGAGGAGGGCGGCGTAGCGGTGGGCGGGCACCCGTCCCACGCCGTCGCCGGCGCGGGGGTCGGGGTCGACCCAGTCGGGCCACTCGTCGGGGGCGCCCTCGACGCGGACGGTGCCGTCCTCGAAGCGCAGCGACAGCACGGCCCGCGATCGCCGCCGGGCGGGCAAGATGGTTCCGCTCCGGACCCGGAGTGCACGAGGCTTAACTGACCGGACCCGCTCTGTCCGTTCATGAGCGACGAGGACGCGACGGGTGCGACCGACGACCCCGACCCAGACCCGGACCCGGAGCCCGACGCTCCCGGCCCGGGCGCCGACGACCGGACCGAGGACCCGGACGCTGCCGAGCGACTGCTCGCGCGGATCGCGGAGTACGACGAGACCCTGGCCGAGGACGTCCGCCGGATCATCGAGCGGGGGGCCGAACTCCGCGAGGCGACGGCCGACCTGGAGACCGCCCTGGACGAGCGCGACGAGGACGTGGCCGACCTGCAGGCGGAGGTCGAGGACCTGGAGGCCGAACTCGACGACCGCGAGGCCGAGATCGAGGACCTCGAGTCGGAGGTGGAGGACCTCCGTGACCGGCTCCGGCGCAAGCAGGCGGACTTCCAGAACTACAAGAAGCGTGCCGAACGCGAGCGCGAGCGCATCCAGCAGCGGGCCACGGAGGACCTCGTCGAGCGTCTGCTCGACGTGCGGGACAACCTCCGCCGGGCGGTCGAGGAGGACGACCCCGACGCCGAGAGCCTGCTCGACGGCGTCGAGATGACCCTGCGGGAGTTCGACCGCGTGCTCGACGACGAGGACGTCACCGAGATCGCCCCCGAACCGGGTGACGAGATCGACCCCACGCGGCACGAGGTGATGATGCGGGCCGACTCCGACCAGCCCGAGGACACCGTCGCCGACGTGTACGCCCCCGGCTACGAGATGGCCGGCGAGGTGATCCGTCCTGCCCGGGTCACCGTCTCGACCGGCTCGGCGGACGAAGGCGACGCCCGCGGCGAGGCCGACGCCGCCTCCACCGGCGACGAGTAGCCCGCCTGCGGTCGCAGACGGCGCCGGGAATCGGGGCGTCGGGGCCACGGACTGCAAAAAGGTTTTAGCCGACGATCGGGTAGCATACCGTAAGATGACGAGTGAGAAGATCCTCGGAATTGACCTGGGCACCACCAACAGCGCGATGGCGGTGATGGAGGGTGGCGACCCGGAGATCATCGTCAACAGCGAGGGTGACCGGACGACACCGTCGGTCGTCGCCTTCTCCGACGACGGGGAGCGACTCATCGGGAAACCCGCGAAGAACCAGGCGATCCAGAACCCCGAGCACACGATCGCCTCGATCAAGCGCCACATGGGCGAAGAGGACTATACCGTCGAGGTCGAGAACGAGGAGTACACGCCCGAGCAGATCTCGGCGATGATCCTCCAGAAGCTCAAACGGGACGCCGAGGACTACCTCGGTGACGAGGTCGAGAAGGCCGTCATCACTGTACCGGCGTACTTCTCGGACCGACAGCGCCAGGCCACGAAGGACGCCGGCGAGATCGCCGGCTTCGAGGTCGAGCGGATCGTCAACGAGCCCACCGCCGCGGCGATGGCCTACGGGCTCGACGACGAGTCCGACCAGACGGTGCTGGTGTACGACCTCGGCGGCGGGACCTTCGACGTCTCCATCCTCGATCTGGGCGGCGGGGTGTACGAGGTCGTCGCCACCAACGGGGACAACGACCTCGGGGGCGACGACTGGGACCGGGCGATCATCGACCACCTCGCCGGGGAGTTCCACGACGAGCACGGGATCGACCTGCGCGAGGACCGCCAGGCGCTCCAGCGGC
>CAYODS010000131.1:0-7870 GCA_964402765.1 uncultured Halobacteriales archaeon
CCCGCGGTCCTGGCGGACTCGAAGGGCGAGGCACGGTCGGCCCGCGCCTGACGACGCAAGCACCGCAACGAGCGGAGCGAGTGAGGCGCGCAGCGAGTCAGGGCGGTCGAGCGTGCCGAGGGCTTCGGAGGTCCGCCCACCAGGATCGAGAGCACCCGAACCAGAGACCGCGCCGAGGGCGTCGTGAGTCACCCCACCGAGATAGAGAACACCCGATCCAGAGAGCGCGCCGAGGGCTTCGCAGCCCACCCACGCAGGATCGAGAGCACCCGATCCAGAGAGCCGAGGATCACGAAAACGAAACCCCGATACAGCACTCCCACGAACCCAAGAGAGTGAGACCTCAGGTGTCGAACCTCGCGGCGGACGTGCGGGCGTTCACGAGCAACGTCTTCCTTGTCGGCGGCGAGCGCACCGTCCTCGTCGACCCGGGCGCGAACTTCGACGTGGTGGCACGACTCGAGGACCGCCCCGAGAGTCCCGACGCCGTCGTGCTCACGCACACCCACCCGGACCACGTGGGCAACGTCGACGCCGTCCGCGAGGCGTTCGACGTGGAGACGTGGGGATTCGACCCCGAGCACGAGGCGGTCGACCGGGCGATCGAGGACGGTGGCCATCTGGAGATAGGTGACCACTCCTACGAGGCGCTGCACACGCCGGGCCACGCCGCGGACCACCTCTGCCTGTACGCGCCCGAGGCGGGGGTGCTGTTCGGCGGCGACCTGGTGTTCCAGGGCGGGTCGTTCGGGCGGACGGACCTGCCCGGCGCGGACCGGGCCACGCTGATAGAGAGCATCGACCGGGTGCTGGACCGGACGAACGATGACCTGGACGTTCTCTACACGGGCCACGGCCCGGCGATCGAGGAGCCGTACCAGGCGGTCCAGCTCGCCCGGGAGATGGCCGCCCAGGCGTAGCCACGCCCGTCGCGCCGGCTGTCGCCCGAACTCACGCTCCGAGGACGGCGTCCAGCGCGCCGGCGTAGGCCTCGGCCACGCGGTCGGGGTCGTCCCGCGTGGTCCCGTCCAGCGCGGGCAGGGAGACGGCCGCGAGCGGGTCGACGTGTGGAAGCACGTCCTCGACGCGGGACTCCAGGGTGCCGGTGCGGTGGCTGGCGCCGCCGCCGACCACCTCGCAGGCGCGGACCCAGCGCGGGCCGTCGTACACGCGGAGTCGGCGCGGTTCGACGACGGCGACGCGGTCGTACAGGTCCGCCGGGGGGCCGCCCCCTCCACCGGCCTCCTCGCCCGTGGCGACACCCTGCAGCGGGCGGGCCACGTCGCCGTAGGACTCCACGATGACCCGCTCCCGTGACCGCACCTCCCGGGCGGCGGCGGTCAGCGCGGGCAGGTGCCGCCGCCGGGTCACCTCGTTCAGCCGTTCGACGGAGTCGACCGTGACGGCGTCCGCCAGCGGGAGGTGCTCGCGGGCGTCCGGCGGCACGTCGGCGTGGGCGTTGACGACGAATGAGCCGGCGACGCGGTCGAGGACGAACCGGCGACCCTCGCCGCCGACGACGCCGCGTCCCCCGTCGGGGGCGGGGCGCCACAGGCGGTGGACGGGGTTGCAGTCCTCGGGCGTGGGGTCGCCGGGGCTGGCGGCGGCCAGGCGGCGGGCGTCCTTGCCGTACAGTCGGCCCTCGGTCACCGCGTGGCGGTAGTCGTCGTGGTCGAACCAGTGGTCGTTGCCGGCGCGGGGCTTGCGGCCGGGGGCGTCCAGGCGGCGACAGAGCGCGGTCGAGAGGGTGGTCTTGCCGGCGTCGACGCGGTCGGCGCCGGCGACGAGGACCCGCGTCACGTCGCCAGCCCGTAGTAGCCGGGTTCGTCCTCGTCGCGCGGTTCGGCGACGATGAGGTCGTCGGCGTTGGTCATGATCCACGGGATCGCCCAGTCCAGCAGCACCTCCTCGGTGCCGGCGTCGATCTCGGCGTCGGCGTCCAGCCCCTGCAGCAGTCGGGCGATCTCGTAGACGGTGTACATCTGGTCGTCCGCAAGCAGTTCCGCGGGCGTGTAGAACTCGCAGGGTAGCGTCTCCTCGAACTCGGACTTCGGGACGGGCATACCGGGCGGGACGCCCGCGTGGACCTAAGTCGTGCGGTCCGCGCCCGGCGACCGACCCCACGCGGCCGGTGACGCCGTGGCCGGGGAATGCGTCAGGACGGACCGAACGGGGACGGTGTCAGGACGGGTTGGACGGCGAGGGCGCGGGGACCGACCGGGGAGCATCGGCGTGTGCCTCGATCGCCGGGAGGTCCGCGGGCGTGTGGTGTGTGGGCCAAGAGCATATATGCCGACGTCGTGAACGGTGATTCGAATGGCGTTCGAGGCAACTGTGGTGAGCCTGTCGCTGATGGCGGCGACGCTTCTGGCGGGGTTGGGCGCGTACTTCGTCCGTCTGCAGCGCCCCGACCGCGGCGCCCGCCCGCTCATCGCCCTCTTGGCGCTGGCGGCGGTGTGGGCCGCGAGCGTCGTCGTCGGGGACGCCGTCGCGCCCGCGGCGACGGACTGGTGGGCTCGGTTCGCGCTGCCGTTGCTGTCGCTCTCGACGGTGGCGTGGTTCGTGTACGTCCTCGAGTACACCGGTCGCAGCGAACTCGTCACCGACGGTCTGATCACCGGCCTGGCGCTGGTCCCGGCGACGGTCGCGGTGCTGGGCTGGAGCAACGACGTGCACGGACTGGTGTGGGCCGGTGATGCCTCGACCGCCACCGGCTTCGGCGTCGCCTACTGGGTACACGCCGTCGTCGTGATCCTCCTGCTGGTCACCGGCGCCGGGATGCTCGGCCTGAGTCTGGTGCGAAGCGGTGACCTGTTCACCGAGCAGATGATCGCGCTGGCGATTGCCGCCGTGGCCCCGCTGGTGACCGTCTCGCTCGACCTGGCCGACCCCGGCACGTTCGGGACCCTCGGGACCCTCGGTGAGGCGGGCCCCGTCGGCCACGCCGTCGGCGGTGTTGCGCTGACCTACGCCGCCCTGCGGTTCCAGATGACGAACCTCTCCCCCGTCGCGCACAACACCGTCGTCGAGAACATCCGCGACGGCGTGTTCGTCCTCGACCGCGACGACCGCGTGACCGACATCAACGAGATGGCTGAGGACATCCTCGGCGTCGAGGACGGCACCGGTCGTCACGCCGAGGAGGTGCTCGCCGCCTACCCCGGCCTGTACGAGCGCTACGCCGACGTCGACCGGATAAAGGAGGAGATCGGGCTGGACGACGGCGACCAGCGCCGCTTCTTCCACATCCAGATCTCCCCGCTGTACGACAGTCGCGACCGCCAGATGGGCCGCCTCTTTCTGATCCACGACATCACCGACCAGAAGCGCCGCCAGCAGGAACTCGAGCGCCAGAACGAGCGCCTGGACCAGTTCGCCTCGCTGGTGAGTCACGACCTGCGCAACCCGCTGAACGTCGCCGAGGGGTACGTCGACATCGTCGAGGAGACCGGTGACACGGAGTACCTGGAGAAGATCGACGACTCCCTCGACCGCATGGGCCAGCTGATCGACGACGTGCTCACACTCGCTCGCGAGGGCCAGACGATCACCGAGACCGACAGCGTCGACCTCACGGAGATCGCCCGCGAGGCGTGGGGCAACGTCGACACCGCCGAGGCCGTTCTGGAGGTGCGCTCGGCGGCGAGTTTCGAGGCCAGCCACGACCGCCTGCTGCGGGTGTTCGAGAACCTCTTTCGCAACGCCATCGAGCACGGCCGCGCGGACGTCCGCATCCGGGTCGGCGCGCTGGACGGCAGCGTCGGGCTCTCGCCCGAGGGGCGGGGGTTCTACGTCGAGGACGACGGCCCGGGCATCCCCGCCGAGGAGCGCGACCAGGTGCTGGAGGACGGCTACACCACGAGCGAGGAGGGCACCGGCCTCGGCCTGTCGATCGTCAGCGAGATCGTCGAGGCCCACGGCTGGGACGTCCGCGTCACCGAGAGCCGCGAGGGCGGCGCCCGCTTCGAGATCACCGGCGTCGAACCCGGCGACAACGAGGACTGGGTGACCACCGACCGCGACCTCGACCCTGATCCCGACCCCGAGCGACCAGCCCGCGCCGACGGCGGGGACTGAGGGTCGGCCGCTCCTGTCGTCACCCGTTCAGTAGCCACGGCACCCCGCCGGACCGCCCCCGACCGCCGATCCTGAGATTACTACTGTGCATTTGCAAACTCTTTAGTATGTCTACGGTGTATCGAATGGTACGATGAGTGCGACACCGGCCCCGGACGTGGAGCGGACGATCGAGTACTGCGAGCCCGAGGACGTCACCCCCGTCGAGATCGAGGCCGAGGGGCTCGACTCGACGGCGCCGGAGTACCTGCGTGACCTGCGGCGGGAACTCACTCGCGAGGGGCTGTACCCCTCGGGCCTGACCGTCGACGCCGCCTTCGACGAGGACGGCACGCTGGCCGCACAGAAGGAGGCCGACCGCCTGCGGGGGTACGTCCGCGCCGCCGCCTTCCTCGGTGCGGGGTCGGTGACCGTCCGTGTGCACGCGGTCGCCGACGAGGACGCCGTGCGGCCGGCGCTGTCGGCGTGTGCCGAGCGCGCCCGTCGCGAGGGCGTCACCTTCGACGTCGAGGGGCCCGTGTCGGTCCCTGCCGCCGACGAGTACGCCGGCTGAATGGACCGCGCCGCCGTCGAGCGCGCGCTGAGTGACCTCTCCTCCTTCGAGGCGCCGGCCCCGGCGCTCGAACAGTACCCCACCCCCGCCGACCTGGCGGCCCACCTCGTCCACCTCGCCGACCTCCAGGGCGACCTGGGCCGGCCGGTGATCGACCTCGGCGCGGGGACGGGCGTGCTCGCACTGGGTGCCGCCCTGAAGGGCGCCCGCGTCCTCGGCGTCGAGCGCGACCCCGCCGCTCTTCAGGTCGCCCGCGAGAACGCCGCCCGCCTGGACCTCGCCCGCGACCCGGACTGGGTGGTCGGTGACGCCACGCGGCTCCCGGTGTGTGGGACGGACCTGACCGTGCTCTCGAACCCACCGTTCGGCGCACAGGACGGCAGCGCCGGCGACCGCCCGTTCCTGCGGGCCGCCGCCGAGCTCGCCGCCGTCTCCTACACCGTCCACAACGGTGGCACCCGGGAGTTCGTCGAGTCGTTCGTCGCCGACGCGGGCGGGCGAGTCACCCACGCCTTCCACGCCGCGTTCGCCCTCGACCGGCAGTTCCCCTTCCACGACAGCGAGCGCGAGACCATCGAGACGCTGGTGGTCCGGGTCGAGTGGGCCTGAGTCGGTCCGCTACCGCTTCCCACCTCGTTCGTTACTCGTACTTCTCGCGCTGGACCACCCGGACCCGGGTGTCGTTTATCGAGGCGAAGATCGTGTTCTCCCGGTTGGTGAGGGTGAGCCCGCCCGCCTCGACGGACTCGTTGACCGCCGGGATGGGGGCGGTGTCGACGCCGTTCTCCGGCGTGGTGACGACGAGGAAGAAGCCGTCCCGGCCCGGCATCACCGTCACGTTGCGCCCGGCGATGCGGTCCTGTGCGGTGACGGCGTCCGAGCGGTGGACGAGCCTGCGCTCGCCGTCGTGCTCCAGGAACACCACGTAGGCCGTGCCGCCGCCGTCGGCCGTCCAGCCGTCCCGCTCGGCGGTGACCCGCTCGCGCCAGCCCACGCCACCGACGGTCACGCTCACGGTACCGTCGAAGGCGAGTCGGTTCTTCGAGATCACCGGCTGCCAGATGCTCCGTTCGGGGCTGGAGACGATCACCCCGCTCGTGGTCACGTTGGTCGTCTCGTTGAAGAACTCGACGTCGACGACGGCGACCCGCTGGTCGGTCACCCCCTCCGCGTACGTCACCGTGTAGTCGCCGACGACCACCTGCTGGCTCTCGTTGCCCGGCGCCGCTCCCTCGTCGACGGTGAACAGCTTCGACCCCGCGCCCGGCCCCGCCAGCAGCGCCAGTCCCAGCACGAGCAACAGCACCGCGACCGACTGGCCGGTGAACACCAGGTCGCCCGCCGCGTTCGTCAGCCGACCGCCCTCCTCGTCGGCCGTCGCGCCCGGCTCCGGTCTCGGGCGGTCGTCCCCCTCGCTCCCGGGGTCCCCGCCGTCCGCCTCGACCGTCGGCCCACCGACCCGATCGGGCGACCCCCCCTTGCGCCTGCCCCCGATCAGGTCCCGCAGGGGTCGGTCCGCGGAGCGCAGCGCCGCGGTGACGAG
This sequence comes from uncultured Halobacteriales archaeon, assembly GCA_964402765.1. GTDB lineage: Archaea > Halobacteriota > Halobacteria > Halobacteriales > SW-7-71-33 > SW-7-71-33. The sequence goes on from CAYODS010000131.1 coordinate 6,174, forward strand.
CACGGCGAGCAGGACCACGAGGACGACGCCGATCCCGCGGTACAGCACGTACACGTCGCCGCCGCGGAACCAGTACACCGCCCACAACTGCTGTTCGACCGCCAGCAACAGCGCCCCGGTCCACAGGCGCAGCGCCGACGGCCCCCTGTCCCGGCGGACGAACACGTACCACCCCAGCACCACGCCGATCAGCAACCCCAGAGCGTGGGCCTGGATGGCGACCTCGGCCCACGACGGCGGGGCCGGCGGTCGGGGCATCGCCCGGTCGACAAGCACCGGTTGCTGCAGCGAGAAGTACGCCAGCCGCAGCGCCCCGACACCGACCGAGGCGACGACCGTCCCCAGCGGGTACCGCGTCAGCGCGAAGCCCGCGAACGCGAACACCACGCCGGAGAAGCCGATCACCGGCCCCAGCGAGAACGCACTCGTCAGCACGCCCACGACGGCGACCGCCCCCGGGAACACCACGAACGCCCGCACCAGCGGGTTCGTCCCCAGCGACCCGAACGAGGTGGCGCCGCGCTCCCGTGGGAAGTGCCCCCAGGCGTACTCCGCCAGCGACCCCAGCACGAGCGTCGCGAGCAGGTTGCCCACCAGGTGGCCCGCGCTGTTGTGCGCAAAGGGTGCGACGAGCACCCCCTGCGGGTACACCACCGACCACGCGCGAAACGGCAGCGTCACCGGGTCACGCCACGCCGTCGCGCCGCCCTGCACGAACAGGTACACCACGAGCACCCCCGTCGCGGAGACCAGGGTGCCCCACGGCACCCCCATCACCAGCCGCGAGCGGAGCCGCTCGCCCCACCGCCCGCCGGGGGCGTCGATCCGGTGGACGACCGCCAGCGACCCCGTGACGACGAGGGTGACCGCCACCACCAGCGCCGTCGTCGGCGTCACGACGCCCACCACGACCCCGGCGACGGTCGCCAGCGTCACCAGCACCGCCCCCAGCGCGTAGCCGCCGGCGTAGTCCACCGCCCGCGGCGGTCGGTCGCCGCCCAGCACCGCCGCGATCAGCGCCGTCGCGAGCACCGGTCCGACGACCGGCACCAGCCACGCGAAGGGGCCCAGCACCATCTACCCCCGTCTGTGAGGTCCGTTGGTTTGAACCTTGCCCGGTCCCCCGCCCCCGGATCGCAACCTACAAGCGCCGTACCGCGTGAGTGAAGATATGCAACTGCGCGTCGTCGAAAACGAACCTCAGGAACTCGTCATCGAGATCGGCGGCGAGGACCACACGTTCATGAACGTGCTCAAGCAGTCCCTGCTGGAACTGGACGGCGTCTCCGCCGCCACCTACGACATGAACCCCGAGCAGTCCGGCGGCCAGACCGAACCCCTGCTGACGATAAAGACCGAGGAGGGCACCGACCCGCTTGACGCCCTCGAACAGGGTGCCCAGCGCGTCACCGAGAAGACCACCGAGTTTCGCGACGCCTTCGAGGCCGCCGTCTGAATCCGATTCTGTCGGTCCCTTCGTTCTGTCCGGTGTTCTCGCGAAGCCCTCGGCGCGCTCTCTGGAATGGGTGCTCTCGATCCCGAGTGGGTGGGCTACGAAGCCCTCGGCGCGCTCTCTGGTTTGGGTACTCTCGATCCCGAGTGGGTGACCTCCGAAGCCCTCGGCGTGCTCGTCGGGTCTGACTCGCTGTCGCGCAAATCGAAGATTTGCTGGATCCCAAAATCGCCGCTGGCGATTT
>CAYODS010000132.1:0-2797 GCA_964402765.1 uncultured Halobacteriales archaeon
TGGGGGTGTTCGGTGCCTGACGGGAACGTCCGTATAGTACGAGAGGAACTACGGACGGTCGCCACTGGTGTACCGGTTGTCCGAGAGGGCACGTGCCGGGCAGCCACGCGACACGGGGTAAGAGCTGAAAGCATCTAAGCTCGAAACCCACCTGGAAAAGAGGCACCGCCGAGACCGCTCGTACAAGACGAGTTCGATAGACTCGGGGTGTGCGCGCCGAGGCGACGAGGCGTTCAGCCCGCGAGCACTAACTGGTCGAAGCCACTCACTCATCCCATCGACTGATCCAGGCGCTACCCGGATCGCACTTACACACGGTCACTGCCGACGACGGCGTACCGCGGATCGTTCCCGCGGGTCGGTGTAGGCGGCCACAGCGGTGGGGTTACTCCCGAACCCATCCCGAACACGGCAGATAAGCCCGCCAGCGTTCCGGGGCCTACTGGAGTGCGCGAGCCTCTGGGAGACCCGGTTCGCCGCCTTCCATTCATACTTCATTCAGACGGCGAGCGACGGCCACGTCGCCCGTCTGCCCTCGACGGGGAGCGACAGCACCGCGTCGCGCGGTCACACGCGACCGCTACGCTTAATTCTCGCCGTCCACTACTGCGTACTCGTGCCAAGGTGGCAGAGTCTGGTCATACGCAACGGCCTGCAGAGCCGTATTACGCCGGTTCAAATCCGGCCCTTGGCTTCTCGTCGCGACCAACTCGTGAGCGACGAGAGGAGTCGCCGGATTTGAACCAGGGAACGGAGCGACGCGGAGTGACCGTGGTTCATCCGGCCCTTGGCTCTCTCGACAGCGGTCGTCGCAGACGCGCCCGTCCGCTTCCCGTCGTGTCAGCCCTGGTGCCCGGTGACGCTGCGTTCGGAGAGGAGCCGGTCGGCGGCGTCCCGTGACTCGGCGACCTCTCCGGTGTAGCCGACGTCCTCGGAGCGTCGCTCGAACGCCCTGACGACGACGTGGCTGGTGTCCTCGTCCTCGACGCGGACGACGCGGTCGACGCCCAGTCGCTTCAGTTCGGCCTGTGTCTGCTTTATCGGCTTCGCGTCCTCGGGCGACGGCGTGGTGAACCCGGAGAGGTCGGTGACGACGTCGAACCCCTCGTCGAGCCGCCGTGCCTCGTCGACGACGACCGACGCCGCCTCCTCGATCGTGTCGCCGTCCAGTCGCCCGGTGAGGTCGATGTACAGTCGGTTCCGTACCGTGTCCGCCTCGACATCGTACACACACGTCACTGCGGACGGACACACTTCACTCGTGCCCGCGTCTACCAGCCCTGATAACCTGGCCGGTCGGGCCGTCCACGAGTGGCGACACGGCACTCGGGTGTCGGCCGTCCCCGTCCAGGTCGGTGGTGTGGACTCCCCGGGTCGGCGTGTCCTGGCGGTGGTCGTCCCCGTGGGGCCGTGGGCGGAGAGGAGTGCGGTTCGTGTGGTGGGAACCGCCTCCGGTGCCTACTCCCCGTCCGGTACCTTCTGCCCGAAGAGACCGCCGTGCTTGGTCACGCTCACGTCGCCCCGGACGCGGGTCTGACAGGCGAGCCGCAGTCCGTCGTCGGGGTCGTGGGGCGGCAGCGACAGTCGTCGACGTTCGGCGTCGGTCCGCTCGCCGACCGCGCCCTCGACGGCGACCGCACAGGTCCCGCAGGTGCCGTGACCGCGGCAGTTGAACAGGTCCGCCCGCCCGTTGTGTGGCGTCAGCCCCGCCTCGACCAACACGTCACGCAGCACCGCACCCTCCTCGCACTCGATCGTCTCACCGCGGAACTCGACCGTCGGCATGTTCTCTTTCGTGTTGTTCGTTTATATAAAGGATCCGCCATCACGAGGCGGTCGTCGCCCGGGTCCGTGCGTGTACTCGACGGGGGGACCACCACGCGCGTGCCCCGCCGCTCGCCCGCTCGCCGCGTGCATCGCTCCGGCACGAATCCGGAGCAAATTGGGAGAGTGTTTGCCCGAAATTTGAAAAATAGTTATCATGTTTGTCGGGGTCGATCCGTGCGAGCGATGACTGATTCCGACGACGCGTCAGCGAACACGGACGACAGCACACTCTCCCGTCGCGGGATGCTGAAAGGGACCGCGGCCACGGCGGCGGCCGCGACCGGAGCGCTCGGTGCCGGGACCGTCCCACACCTCGGACGGGCGGACGGGCACGGCGGCGGCGGCCAGCAGTTCAAGGTACGGATCGAGAACGTGTCGACGCCGAACACGCTCTCGACGCCGGAGGGGTCCGTCGCCGTACCGCTCTCGCCGGGTGCATACGCCGTGCACGACGAGGACGGCGTGCTGTTCGAGCCGGGTGAGCCGGCGAGTGCGGGCATCGAGGACGTCGCCGAGGACGGCGTGCCCACGACGCTCGCCCAGGAACTGTCCGGCGCCGACGGCGTCAGGGAGGCCGACGCCTTCGCGATACCGGCGACGGACACCGACCCGAACCAGCCAGACGGCGGACCGGAGCCGCCGATCTTCCCCGGTGGCGCCTACGAGTTCACCGTCTCGGCCTCGCCCGGCGACTCGCTGTCGTTCGCGACGATGTTCATCCAGTCGAACGACCTGTTCTACGCGCCCTCGCCGGAGGGGATCGACCTGTTCGACGGTGACGAGCCGGTGAAGGGCAACGTCACCGACCAGGTGGCGCTGTGGGACGCGAGCACCGAGATCGACCAGCAGCCCGGCGCCGGCGCGGACCAGGCGCCGCGTCAGTCCGCGCGGGACACGGGTGCCGCGGACGACAACAGCAGCACGGTCCAGCCGGTCGCGGACGTGAACGCGGAGGGGTACGACTACCCCG
>CAYODS010000132.1:2897-7841 GCA_964402765.1 uncultured Halobacteriales archaeon
AGCAGCACGGTCCAGCCGGTCGCGGACGTGAACGCGGAGGGGTACGACTACCCCGCGCCCGAGGAGGTGATCCGCGTGGAGGTGTCGCCGCTGACCGGCGGGTTCGACGTCGACGCTTACGACACGAACGGCGAGCCCGGCATTCAGTCCGAGGAGGTGCTGCAGGCCATCGAGGAGTTCAACAGCGACGGTGACACGACGCCCGCGCCGGACGACACGACCGCCCAGGACGTGCTCCGGCTGATCGAGATCTTCAACTCCTGACCCGTCCGGGGCGTCGTCCCGTCTCGCCCTGTCGTATCGAGCGTGTGACGTAAACGCGTTTCAGCGAGCGGTTTAGTCGGTCCGGCCGCTGGCGGGGGTATGGACGAGTCACACCTCGCGCCGGACGAGGCCTTCGCCGTCCTCGGTGACGAGATCCGGATGGGCATCCTGCGTGCGCTCGGCGACGCCGACGGTGCGCTGTCGTTCTCGACGCTGTACGACCGTGTCGACGTGGACGACTCCTCGCAGTTCAACTACCACCTCGACAGGATGGTGGGTCACTTCGTCGCCCGGACCGAGGGTGGCTACCGGCTCGAGGGTGCCGGTCGGCGGGTCGTCGAGGCGGTGCTGTCGGGCGCGGTGACCGACCGGCCGGACCTGCCCCGCACCGGGGTCGGGGAGCCGTGCCCGTACTGTGACGCACCGGTCGAGATCGCCTGGCACGGCGAGGGCGTGGACGTGTTCTGTACGTCGTGTGCCGGCCGGTACGGCGAGGCGGACCGCCCCGACGGCGAGGACGTCGAGGGCTTTCTCGGCCAGCACCCGCTGCCGCCGGCGGGGGTGCGTGACCGGGACGCCGACGACGTGTTGCAGACCGCCTGGACCTGGGGGAACCTGGAGATCCTCGCGCTGGCGAGTGATGTCTGTCCGCGCTGCTCGGCGACTGTGGAGTGGGAGACCGAACTGTGCGAGGTCCACGAGCCGGACGGCGACATCTGTCCGCACTGCAACGACCGCTTCGCGCTGTCGGTGACGGTGGCGTGCACGAACTGCATCCTCTCGACCGGCGGCGAACCCGTCGTTGCGCTGGCCGCCGAGACGGAACTGCTCGCGCTGCTCACCGAGACCGACCGCAACCCCGTCAGTCCCGGGGCGATCCACCGGATCGAGGACGTCCACGGCGACTACGAGGAGGAGGTGATCTCGCCGGCCCCGCTGCGGGCACGGTACACCTTCGAGGCGGACGACCAGCGGCTCTCGCTCACGGTCGACGGCGACCTGAACGTCCTCGAGACCGAACGGACGACGACCTGATCACCACCACTCGCCGCGGAGGTGCCCCCGGACGAGCCAGCGAACCTTCTCGACCAGCAGCGCCAGCGGGCGGGCGCGGACGACGCCGACGTAGGCGGCGAGGTCGGGCATCGACCCGCCGTCGAGGAGGTGCAGCGCGACGCCGACCGCGCGGTGGTTGCCGTCGACCGCGCGGGGCGGCGTGGTGGTCTGTCCGCCCACGAGGACGATGTCGTCCGGGTCGCGCCCAGGGAGGCCGTCGGCCACGCGACGAATCGCCGCCACGTCCACCAGCGGGGTGCCCTCGTCGGTGACGGTCCCGTCGTGGATCCGCTCGGCGGCGGTCCAGACGCGTCCGTCCGGGGCGACCCGTCGCCAGCCCAGTCCCTCGGGGGCGGCGACCGTGCGCAGGCGCCGGAGCAGCCTCTCGTCGACCGTGGCGTGGTACCAGGTGGTCCCGCGGGGCCGCCACAGCGGGCGGTTCTCGCCGGTGGTCCGGGTCATCAGGGCGTCGAGCAGCGCCCGCTCGTCCATCGTCCCGGTCGGCAGGGACTCCTCGCGCTTCCGGAGTTCGCGGTCGAGCCAGTGCCGGAGGACGGTCTCGCGGGACACCCGCCGGGCGTCCGGTCGCGACCAGTCGCGCACGCCGCCGACGTTCGGCCCGTGTCCTGTTGTACTGATCGGTCACAGCGTCGCCACGACGACGGCGCTGCCCAGCAGCACCCGGACCGTCCCCGTCAGCGCGCGGCTGGGCGTCCACCCCGACGCCTCGCGCTCGCGCCCGCGCTCGACGTGGCGAGCCAGTCCCAGAAGACCCGTACAGACGACCAGCCCGCCGGTCAGGCGCAGCCCCCACCAGAACGGCCGCAGGTCGTCGGTGACGGCGTAGCCGACCGCCCCGAGGACCGCCGCCCACAGCGCCGCGATCTTCAGGCCGAACCGGAGCCACCGGAGCCGGTCCTCGTCGAGTCCGAGCACGGTCTCTGTCGACGCGCGAGTGACCTGTGTGTTACGGGCGCAGGAGAACAGTCCGCGGTCGCCGTCGACGCGCTGGCGACTCCCGTTCGCGTGCAGGCGTCAGTCCGCGGTGGCGGCCTCTGTCTCGCGAGCCTCGGTCTCCACGGCGTCGGTCTCCAGACTGTCGACCACGTCCGTGGCCAGTGCTGCCACCGCCTCCTGGTGGTCCGCCTTCGACTTGTGTATCGAGGTCGGCTGGATCGGTAGCTCCGAATACTGCTCTTCCTCGACCGTTTCCCCGAGGTCCTCCTCGCAGAACTCCCGTACCGTCGCCAGCAGCCCGTGCAGGTGAATCAGTTCTTGCTTTCGCATGCTACAAATTTCCAGAGGATACCCTACAAAATAAAACTTGTCCCAGTCCTGAATCAATCTTGCTTCGCGGCGAGGTACCCTCCCGCCGTCCGTTGGTTAACCCGGCGGCGGCGTCGTTAACCGAGCGCGAGTCGCTCGCCCACCTCCAGGCCGCTGCGCAGCGCGGCGTGCAGCCGTGCCTCGCCGGCCACCCAGTCACCGACGACCCACAGTCCGTGGTCCTCGGCGTCCCGGACCGGGCCGCGCGCGACCTCGCCCTCGGGCAGCGCGTACCGCCAGAACTGGTGGTCGGTCCACGCGGGGTCGCGCAGGCGGTCGTCGTCGAGCAGCGACGCGGTCTCGTCGGTCAGACGTCCGACGACCGTCTCGGCGGGCGCGTCGGCGTGCCCGGCGGACCAGTCGTGGCCCGCCTGCACGACCAGCGCGGACCCGTCGGGGACGTGGCCCGGCTTGCACTCCTCGCGGGACACCCAGCCGAGGGTGTGGGCGTCGTCGGTGTTCACCAGCGCGTAGTACGGTCGCTCCAGGTCGAACTCGTACCGGAGCACGACGCTCCACACCGAGACGTACTCGACTGCGGCGGCGGCGTCGGCCAGGCGCTCGCGGGCGGGATCGTCCCACTCCGCTTCGCGCAACAGTGCCGCCGTCTGCGGGGCGGGCGGGTTCAGGGCGAGACGGTCGAACGGTCCCCACTCGCCGCCGTCGGCGTCGGTCAGTCGCCAGCGGTCGCCGTCGCGGGTGATCGTCTCGACGCGGGTCCGCCGGTGGACCGTCGCCCCGGTGGCGCCGAACAGTCGCTTCGCGATCTGGGTCAGACCGGCGCGGTACGTCCACCTGTGGCCGTCCGAGGGGCGACCCTCGCTCACCGTCCCGTCACCGTCGAACGTCCAGATCGACCCATCGGCCTCGACGAGTCCGTCCTCGCCGAGGACGTCGTACACGAGGTCGACCACCCGTTCGTCGTCGCTCTTGAGGTAGTTGGCGCCGTAGTCGTAGGTGACCGGCCCGCGCCGGCGGGTCGCCGCCCGCCCGCAGAGGCCACCGGACTTCTCCAGCACCGTCACCTCGGCGTCGGTCGCGCCGTCGAGGACGTGAGTCAGCGCGGCGGCACCGGCCCCCGCGCCGACGATTCCGACTCGCATACGCCCGCTGGGAGCGCGAGCGTGAAAAGGTCGTCAGTCCCCGCCGGCGGGGTCCTCCGTGGGTGAGTCGATGATCCGGTCGAACCGCTCGACCAGCTGGTCGGCGGTCTCGACCAACTCGGCGATCGTCTCGCCCTTCCGTGCGAGGGCGTCGTCCAGGCCCTCGGCGTAGTCCACGAGTTCCCCTCGTGTCTCCTCGCTGGCGTCCTCGAGCATCGACCGCAGTTTCCGCAGCGTCTCCAGGTCGCCCCGCAGGTCCTCGATCTGGGCGTCGAGGTCCTCGACGAGGCTCACGATCAGGCCGCGCAACTCCCGCGCGAGTCCGTCCGGGACGCCCAGCAACTCCCCGGGGTCGGCGAACGCCTCGTGGCGCTCCGCGAGTGCCGTCCGGCGCTCGACCAGCGCCTCGATCCACCCCTCGACGACGGTCTCCCGCTCGGCGAGGGTCTGTCGGACGGCCTCGGTCATTACCAACGGCAGGAGACCCGCCCGGAAAAGTGCGACGGGGAGACGAACGCCTATATCCCTGGCGTCGCTTCGCGGTGGCATGGGCGCCTCGCTGACCGCACTCCTGGGCTACGACGTGACCGACCCCCGCTCGCCACACAGCGTCCACGTCGCCAGCGAGGCCGACGTCCCCGCGATCCCCCCGTGGGGCCACGAGACGCTGCACCGCGCCGTCCGCCTCGCGGACGACCGGGGAGAGGTGGTCGTCCTCGACCACGGTCGCGACCGGCTCTACCTCGCCGACGAGGCGGCCCTGAGCTACCGCCCGCCCGGCACGCTCGGGCTCGGTCGCCCGCCTGCCCTCGTCGTCACCCGCCCCGCGCTGGTCCGCCCCGGCGACGACCGGTACGGACTCGCGGTCGCGCCGTTCGACCCCGCCGCCCTCGACGGCCCCCCGCCGGCGTGGCCGGAGAGCGCCGCGGGCGACGCCACGGAGTCGCCGGACGCCGACACCCACGCCACCGGGGACGAGGCGGGCGACGACCCGGGGCCCGACCCCGACCCCCTCGCCGACGGCTCGGGCGTTCCGGACGACGCGGCGTCACCGGGTGGCACCGCCGACGACCCGGACGCCGCCGGGGACGGGGCGGACGTGGGGACCGACGACGACCCGGGGACGGCCCCGGACGACGACGGCGTCGACGCCGAGTCGGTGACGGTGTCGCCCACCTTCGACGTGCTCGTGCCC
>CAYODS010000133.1:0-7800 GCA_964402765.1 uncultured Halobacteriales archaeon
AGGTCGGTGAGCGACAGCGAACCGACCGAGCGACACCCGCGACCGGGCGGGGAGGGGTGGGGATCACTCGCTGACCCTGGCGGAATCGAAGGGCGAGGCGCGCTCGGCCCGCCGCTGACGACGCAAGCACTGCAGCGAACGCAGTGAGCGAAGCGCGCAGCGAGTCAGGGCGGTCGAGCACGCCGAGGGCTTCGGAGGCCACCGCATCAGGATCGAGAGCACCCTGTCCAGGGAGTGCGCCGAGGGCTTCGGAGGCCACCGCATCAGGATCGAGAGCACCCTGTCCAGGGAGTGCGCCGAGGGCTTCGGAGGTCACCGCACCAGGATCGAGAGCACCGACCCCGGAAACCGCACCGGGGACGGCGAACGACAGGCCAAAACCGGGACCGGAGAGGAAACCACCAGATCACGCCGCCGTCCCACGAAGTTATAATGTGACCGCCGGCCAACCCCGGGACATGGACTCACTCGAAGAGGTCGACGAGATCGTCCACCGACCGACCGGCGGTCTGGTCGACGACACGAACCTCCACCAGTTCGCCCGCGAGCACGACCTCGACGTCGAGGAGGTCGTCGAGTACACCACCGAGCACGTCGACTGGTTCTGGGACGAGGTGGTCGACCACCTGGGCGTGGACTTCTACGAGGAGTACGACCAGGTACGCGACGACACCGACGGCCCGCAGTTCACCGACTGGTACCCGGGCGGCGAGTTGAACGTCGCGCACAACACGCTGGACCGCCACGCCGCCGAGCGGCCCGCAGAAACCGCCGTGCTGTGGGAGGGCGAACCCGGCGACGTGCGGGAGGTGACCTTCGGTGAGTTGCACGCCCAGGCAAACCGGGTGGCGAACTACCTGGAGTCGGTCGGCGTGGGCGTGGGCGACACCGTCTCGCTGTACATGCCGATGGTGCCCGAGGTCGCGGCCATCCTCTACGGCTGTCTGAAGGTAGGTGCGATCGCCGTGCCGATCTTCTCGGGCTTTGGCGTCGACGCCACGGCGACGCGCATCGAGGACAGCGAGTCCCGCGTGCTGTTTACCGGCGACGGCTTCTACCGCCGTGGCGAGGAGGTGCGCCTGAAGGGCGCCGCCGACGAGGCGATCGAGCAGGCGGGATACGTCGAGCACGTCGTGGTGTACGACCGCCTGGGCGGCGACGGGGACCGCGTCGACCGCGAGGGTGAGGACATGCCCTGGACCGACCGCGACCAGTGGTGGACGGAGGCGGTCACCCCCCGGTCAGCGGAGTTCGACACCCGCTCGCTGCCGAGTGACGCGGCGTCGATGCTGCTGTACTCCTCGGGGACGACGGGCCGGCCGAAGGGGATCGTCCACACCCACGCCGGCGTGCAGGTCCAGTGTGCGAAGGAGATCTACTTCGGGTTCGATCACGACCCCGACGACCGCTTTTTCTGGGTGTCGGACATCGGCTGGATGATGGGCCCGTGGACGCTGATCGGCACCCACGCCTTCGGCGGCACCGTCTTCATGTACGAGGGCGCGCCGGACCACCCCCAGCCCGACCGCTACTGGCGGATGATCGAGGAGCACGACCTCACCGTCTTCGGCGTCTCGCCGACCGCGGTCCGGGCGCTGCGCAAGCACGGCGACGAGTGGGTCGAGGATCGCGACCTGTCCTCGCTGCGCATCCTGGGGTCGACCGGCGAACCGTGGGACCCGGAGTCCTGGCGGTGGTTCCACCGCGAGGTCGGCGGCGGCGAGTGCCCGATCGTCAACATCTCCGGCGGCACCGAGATCTGTGGCTGTTTCCTGATGCCGATGCCCCACCAGGAACTCAAGCCCTGTACGCTGGGCGGACCCGGCCTGGGGATGGACGTCGACGTGGTGGACGAGAGCGGCGCCTCGGTGCGCGAGGCACACGAGCGGGGCTACCTCGTCGCCCGCGACTCCTGTCCGTCGATGACGAAGTCGCTGTGGGAGGGTGACGACCGCTACCTGCGGGAGTACTGGTCCACCTGGGAGGACGTGTGGGACCACGGCGACTGGGCCCAGGTCGACGAGGACGGCTACTGGTTCCTCCACGGCCGGGCCGACGACGCCCTGAACGTAGCCGGCCGGAAGGTCGGCCCCGCCGAGGTGGAGGGTGCACTCATCGACCACCCCGCGGTGAACCAGGCCGCCGCCGTCGGCGCCCCCGACGAGACCACCGGCACCGCCGTCGTCGCCTACGTCGTCCTCGAACCCGACGAGGAGCCCAGCGAGGAGTTGCGCGCGGCGCTGCGCGAACAGGTCGGCGCGGAGATGGGCAAGCCGTTCCGCCCTCGCGAGGTGCTGTTCGTCGATGCGTTCCCGAAGACACAGTCGGGGAAGATCATCCGCCGGGCGATCGCCGCCGCCTACCGCGGCGAGGACCTCGGCGACCTCTCCTCGATGGAGAACCCCGAGGCCCTGGAGGCGATCCGGGCGGCCTCTTAGTCGATCTCCAGGACCTCCAGGGTCTCGTCGACGACCAGCGTGCGTTCGTCACCGTCACAGTCGTAGGTGACCGCGAGCACGACCGGGTCGTTCGAACGCTCCGTGACGGTGTCCTCGGGCGGGAGCACCGCCTCGCCGGAGTACGGGTCCCGCACGTCGACGCCGCGCTCCCAGAAGAACGAGACGACCGCCGGGTGCGAGAGGAGCATCTCGCGGAGGTCGTCGCTGGTCACCAGCCCACAGTCCTCGCAGACGCCCTTCACCTGGTAGCCGGCGGCGGTCATGTACGACTGGTCGGACTCGACGAGTCGGCGGTCGAGGTGGCCGTGACACTCCGGGCAGACGCCGTCGGCGACCAGTCGCGAGCGGTTGCGACGGACGGTCGTCCCCACCCGGACCGCCGCGTCGAGGTCCCGATCCTCGAAGGCCCCGGGCGACAGCGGGACCGTCGTCACCGAGTCTCCCATCACCTGCCGGACCGTCGACATCATCTCCGCCTCGTCCGCCTCGCCGAGGTCCGTCTCGTCGAGGTCGCCGTCGCCGATCGCCTCGACGTACCCGCCCTCGATCGGGCCGTCCTCGGCCGCCTCCTCGGCGGTGTCGTGGTCGGTCTCACAGAGCAGCGTCAGGCCACCGACGGCGTACATCGCGACCAGCCGCTCGCCACACTCCGGACAGCGGTGGTCGACGCGCTCGGTGGTGACCGTTCGTGACTGCTCGTAGCGGCCGGCGACGACCGACCCCGCCAGGCGGTGGCCGGCCACCGTCAGCATGTACCCCTTCGGCGTCCGGTAGACGAACCGGTCGACCAGCTTGTCGAGGTGGTAGTTGAACCGCCCGGAGTCGTCGACGCCGACGGCGTCCCGCAGCTCCGAGAACGACAGGATGACCACGTCGTCGGTGAGGTCACGGTCGTCCGGGGGCAGTTCCTCCCGGCGGCGATGGCGCTCCTCGACGAACGCCCGCAGGATCCCCAGTCGCACCTCGTCGCTGACGGCCTCGAAGGCCGCGATACCGTCCACCGTGTCGGTATCGTCGGTCGACATGCGAGACTCGACGGTCGACGGTCGGATGACAGTTTCGGCACCACGGGCCCGCGACGATCCGGCCGGTCACTCCCCGGACCCGGACTCCGACTCGCGGACGCGCACGGTGAGCGTCCCGTCGAACCACCAGCGGGCGGTCGGTGCGTCGGCCTCGAACCGCGACGGTACGTCGACGACGGCGTCCTCGAAGGTGTAGGTGTACTCGTCGTTGGCGGCCACGCCCTCGGCCCACCGGCGGACGACCGCCGGCACCGTCGCGCCCGTCTCGGGTCCGTTCGTCCCCTCGCTGTCGTCCATGGTGGGTCTGGGCGCGGCAGTCACAAGTAGCGTTGGGTGGTCCGGGGCGGTCACACGGCCTCGTCGGGGTCGATCGCGACCGCCTCGCCCGTGTCCGCCCCGGTGACGACGTGGGTGGCCCCGCCGTCGCCGTCGGCGGGCAACAGGACGGCGGCGCCGGCCGACAGCGGCGCCACCACGCCGGCGACGACCGCGCCCGGGGCGGCCAGTGACGCCCGCAGCGCCACCACGCTGTCGGCGTCGATCCCGTACTCGTCGACGACCTCGCGGGCGGCGTCGACGACCGTGCCGTGTGAGAGCGTGCCGTCGCCGGTCGACAGCAGCGGGTCCGTCGGCGCCGCGGCGGGCGGGGGGAACGTGGGGTTCTCGGACCACATCTCCTCCTCGAAGTGCACCACGGCGGGGTCGGTGGGCGCGCCGTCGTAGGCGATCCGCCTGCCACCCGGCGGGAGGTCGTACGCCTCGACACGCCCGACGGGGACGACGACCGCCCGCCCGTCGAACTCACCTGGCGGATCGAACCGCACCACTGCGCCGGTCAGCGCCGCGCCGAGGAGGGTCAGCACCGTCTCCGGAGCGGGGTCGGCGGCGACCCCGACCCGGCGGCCGTCCCGCACCCCCTGGTGTGACAGCAGGTTGCCGGTCTTGTGGGTCTCCGTCCGCAGGCGGTCGTAGTCGTAGGTCCGCTCGGGGTCGCCCACGGCGCGCAGCGCCGTCCGCTCCGCGAACTCCGTGACACCCGGCGCCACCAGCCCCGCGACCGTCCCGTTCACGCCCGCTCCTGGCCGTCGCCGGGCAAAAGCGACGTGGTCAGCGACGGTCGTGCGCTCGGCCGACGGATCGGGCGTTAACACCGCCGAGCGACGGCGTAGTTAAAAATTACATGGGAAGATTAATTTAATTTTGTCTCTATAGAGCGCGTAAGATGAGACGGACTGCACGGGCGGTCGCCCGGCAGGCGGACCGGGCGACGGTCCTCGCGTGGCTCGCGTTCGTACTGGTACCGGCCGGGACGCTCTCGTTCGCGTCGCTGTCGGGCGCGTCGTTCTGGCCGACGGTGGCCGCGACGACGCTGGCGGCGCTGGCGTTTCCGGCGGTGGCGGGCCGACGGCGGATCGTCTCGCCGCCGACGGCCGCCCGGTGGACCGTCGCCGCGGCAGCACTGCTCGCCTTCGGCGTGCTGTTCGTGCACGGGCTCCCGGTGCTGGTGGCGGTCGCCGGCGCCGGCGTGCTCGCCGTCGCGCTGGTCGAGTCGGAGGACTACGCCCGGGCGGTCCGCGGTGGCCGCCGGACGCCGTACTGACCGGCCTCGGCGGTCTCATCGGGGACGGGGCGGCCCCGTCACAGTGAGTTGCGGATGCGGTCGAAGAAGCTCTGCTCGACCTCTATCTCCTCGCCGCCGGCCTCGGCGAAGGCCTCCAGGGCCTCGCGCTGCTCGTCGTTCAGGCTCTCGGGGACGACGACCTGCACCTGGACGTACAGGTCACCCGACCCGCGCCCGCGGGGTTTGGGCATCCCCTTGCCCGAGAGCCGGAACGTCTCGCCGCTCTGTGTGCCCGCCGGCACGTCCAGTTCGACGGCGCCGTCCAGGGTCTTGACCTCGATGGTGTCACCGAAGACGGCCTGTGGGAACGAGACCGGTTCCCCGCGGTAGAGGTCGGCGCCGTCGCGCTCGAACTCGGGGTGGTCGCGGACGGCGATCTCGACGAGCAGGTCGCCGTCGGGACCGTCGCCGGGTGCCGGCGCCCCGGCGCCGGGCTTGCGGACCGTCTCGCCGTCGGCCACCCCGGCGGGCACGTCTATCTCGATGGTGCTCTCCTGGCGCACCCGGCCGTCGCCGCCACAGGTGGAACAGGTCTCGGTGTACACCTCGCCGCTGCCCGAGCAGCGCCGGCAGGTACGGGTCTGCTGGACCCGGCCCAGCGGGGTCTGTTGGACCGTCGTCTCCTGGCCACGCCCGCCACACTGCGGGCAGGTTCGGGCCTCGGCCTCGGCAGGGTGGCCGGCGCCGGCACACTCCGGGCACCGCTCGGGACGGGTGACCGTCGCCCGTTTCGTGACGCCGCGGTGGGCCTCCTCTAGGTCGATCGTCAGTTCGGTGCGCAGGTCGGCACCGCCGCGGCGCTCCCGGGACTGGCCCCGCCCGCCGCCGCCGAAGAACTGCTCGAAGATGTCGCCCACGTCGCCGAAGGGGTCCTGCCCCTGGCCGCCACCGCCGAACCCGCCGAACCCGCCCGCGCCGCGACCGCCGGCACGGCCGGCACCGGCACCCCCCTCCTCGAAGCCGCCGTGTTTCTCGGCCTCGACGAATCGGTCGTGACCCAGGCGGTCGTACGCCTGTCGTTTCTCCTCGTCGGTGAGCACCTCGTGGGCCTTTTTCACCTGCTTGAACTTCTCCTCGGCGTCCTCGGCGTCGGAGACGTCGGGGTGGTACTCGGTGGCCTTCTCCCGGTACGCCCGCTTTATTTCCTCCTCGGAGGCGTCGCGGTCGACGCCGAGCACGTCGTAGAAGTCCTCGGTCATCTGTGCGTTGGGGTGAGGCGATGGTCGTCCGCGGTGAACCGGGCGCTAACCACTGTGATCAGTCGTCGCTCTCTGCGCCTTCCTCGTCGGGCTCCTCGTCCACGTCACCAGACGCAGTCTGGTGGGCCGACGAACTCTGCTCGTCGACGTCCTCGAAGTCGGCGTCGACGTACTCGCCCTGCTGGCCGCCGCCCTCACCGCCGGCACCGTCCGGACCCGGTCCCGCGTCCGGCCTGGCACCGGCGCCCGCACCGGGCCCCGCCGCGCCGGCGCCGCCGGCGGCACCCGCGCCGGCACCGGGGTCGGCCTCGGCGGCCTGTTGCTGGTACATCTGCTTGCCGATCTCCTGGAGTCGCTCGTTCAGTTCCTCGGTGGCGGACTCGATCGCCTCGAGATCGGCGTCCTCGTCGTCGACGACCGCCTCGACGTCGTCGATGGCGGCCTCGACGTCCTCGCGGGTGGCGTCGTCGATCTGCTCGTCGTTCTCCTCGAGCAGGGTCTCGGCGCGGCCGACGGCGCTCTCGGCCTCGTTGCGGGCCTCGATGCGCTCGCGACGCCGGCGGTCCTCCTCGGCGTGTTCCTCGGCCTCCTGTTGCATGCGCTCTATCTCCTCGTCGGAGAGGCCGGCGCCGCCCTCGATGGTGATCTCCTCCTTGTTGCCCGAGCCCTGGTCCTCGGCGGCGACGTTGACGATGCCGTTCTCGTCGATCGAGAAGGCAACCTCGATGCGGGGCGTTCCCGCGGGGGCCGGCGGGATGCCGGTGAGCTGGAACTCCCCGAGCAGTTCGTTGTCCGCGGCCATCTCCCGCTCACCCTGGAACACGCGGATGTCGACGGAGGTCTGGTTGTCGACGGCGGTGGTGAACACCTTCGACTCCTCGGTCGGGATGGTGGTGTTCTTCTCGATGAGCCGCTCGAACAGCCCACCCTTCACCTCGACGCCCAGCGACAGCGGGGTGACGTCCAGCAGGACGATGTCGTCGACGTCACCGCCGAGCACGCCACCCTGGATCGCCGCCCCCAGCGCGACCGCCTCGTCGGGGTTGACGTTCTGCTGGGGGTCCATGCCGACGATCTCCTCGACCTTGTCCTCGACCTGGGGCATCCGCGTGGAGCCGCCGACGAGGATCACCTCGTCGATGTCGCCCTTGTCGTAGCCGGCGTCCTCCATGGCCTGGCGGGTGGGCGCCTCGGTGCGCTCGATGAGGTCCTCGGTGAGGGACTCGAACTTCGCGCGGGTAAGTGACTTCTCCAGGTGGATGGGACCGTCGTCGGTCGCGGTGATGAAGGGGAGGTTGATCTCCGTCTCCTTGCGACTGGAGAGCTCGATCTTCGCCTCCTCGGCGGCGTCTTTCAGTCGCTGCATCGCCTGGCGGTCGTCCGAGAGGTCGATCCCGTGTTCGGCCTCGAACTCCTCGATGAGCCAGTCCATCACGGCGTGGTCCCAGTCGTCGCCGCCGAGGTCGTTGTCGCCGTTCGTGGCGACGACCTCGTAG
>CAYODS010000134.1:0-5869 GCA_964402765.1 uncultured Halobacteriales archaeon
GGTCTTTCCGGACGACTGGAACGCGGACCCGACTATCTCTGTCGACGGGGGTGGTGGCAGATGAGCCGGCGCGGTGAGTTGGGAGGCGCACGACCGCGGTTCGTGTTCGTGCTCGCGGCGGTGTTGCTCGCAGGTGGCGGTGTCGTCGGCACGGCCGCCGTTGGTGTCGGCCCGGCCGCCGACCTCCTCGGTGACGGCACGGAGCCGGGCACAACACAGATCGGAAACGGAACCGTCTTTATCCAGCCCGCAGACTCGCCGGAAGGTGACGCCTACGCGTCACTCGACGACGGTGACATCGCGGTCGACATAGACGGCCTGAGCCCGCTGTCGACAACACAGGTCGACGACCTCGTGCGGGTCGGTTTCGACAGCCCCGAACCGCCGGTGAACGGGACGGCACTGATTGCACTCAACGCGACTGGTCCACTCGACAACGACTCTGCCGTCGACGTCACGTTCGTCGACATGCGAACCGGCGAACCGATCGCCGAGACCGCTGACGAACTCAACGCGAGCGGTCTCGCCCTCGACCCTGGTGACCGCGCGAACGTCGGTGTCGTGATAGACGGAGCGACCGGGACACAGATTTCGACCGAGGTACGGGTCATCGTCGACGAGCCGGGTGTTGCCGACTTCCAGGTCGAACTGGATCTCGACGCCCCCGGACAGCGCACCCGGGCGAACGAGACTATCGTCGGCCAGACACTCACCTCGACCACGAGCGTGACGAACGTCGGTTCCCGCGAGGACACGAAGCCCGTTGTCCTCCGCGTCGACGGTCGGCAGGTCGACCGGGCCACCCTCTTTGTCGAACCCGGTCAGAACGTCACCACGGAACTGGCATACCAGACTCGACCCGAGGACGTTCCCGACGGGACCGCCGAAGACCCGATTGCGGTTGAGGTGGAGTCAGACAACAGTACCGACAGTGCCGACGTGCTGGTGCTTGCCGAGATTCACCGCTACACCAATCCGGAGACGCGGGTCGTGACCACGTTCGGTCTCTTCGACGCCATCGAGGACTTCCGTAACGACGAGATTCCGACCCTGTTCCTGTTCGACGTGATCGACGCCTGGCGGTCCGAACAACCGGTGCCACCCTCGGGTGACATCCCCGGAGGCTGAGCTGGTTCGACGACATCGACCGGTCACGCAGAAGAGACCGGTGACGGTCCGGCGAAACCGACCACCGGGTGTGAACCGGTGTCGATTCAATTGCGTAGAGTATCGGTGTCGGTAATCCGGTCAGAAGCCGCTGGTGGCTGCCTGTCCTCGCGGCGGACCCTCTCCTCGTCGACGGGCGGGACTCAGAGAAACCGTCTCCTGAGTCGGACAGCAAGCGGGACGGCCCGGCCCGTGGTTCGTTCCCGGATGCGGCCGAACCCGAACAGCCCCCAGACCGTCCCGGCAACGGCGGTCCCGATGAACGCGTTGAGTGCGCCGAGTGCGAGCAGTGGGTTCCGGTCGTGGAGGTCGGCGAGCACCCCCTCGGGCATGAGCAGCAGGTAGCGGTGCTGTTCGACTCGAACGGTCCGGTCGGCGTCAGACGGCGGCGCGGGTAGTGTCGCCGTCGCGGCTCCGGTTCCGCCGGACGGAACTGCCAGCTTGTTTGGCTCCAGGGTCACCTCATCGGTCTCGCCCGTCGGTTCGAGCATAGTCAGGACCGTGATCAGGCCGCTGTTTCTCACGTTGAGATCGGCCTCAATAGAGTCTCCCGGTGTAACCTCCTCGGCCTCGGCGACGGCCTCCCCGTCGACGGTCACCTCTGTGGTGTCGCCGGCGAGCATCATCGCGGCGTTCGCCGGCACCAACACGACTAGCACCAGCAACACCGCGAGCAGCCGTGTGTCGAACCCGTCCGAACTCGCCGTCGACTGGCGGCGCTCCCGTGACCGGCCACGGTCGGTACTGCGCCACTCGAAGACGAAACTCACGACCAGCAGTGTCAGCCCCGCGCCGAACAGTCCGGTCCCGACCGTCCCGTCACTGACCCCGTCGAGTCCGAACACGCCTACGACCGGCGAGACGACGGCCCCGACAGCCCCTTGGACGGTCTGGATAGCGGTTCCGAGAAACGGGATTACGAGCGGTGAGTCTCCGGCCTGTGGCACCGTCGCGACAATCTGACTCTCGGCCACCGGCGGCTCTCCACCGTCCTGGTCGGTAAAGGGGTTTCCGTCGCCGCGGGTGATGAACCCCTCATCGGTCTCGTCCACGATACGGTGGGTCGTCAGCCCGCCACCCTCTATTGTCTCTGCCTCGAACACGACGATGTCACCGGTTGTCGGCTCCCCCCACAACACCGTCGGGAGTGCGACGAACCCGTCGCCGGCATCTATCGTCGGCTCCATACTGTCTGTCTCCACGAACGACAGCAAGACCGGTTGCCCGAGAACGACACCTGCGACGAGCGATACCACGACGGTCACGAACAGGACCGTCCCGGTGTATCTCAGCGCGCTCCCGAGCATCGTTCTCTCACCCGGTTTCGGGTTGTCGCGGTCACGACCCCTCACCGGTGCTCGACCTGTTCTCTGTTTCTTTGTCCGTCTCCGACTCTGCACCGTCTGTGGTCTCGCCGTCGACCCCGGACGCTGCTTCGACGAGCTCTGCCGAACCGTCCGTCTCGCCCCTACCGTTCTCGTCGACATCATCTGCCTGTTCGGTGTTCGTGACGACGGTCCCGTCGACTGTGTCGACCATCCCGGAGCCGACAGCGCCCTCGACTACCGCTGCCGGTGGTTCGAACACGTACCTCGTCTCTCCGACCAGAACGACGTACGAGACACCGTCACCGGTAGTCTCGATAACGCGACGCTCGCTGTCTATTGCGACGTCGACGAGATCCTCGAGCGAGGCGAGTTCGACCGTCTCGTGTGCTCCGTCCGACGGCACCCGCCCCCTCGATATCCACTGATCGAGGGTCTCCCGGGCCTGTCCGTACTCGTAGCTCCGGCGCTCCTCGCGTGTGACGGTCGTGAGTCCGGCGTAGCGCCCCAGACCGACCCCGCCCGCGGTGACCCCGCCCAGAAGCACCAGCAGGGAACCCCCGACGAGCCGCGGTGTCGAGGAAGCCTCTGGGTTCGGCACCTCCTGCCGGATGGTCCGGGTAGCCTCCTGCGTGCTGGGGTCGGCGACCTCGGTCTCGACACTATACGTGCCGGCCCCCGGCTCGATAACGAGCCGCGACTCGCGGCTCTCGGTGAGCTCCTGTTCGCCGACCACTCCTGTCGCGGTGGTTTCGACGACGAGCAGCACCTCGGTCGTCCCCGGTGACGCCCCGATCTGGTTCTCGATTGTCGTGACACGCTCGCCGAGTGTCGTCACGTTCACCCCGAACGACACGTTCATCTCGCCAGGCGCTCCGCCCGACCCCCCGAACTCCTCGGTCGTCACCGGTTCGGTTTCACGCCAGAACACCACCTCTTCGCCGTTCTCGCCCTCGGCGACGTGACGGATGACCTGTTCGACCGTGACGACAGTCTCGACCGACGAGACGTCACCGCGCTGTCTGACCGTGTACTCCCCGTCGAGCCGCGGTGCGAGCTCCGCAAAGTACACCGGCAGATTCGACAGCCGGTCTCCCTCAGAGAAGACGGCGGTGTCGCGCTGGATCTCCGCCCCGTGTGTAAACTCCGACTCGACCGTCCAGGTCCCGTCGGTCACCGTCTCCGTCTCTGTCACTGTCTCCGGTGCTGTCGCTGTCGTGTATACCAGAAACACACCTCCGAACAACACCAGGATGCCGACGACCCCCACCAGCACGGCGTACCGGTCGAGCAGCAGTCGGTAGGAGATAGGCACGCGCTCTCGGAATCTCGTTGAATCAGTCATGTATTCTCTGTGTGTTGATGGTCGCTACGGTGGTTGGTCTGTCGACATCGGTGTTCGGATGGGCCGTACTACCCGCTGTTGCTGACAACCTCGACTGTGTCGTCACCGATGATGCCGAAGTCTGTCCCGTTGATCCGCATCGCACTGTCGGGGAACTCGCTCCACTCGTAGATCGTTCCGACGGTCGCGCTGTCGGACACGGACACGCGGTAGACAATCGTCAACTCGCCGGCAGCAACGTCGTCCCCCTGCACGATTACGTCACCGCCAGTCACGAGTTCGAGGTTCGTGCTGAACGACACATCGACGAGTTCGGTGCTGTTGAAATCCGGGCTCCACTTGTCTGCGAGACTGACGTCGGCGACGCTGTCAAGCGCTGCGGTGACGGTTACTTCGACCGTCCCGCCGGGTTCGACCTGTGTCGTGTTGAGGCTCCGCGTGGGCCCGGGGCCCGGAACGAGCGACGACCCGTTGACCCGCACACCACCGGTCTGGAAGTCGACAGAGGTGAGCGAGGCGGCTGGCCCGAAGCTGTTCGTACCGCCGATAGCGCTCAAGTCGGCGGCCTGCTCGAAGTCGAAGACGTAGGCGTCGACGGTGCCACCGACGGCGCTGAAGTTGTTTGCCTCGACCGTCGAGCCGTTGCCGGCGAGTGTCAGCCCAATATCGGCGTCACCCTGCAAGACGTTACCGGTCACTGTGGCGTCACCGGCGTCGTCGGTCACGATGGCGTTCAGGGCGGCACCCTGTCCGCCGAGGGTGCTCGCAGTGACGGTCGACCCTGTGGTGTTCTCACCGATCCGGACGACCTGCGTGAACTGGTCGTCGGTGCCGGTGGCGTTTCTCGTCGCGGTCACGTTGTCGACAGTCGTGTTGTCTGCCACGATATCGACGACCGGGAGCCCACCGGTGACCGACCCGCCCAACCCGAGGTCCAGATTCCGGACAGTCACGTTGTCGGCCCGCAGCTCCAGCAGTCCGCTGGTGCCTGGTCCGGGCAGTGTCGTGTCCCCTGAGAACAGGCGTGCGCTCGCGTCGAACCCTTCGAGTGTCAGTCCCTCCAACCCGGAGGCGAGTTCGACACTCTCACCGCCAACGTCGATTGCACCGAGCACCGTCACGACTTCACTGCCACCGACCGCCTCGGCAGCGGCGTCGGCGACGGGGTTCGAGATGTCGATCTCGCGGGTTGCGGTGTCGTCACCGGTCTCGGCACGGAGCGTTACCGGTTCGTTGTCGGTGGCGATCGCCGAGGGTGGAATCCGGGAGAGGCTGTCGAAGACCACCCGCGTGGTGTTGCCACGCTCGACCTGGACCGTCTCGGTGCCCAGCACGGTCTCAGACTCGCCGGCCCGGGTGAGCCCCTCGAAGACGAGAGTCACCGTGACCGGTTCGGCAACACTCGGACCCACCCGTTGGAGGGACACGTTGACCGTGACGTCGTTGCTAAGGTTGTCACCACGACTCGCCCCATCCGGCGTGTTGTCGAACTCGACTGTGCTCTCGATCGCGTCGACGGTGAGGTTCCCCGTCAGGCTGCTGTTCCCGGTCTCCACGACCACGTCGTACGTGTCGGACGCCAGACCCCCCGTGACGTTCTCGAACAGTACCGTTCTGGTTTCGCCGGGCGCGAGTTTACCGGTGCCCTGACTGTCGGTCTGTTGAGTCCCGTTCGTGATCGTCAGGTCGAGGGTGAACGTTCCGGCCTGGTCGCCGACGTTAGTGACGGTTGCCGCGACACTCTCGTTGTTGCCTTCGAGTATCGTCGCGGTCTCGCCCTGCTCTGCGACCTCGAGTGCCGAGAGCGCCGAGGTCGCCGGCTGTTCGACAGTCACCGTCTCGGTTACCGAATCGTCGTTACTGGACACGTTCACCGACACCGCCGGTGTGTCGGCATCTCCGGTCACATAGGTGAACTGTCCGCTGAACGTCTCGCTCCCGTCGAGTGTCACCCCAGACTCTGTGTCCTCGGTCGTTCCGTTGACCGCGAATCGGATGTCTTGTGTGGCCCGCACGTCACCGGTGTTTGTCA
>CAYODS010000134.1:5969-7726 GCA_964402765.1 uncultured Halobacteriales archaeon
GTGAACTGTCCACTGAACGTCTCACTCCCGTTGAGTCCCAATCCAGATTCAGTGGCCTCGGTCGTTCCGTTGACCGCGAATCGGATATTCTGGGTACCCTGCAGGTCACCGGTGTTTGTCACCTCGTAGGCGACGGTAACGGTCTCGCCGGCCGTCACCGCCGAGTCGACGCTCGTTATCCTCACGTCGAAGTTCGCCGGCTCGTTTACGATTACCGTCGTCGCCGACGACGTGACACCGCCGAGTGCGGCGGTCACGTCGTAGCTCGCGGCGGTCGTCTCGTCGAACACTCCGGCTCCGCTGATCGACCCGTTTCCTGCGTCCCAACTGAACGCCGAATCGTTTGTCTCGAGAACGTTGCCCGAGGCGTCGAACGCGGTCGCCGAGACGTCGAGTATCTCGCCTGCGACTATCGTCTCGGTCCCGGGGGGTGTCAGTTCGACCCGGTCTACGTTGCCGAACTGGATCGACGCCGTTCCGGTCACCTCGGAGACCCCTTGGGAGTCACCAACCCGCAGGTTGTAGTCACCACGTTCGAGCCCGCCGGTGACGTTCCCGAACACCACCGTTCCGGTCTCGCCGGGTGCGAGCGGGGCCGTGCTCCGGGTGTTCGTTGGTTGGTCGCCGCTCCCGACGCGCAGTTCGACCGCAAACGACCGCGTCTGGTCGCCGGTGTTCGTGACATTCACGCTGACGTTCTCGGCCTGCCCTGCGACCACCGTGGCGTCGCTCCCTTGACCCGCGATATCGAGATCACTCAACACCGGTTCGGCGAGCGGTGACACCACTGTAGTCTGCTCAATCGGAGCCGGGACCTGCCCCCCGGCTCCGATCTGGAATGGTGCGCCACGACTCCCATTCTCGACCCGGTACAGCGTCGCCGTGAGATTCACCTGCTCTCCGATGTCGAACTGGATCCCGAGACTCTCGACCGGGATACCGGCTCCGCTACCCGGAACAGGCTTACTCTCCGAGAGTACCGCCCCGCTCTCGTTTTCGACCGCAATAATAAATTCGTCCGGTGGGTCGAGGCGGTCAGTACCGACGATACTGGCTGTAGACACAGTCACCCTCTCGCCCCCGGGGCTCTCCTGTTCCTCGAACTCGACGTTCAGGAGCTTCCCTTCGGATCGAAAGAGATTGACTACCTCGAATAGATCGAGCGTCGAGATGCGGTCGTTTCGCCAGTCACCGACTGCGTCGACCAGCCCCGCTGCCTGTACCGTCGTGAAGTTTCCCTGGTTCGTTCCGTACGTCAGTAGCGATCTGTCACTTACATTTTCTGTGACTGCCTCCTCGTCCTGTACTGTCTTGTCGTCCGCTGCGACGGCCGGTCCGAGGAGTCCGACTGCTATCACCGACAGGAATATACCAACGAGAACAAAGAAAAATATACGTTGGTAGCTCGATTCACCCAATCGCCTCTGCCCAACCAGTGAACCGTTCATTCGTGCATATGAGGAGATACATCTTAACATCTTAAGTCTACTGATACAGTGACTGTTCTGGCGTTCAGTCGGGTACACTGCCAGCACTCGAGTCACCTCGTAGACAGAACAACCGACAAACCGTCATTTAGACTGTACGTGGCACGGCCCCGGCAGTCGGGGTGCGGACTCGTCCGTGCGAACCTCTCCTCGGAGCACAGGACACGGATAGTCGCACAGTTCCGGGGCTACGTCGCCCGGGCCGGACTGTGACCGGTCTCGTGCTCCCTGTGACGACCCGCCGGGTGTCCGGTCAACCCTGGTCGTACT
>CAYODS010000135.1:0-7568 GCA_964402765.1 uncultured Halobacteriales archaeon
CGTAGACGCGCTTCATCCGCGGGGCGAACTTCGAGACGATCGTCCCGGGGACGATCATCACGTCGGCCTGCCGCGGCGACGCGCGGGGGACGCCAGCGCCGAAGCGGTCGAGGTCGTGTTTCACCGCGTAGGTGTGCATCATCTCGATGCTGCAGCAGGCGATGCCGAACTGCAGCATGAACATCGAGGAGCCCCGCACCCAGTTCATGAACTGGTCGAACTTGGTGAGGATGAACGGTGTCGAACCGAACGCCTGCCGGAGCTTGGAGTTGAACCGGTCGTCGACGCCCTCGCCGGTCCGTGCCTCGCGGGTCTCGGTCGCTGCGTTCACGTCGTCTGGTGTACTCATTGTCAGTCGTCACCGGGGTCGGTCGGCTGGGTGGTCGTGGTGCGCTCGGCGCCCGCTCCGAGTCCGGAGCCGCCGGGGCGCTCGCGCTCGGGGCGACGCTGCTGGCGGTCGCGCTGGCGGGCCCTGTCCTCGCGACCGGGAGCGATCGAGCTGCGGGCCCAATCGACGGCGCCGCTGCGCCAGGCCCACGCGAGCGCGACCAGCAGGACGCCAATAAAGGCGAGCATCGGCACCAGCGCCCGCTCCAGGCCGACGCCGGCCGACAGCGAGCGCCGGTAGGTCACCGTCCACGGGAAGATGAGGACGGTCTCGATGTCGAAGATGAGAAAGAGAAGTGCCACCATGTAGTATTGGATGTTGAAGCGGATACCGGTCCCGCCGGTGGGGATCTCGCCGCTCTCGTAGGTGGCGCGCTTGCTGTACTCGGGGACGCTCGGCCGCAGCAGCCACGACACCGTCATCATCCCCACGGGGATGAGCACGGCGACGAGCCCGAGCGCCGCGACGGCCACCCAGCTGTCGAGGTAGCTCACGATATGTGAGCCCCGAGTAGCGGACCCACGCACATAAGGGTTCATTTTCGCCCGGGCACCGTGCCCTCGGGCGAAATCGACGGGTCGAGCGCCGGACGACCGGACTGACGCCCCCGGCGGTCACTCTCGCTCGCGAAACCCCGGCGTGCCGAGACGGTGGAGTCGCTCCGAGACCGTCGCCACGTCGCTGCGGCGGCGCTCGTGCAGCGCCGAGAGCCGCGAGCGCAACTCGGCGTCCTCGACGGCCAGTGTCTGGGCGGCCGACAGCGCCGCGTTGTAGGACTTGCCGGCGTCGACGGCGACGAGCGGCGCACCCGTGGGCATCCCCACGACGGAGTCGACAGACTTCTCCTGGACGGGCACGCCGACCGTCGGCACCGGGAAGGCGATCGAGGCGGTCATGTTCGGCAGGTCGGCGGACTTCCCGCCTGCCCCGGCGATCAGCACGTCCAGCCCGCGGTCGGCGGCGGTCGCCGCGTAGGCGTACATGAGATCGGGCGTGCGGTGAGCGGAGACGACGTACGTCTCGAACGACCGCCCGGAGGGCGCGTCGTCGTAGTCGGTGACCTCCTCGAAGCCAAGCGCGGTGAGCGCGTCGTAGGCGCCGGGGTCGTCGTCGGTGCCCATCATCACGTCCAGATCGGAGTCCGATCCCATGATCACGCCCACGTCGGGTGTCTCCGCCGCGGGGCGGTCCCGGTCGGCCTCCCGCTCCAGGCGCTCGATCAGGTCCTCCACCGTCGTCCCGCCGCCGTCCGGCCGGAACGGCTCCGTGTCCATGTGCGTCGGGTGCGCCGCCCGCGGAATCGCTCTTTCGGTCAGTTGCCGCCGGGGGCGCTCACCCGGGCTCGCGAGACGCCAGGCTTCGCTCGGCGGTCGAGCGGACGTCGCCGTCCGGGTCCGTCTCGGCGACGTCACGGAGCCGTCTGTCGACAGCAGGGTCGTCGGGCGCCCCTCTGAGGGCCCGCGCGGCACGGTCCCTGACCTCCGGACGGGGGTCCGAGAGCGCGTCCAGCAGCACCGAAGCGACCGGGTGGGTCGAGCGGTCCGGGTCGTCGTGGCCGGGACGGTCCAGGTCGATCCCCGTCGCCGAGTAGCCGAAGGCGTCGAACACGTGGCCCAGCGACTGCGCCGCGAACGCTCGCACCTCGGGGTCGTCGTCGTCGAGTGCGGCGACCAGGGCACGGACCCGGCGGTCGTCACCGGCCCTGAGGTAGAAGGCGGCGGCCGCCCGCTCGGCGGGTGTCCCGTGGTGGAGGGTGTCGACGACGGCGTCGATCGCCGCCGGGTCCGGGTCCCGACTCAACTGACGCTGCGCGATCCCCCCGACGGCGTCGCGCCGTAGCGACTCCTCGTCCGGCCCGTCGTACTCGGCGACGAGGTCGCGCACCTCGTCGATCCCACCGGCGGCGCCGATGACGGAAACCAGCGTACTCCGGAACGGCTCGCGGTCGAAGGCGTCGACCAGCGGTTCGACCGCTCGCTCGCCCCCGATGGCCCCGAGCGCGGCGGCCGCCTGCCGACGGACCCGAGTGCTGTCGTCCACCCGGAGCCGTCGCAGGACGGGCTCGAAGGCTCGCTCGTCCTCGACCCACCCGAGGGCCTGGACCGCCCGCCCCCGGGTCCGCTCTCTCTCGGCGTCGAGCCGGTCCACCAGCGGGTCGACGACCTCCGTCCAGCCCCTCCAGCGCATCTCCTCCTGGCCGTGCCGGTGTTCCCAGTCCTCGTCGGCCTCGAGTTGGTCGAGCGCCTCGGACACGCTGGCGACGCCCGAGGGGTACATCCGGCGGTCGTCGCCCCCGGTCATCCGAGATCCACCGCCCCGCGCACCGCACGGACGGTCGCCAGAGCGTCCTCCGCGCGGTCGGCGGCGTCGTGGTCCTCGTCACCGGTGGCCGCCGTGGCGGTGACGTGGCCCATCTTCCGCAGCGGCCGGAGGTGCCGCTTCCCGTACCAGTGGAGGTGGACGCCGGCCCGGTCGACGGCCGGGCGGAGGTCGACGGTCACCGCGTCGTCGGCGTCGAGCGCGACCGCCCTCTCGCCGCCGACGACGGGCCGGACGGGTCGCTCGCCGTCGACCCCGCCGAGCAGGTTCGCCGTCGCGGTCGGGGCGCGGCGCTCCGTGGCGTCCTCGGGCAGCGGCCACCCCAGGACGGCCCGGACGTGGGCCTCGAACTGGGAGTGGTGGGCACCCTCGATCGTCCAGTGCCCGGAGTTGTGCGGCCGGGGGGCGACCTCGTTGACGAGCACGTCGCCGTCGACCTCGAACAGTTCGACGCCGAAGGCACCCCGGCCGTCGAGGGCGGCGACGGTCTCGCGGGCGACGGCGTCGGCCCGCTCACGCACCGACCCCGAGGTGCGGGCGGGGACGACCGACGCCCGCAGTATCTCCTCGCGGTGGACGTTCTCGGCGGGGTCGAACGTCGCCACGCCGTCGGGACCGCGGACGGCCATCACCGACAGTTCGCGGTCGAAGTCGACGAACTCCTCGAGGAGTGCGGGCCCGAGGCGGTCGAGCGCGGCGGCGGCCGCCTCGTGGTCGGCGACGGGGACGTTGCCCCGGCCGTCGTAGCCGCCGGTGCGCGCCTTGAGCATCGCCGGCGTGCCGAGGTCGTCCAGTGCCGCCCGGAGATCCGACTCGCTCTCGACGGCGCGAAAGTCGGGGACGGGGACGCCTGCCTCCCGGAGGCGGCGCTTCTGGACGAGCTTGTCGCGGATCGTCGAAAGCGTGCCCGGTGACGGGTGGACGGGGATGTCCGCCTCCGTCGCGGCCGCCCGCAGCGCGTCGGGCCCGGCGAGTTCGATCTCGACGGTGAGAGCGTCCACCCGGTGAGCGAGGTCGCGGACGCCGTCGGGGTCGTCGAAGTCGGCGACGACCTGGTCGCGGGCGACGGCGCTGGCCGGGCAGTCCGGCGTCGGGTCGAGGACGACGACCTCGACGCCGAGCGGCCCGGCGGCCTCCGCGAGCATCCGTCCGAGCTGGCCGCCGCCGACCACACCGAGGGTGGCCGTGGCGGCGCGACCGTCGGGTGTCACGGGTAGCGGGCCGGACGCGGCGGTAATAAGTGCGCCGCTCGGCGTCGTGTCGGGCGAGCGGACGGTCCGGCGTGGTGACGGCCGTCACACGCGAGCGAAAGAGGAAAGAGGGCCCCGGTCGCCCGTGGGCACGATGACCGAACTGACGCGTCGGCTGGCCGTCGCGCTGGTCGTCCTCGGGGTGGTCGCCGCGGGGACCGTCGCGGCGGTGTCGGTCGCCGAGGAGGACGTCCCAGAGCGTGCCGAGGTGGGCGAGACGGTCACGGCGACGATCACGCTGAACCAACTGTACGAGAGTCCCCGGTACGCGGAGTGGTCGGTCGCCGGTGAGACGCGACTCCAGAACGTCACCTGGCGTGTCACGTTCTTCGACGTCGCCGGCAACGAGATCCGCCGCGTCGAGGTCGACGGCCAGTTTCTCAACCAGTCCGCCGTCGAGAACCCCGCGGAACTGCGGGTGAACGAGAACAGCGACACGCCGGCCGCCGAGGTGCGGGTCCAGGTGACCGGCGACGTGCCCGAGATCGAGGACTACACCTACCCCGAACTCGGGCAGAGTGGGGAGCCGGAGTCGTTCACCATCGTCACGCTGACCCAGGACCGCGGCGCCGGGGGCACCTCGAACACCATCCAGAACCCCGACGGCGGTGAGGGCTGGCAGACGGTCCACTTCACCCCCGAGAGCCAGTCCGCCCGTGACGCACTGGACAGCGCCCGCGAGACGATCCAGCAGGCCCAGGAGGAAGGACTGGACGTCTCCGAGGCCACGAACAACTTCGAGCAGGCCCGCGAGGCGTATCAGGAGGAGAGTTTCGAACTCGCGGAGGAACTCGCCGGTGACGCCGAGACGATCGCACAGGACGAACTCGACGGCCAGGGTGGTGGACTGCCGATCACGATCATCGCCGGGGCCGCCGTGGTCCTGCTCGTGGTCGCCGCCGCCGCCGTCTACGTCTACCGCCAGCGCCAGGGACCGGACACGAAACTGCGCTGACGCCTGCCCTCTCCTCTCGCTCCCCGGTTCGTGCCGCTCGCGGTCCCGAGGCAGTCGTCCCGGAGCGCAACCTCTTAACTCGCCAGTCCACAACGCTGGCCATGCACGTCGTCGTCCCGTTCGACGAGGCCACCCCGAAGACGCGGCTGTCGGACACGCTCGGGGAGTCCGACCGCCGGGGGTTCGCCCGCGCCATGCTCGGTGACGTGCTCGGGGCCGTCGAGGCGGCCAGTCGCCGCGGGCCGGTCGAAGTCGACCGCGTCACGGTCCTCTCGACCGCCCCGCTGCCGCCGCCGTCCACGCTGGTCACGGACCACGGCGACGGACCCGTGGCGGGCGACGGCGGGTCGGGGGAGGACGCCCCCGACCGGGAGGTCGTCGTCGACGAGCGGGCGCTCACCCCGGCGGTGAACGACGCCCTCGCCGCCGCGGGGCCCACCGCGGTGGTGATGGCGGACCTGGCGCTGGCGACGCCCGAGGCCGTGGCCCGCCTGCTCGCGGACGGGGCCGACGCCGAGGGGCGGGCGTCGGTAACGCTGGTCCCCGGCCGGGGTGGCGGGACGAACGCCCTCGTCGCCCGCCATCCCGACTTCCGTGTGGACTACCACGGCGTCTCCTTCCGGGACCACCGCCAGCGGGTGCGCGAGGCGGGGGCGGCGCTGCGGCGGGTGGACTCGTTCCGGCTGTCGACCGACGTGGACGAGCGTGACGACCTTCCCGAGGTGTTGCTGCACGGCGGCCCCCGCTCGCGGGGGTGGCTGCGACGGGCGGGCTTCGAGATCGCGGTGACCGACGGGCGGGTCGGCGTGACCCGGGAGCGGTAGTCGGGCGGCCACGACCGGACGCCGGAAGTCCGGCCGCCAACTCAACGCTTTAGTCCGCGCCGCTCTCAGTGCGACCGGATGGAGCCGATCCCGGAGGTGGCGTCGTACGGCGTCTCGCTCGACCGGGCCGACGACCCCGCGGCCGTCGACGCCGTGGCGGGCGTCGGCCCCAGCGACGTGTCCGGAGCGGACCGGCTCTCGTTCGCCCGCAACGTGTTCGTGCCGCTGACGACCGCCTGCCGGTACACCTGCACCTACTGCACCTACTACGACCCGCCGGGCCAGGCCGAACTGCTCTCGCCCGAGGAGATCCGGGAGATCGTCCGCCGCGGCGCCCGCGCGGGGTGTACCGAGGCGCTGTTCACCTTCGGCGACGACCCCGACGACCGCTACGACGCCGTCCACGATCAGTTGGCCGCCTGGGGGCACGACTCGATCCACGACTACCTCCGGCGTGCCTGCGAGATCGCCCTGGAGGAGGGGCTACTGCCGCACTCGAACCCCGGCGACCAGACCCGCGCTCAGATGGCCCGCGTCGCCGACGTGAACGCGAGCATGGGCGTGATGCTCGAGACCACGGCCGACGTGCGGGCCCACGGCGGCCCCCGGGCGAAGTCACCGGGCCAGCGGCTCAACACCATCCGTGTCGCCGGGGAGTTGGGCGTCCCGTTCACCACCGGGGTCCTCGTCGGCATCGGCGAGGACCGCCGCGACCGGGCGCGCAGCCTGCTCGCCATCGCCGACCTGCACGAGCGGTACGGCCACGTCCAGGAGGTGCTCGTCCAGCCCGTCGTCGAGAACGAGCGCTGGCAGGGCGGCACGCCCGACCTCGCCACGCTGCGACACGCCACCGCGATGGCCCGCCACGCCCTCCCCGAGGAGGTGTCCGTACAGGTGCCCCCCAACCTCGCGCCGGTCAGGGACCTGCTCGACTGCGGCGTGGACGACCTGGGCGGGGTCTCGCCGGTGACCGACGACCACATCAACCCCGCTCACGAGTGGCCCGCCGTCCGCGAACTGGAGTCCATCGCCGAGGAGGCCGGCGTGCCGCTTGACGAGCGCCTGCCCGTCTACCGGCGGTTCCTGCCCGACGGACTGGCGCGTGGCGGGGCGGCGGGTGTCGGGTCCCAGGCGGCGACCGACGGCGGACGGGAGGAACGCGAGTGGATCGGGGCGCCCGTCCTGGAGGCGATCCGCGCCGACGACGACGCGGGGCGCCGCTACCGGGCCGTCCTCTCCGAACCAGGCGGGTGAATCGCTTGGGGATGGCGGTCGGCCGTCGTGGCCGTTGACGAGTAGCCCGTGAAAGCTCCCGTTCCGGTTGTCTCAGTCGTTCGTGCCGCTGTCGTGAGGGCTCAGAAAGCCCCTGTCCCGGTACTCTCACTCGCCGGTGCCGCTGTCGTGAGGGCTCAGAAAGCCCCCGCCCCGGTACTCTCACTCGCCGGTGCCGCTGTCGTGAGGGCTCAGAAAGCCCCCGCCCCGCTGCGGGCGCCTCACTCGCTGCGCTCCTCGCCTCGCTGCGCTCGGCTGCGGTGCTTGCATCGCGACGCGCCCGCAGCGGGGCGGCCCCTTTCAGTCCCACCCGCCGCAACCGCTCCCTCACGCCTCCCCAGCCTCCTCTCTCCCTCGCTACGCTCGGTCGGTCGTCCACGGGAAGACGGTCGCTCACTCCGTTCGCGCTGCGACTTCCCTGCTCTCACTCGCTTCGCTCGTGAGAACCTCGCGCGTTGCTCGCGCGCCCTGCGGTCAGGTAGCGCCCGGTCGCCTCCTGCGAGGCCGGTGAGCAGAGGGGGGCGCCACGCGCCCCCGTAGGAGGCGGCGAAGCCGCCGAC
>CAYODS010000136.1:0-7551 GCA_964402765.1 uncultured Halobacteriales archaeon
GAACTGGACGAACTCCATGTCCTCCAGGGGGACGCCCGCGCGGTAGGCCATCGCGTAGCCGTCACCGGTGTTGGCGACGGCGTTGGTGGTGTGTTCGTACACCTGGCCCAGCCCACCCGTGGCGAGGATGACCCCCTTGTTGGCCTTGAACCCCTCGACGCGGCCGGTCTCGATGTCGTAGGCGACGACGCCGTGACACCGGCGGTCCTCGGGGGCGTCGTGGTCCGAGGTGGCGAGACGGGTGACGTACCACTCGTCGTACACCTCGACGCCGCGTTTCACCAGTTGCTCGTACATCGTGTGCAGCAACTGGTGACCGGTCTCGGCGCCGGCGTACGTCGTCCGCGGGAAGGAGAGCCCGCCGAAGGGTCGCTGGGAGACGCGCCCGTCGTCGTCGCGGGAGAAGGCCATCCCCCAGTGCTCCAGGCGGACGGTGTCCTCGGGGGAGTCCTGCGTGAGCGTCTCGATGGCGGGGGCGTCGCCGAGGTAATCGGAGCCCTTCATCGTGTCGTAGGCGTGGTCCTCCCAGGAGTCGCCCTCGCGCAGGGCGGCGTTGATGCCGCCCTCCGCGGCGCCGGTGTGAGAGCGCACGGGGTGGAGCTTCGAGACGATCGCCACGTCCGCGCCCTCCTCCTCGGCGGCGATGGCGGCCCGCAGTCCCGCGCCACCGGCGCCGACCACGACGACGTCGTACTCGTGCATTTCTGAGACTCTGTACCGGACGGACGAACTTGAACCCTCGCCTACGCGTGCGCCCGCGACGCGCGACGACCGACGGCACGCAGGGGGTCAGACCGGCAGCATCGACCGCAGCGTCTTCGCGTACAGGCTGGGCATCCGGCGTCGCGACCCGCCGAGGGCGTCCTCCAGGGCGCGGGTCGCCCCCTGGTCGACCCCCTCGCCGTGGCCGACCAGCACCCGATCGGGCGAGAGCCCGCCGAGGGCCTTCCGTGGCGGCAGCGCCCGTCGCGCGGGGTGGACGCCGAGTCGCTCGCCGTCGGCCAGGAAGTACGACGACGTGCCGACGGACTCCGCCACGACGAGCGTCGCCCCGTCGCCGTCACCTGGCGGTCCAGCCTCGGCAGCGGGGTCAAGCGTCGGCTCCGGGGCGTCGGAGCCGTCGTACAGCGCGACCTCCTTCCAGACGGGCTGGTCGACGACCGGGATGGCGCGGTAGCCGGTGCCGGGGAGGTAGTCGTCGAAGTACTCCACTGGGACGCCGTCGGGCGCGGCCCCCTTCATCCACCGTGGCACGTAGACGGGCACGTCGTGCCGGCGGGCGAAGGCGGCGGCGTCGCGCTGGTGGCGGTCCAGCGCGACCACCACGCCGACGACCTCGCCCAGGTCCGCGTACACGTCCTCCACGCCGGCGGCGTCGACGGGGTCGACCAGCCACACCTCCCCCTCGACCGTGAGGGCGTGACTCGCCCGCCGCATCTTCTCCTCGGGGTGTGCGATCCAGCCGACGCCGCCCGCCCACCGGTCGATCTCGCGGGGGTCGCCGCCGGGACCGCTCTGCTTGAAGGGCATACCCGGGCCACGGGGGGAACGACTAAAACTCCCGCGCACCCGGATCCTGGCGTGCTCGACCGCCTCCGATGGCTCGGACTCGAGACGGCCGATCTGGACGCCGCCCGCCAGTTCTACGACACGCTGGTCCCCGACCGCGTCGAGGAGCCGGACCCGGCCCGTGCCGTCCTCGACGGGGCCGACCCGACCGAGGCGGGCGAGAGTGCGGTGTACCGCGTCGGCGCCGACCCGGCGACGCGGCTGGTCCTCCGGCGGCCGACCGCGGTTCCCCGCGGCGGGGTGCACACGCACTACGCGCTGTCGGTGCCCCGCGAGGAGTACGACGACTGGCGGGGCCACCTCGCCGCCGACCACCCGGTCGCGGAACACGACTTCGGCTCGATGCGGTCGCTGTACACCTACGACCCGGACGGCCACTGCGTGGAACTCGCCGGCGTGGACACCGAGGGACCGGGGATCGACGGCGTGTTCGAGGTGGTACTGGAGGTGCGTGACCTGGCCCGCGCCCGGTCGTTCTACCGCCGTCTCGGGTTCGAGGCGGTCGACGAGGGGTCGGACCGGGTGCGACTCGCGGGGCCGAACGCCGTCCCCGACCTCGAACTGTGGGAGCCCCGCCTCGGCATCGCCGGGGCGCGGGGCGGACTCCACGTCGACCTCGGGCTGGCGGCGCCGGACCCGGGGGCGGTCGCCGACACCGTCCGGGGGACCGCCCGTCGGGTCACGAGTGTCGCGGGCGGTGTCCGGGTGGTCGATCCCGACGGGCACCACCTGACGGTGCTGTCCTGACGGGGGACCGGCGAGGACCGGGGACGACACCGCTTTTATGTACGACTGCCCCCGACCGGCGGGCATGGACGACGACAGTCGACGGGTGTCGCGGCGACGCCTGCTGGGCGGACTCGGCGCGGCGGCGACGTTCGGCCTGGCGGGGTGTGCCGAGAGCGACGACCCGGAGGGCCGCACCCTGACCGACGTGCCACCGACGACGACGTACGACGGTGACTTCGACGTCGACCGGCAGGACGAGGGGAGCCCGTACACGGACGTCTACCGGGCGACGATCGACTCGGTCACGTCCGTCAGGGTGTTCAGAGACCTCGGTAGGGGGGGCGGGTCCGGGTTCGCGTTCGACGACGACGGCCACTTCGTGACGAACCAGCACGTCGTGGCCGACGCGAACGGAATCGAGGTGCGCTTCGCGCGTGGCGACTGGCGCGACGGCGAGGTCGTCGCGACCGACGTGTATAGTGACCTCGCAGTGATCCGCGTCGACGACCCGCCGGAGTACGCCGACCCGCTCACACTGCTGGAGGGGGATCCGCCGATCGGCACCGAAGTCGTCGCGCTCGGCAACCCGTTCAACTTCGCGGAGTCGGTCTCCGCCGGGATCGTCAGCGGCGTGGACCGGTCGCTGCCGGGTGTGAACAACTTCAGAATCGCTGACGTCGTCCAGTTCGACGCCGCTGCCAACCCGGGTAACTCCGGCGGTCCGCTCGTCACCCTGGACGGGCGCGTCGTCGGCGCCGTGACCGCCGGACAGGGCAACGACGTGAACTTCGCCGTCTCGGCGGCCGTGATGCGGCGTGTCATCCCCGCGCTCATCGAGGACGGCGAGTACGACCACCCCTACGTCGGGGTCACGCTGCTCGGGGTCTCACCGAGCGTCGCCGATGCGAACGACCTCGAACAGGTCCGGGGCGTCCTCATCGCCGACGTGCTCGGGGACGGCCCCGCCGACGGTGTCCTCCAGGGGTCGGACGGTTCGGAGGAGGTCAACGGCGTCGAGGTGCCCGTCGGCGGCGACGTCATCCTGGAGATGGCCGGCCAGCCCATCCCCACCCAGGACGCGCTGTCGACGTTCCTTGCGCTGAACACCAGTCCAGGTGACACCGTGCCGACGGTGGTGCTGCGCGACGGCGAGCGGACCGAGGTCGCCCTCGAACTGGGCGTGCGCCCGCCGCCGACCGCCTCGGCCGCGGTCGACGACGGCCTGGTGCGCTGATCAGAGACGCCCGGTGTCGACGCCGACGCCGGGCGGCGCCACCACCAGAAAGCCACGGAAGTGGACCACGTCGCCGCCCATCTCGGTCACCTCGCGGGCGAACCCCGCTGCCCGCTCGTTCACGTCGCCCTCGACCGCCAGCACCAGCAGGCGGTCGTCCTCGACGGTCTCGACCCATTCGCTCGGGTCGGTCGACCCGTCGAGCACCCCCAGTTCCACGCGGGTCTCCTCCGGCTCGGGCTCTATCTGGTCCTCGACCGCCCGCAGGTCGAGATCGAACTCCGTCATCGTCGGGGGGTCCTCGCGCCGGAATAAAAGCGTTCGCCGGCGTCTGACGGTCGGCTGACGGCGGTCAGGCGTCCCCGTTCGAGCGGTCGTCCCCGTCGGCGTGGTCGTCGGGTCCGTGCCCGGACGGGGGGGCTGCGTCACTCCCAAGATCGTCACTCGTCTCGCCGGCGGCGACCGAGCGGACCTGCTCCCACCTGCCCTCGTTCTCCAGGCGGTCCTGCAGGAGTGTGGCGTACTCGTCGGTGAGACGGTCCGCCTCGCTGACGACCGACTCGGTGTCCCCACCGCTCCCGCCCCCGCCGCCGTCACCACCGAGTCCGAGCGCGTCCTTCACCGAGCCGAGGAAGCCGGCCCCCGATTCCGTACCGGAACCGCTCCCGGCGGCGTGCCCGCCGCCCGCGCCGGCCGGTCCCATCGCGCCCATGCTCTGCTCGATGGACTCCAGTTCGGGGACTATCTGTTCGACCTTGCTGGTGTCGGCGACGAGGGTGGCGCGGTCGGGGTCCTCGGCGTGTTCGACGTGGAACTCGACGGCGGTCATCACCAGCCCCCACTGCTGGCTGGAGAAGTCCGAGTCCGCGACCCGCGCCGAGAACTCCCGGTCGACTGCCATCCGGTCGCCGACGATGAGGTCCTCCCAGTTGCTCATGCCCGCCGTGGGCGAGCGAGCGGCTTCAGCGTTTCTCTCGTGGGCCGGGCGACACCCGCCGACTCCGCTGGATTGAACAGTCCGCCGCTCCAACACCGAACGATGCCCATCAGCATGGCCGACGCGGTCTGGCGCGGCGCACTGCGCGACGGTGAGGGGACGATGTCCGGGGAGTCCGGCGCCTTCGAGGACCTGCCGTTCACCTTCGCCACCCGGTTCGGCGACGCCGAGGGTACCGACCCGGAGGAACTGATCGGCGCGGCCCACGCCGGCTGTTTCTCGATGGCGCTGTCGAACGAACTCGATCAGGCGGGCTTTACCCCCGAGGAGGTCGCCACGAACGCCGAGGTCCACGTCGAGGACGGCACCATCGAGCGGATCACCCTGACCGCGCGGGCCCAGGTGCCCGACGCCGACGACGGGGAGTTCCAGGAGATCGCACGGGAGGCCAAGGAGAACTGTCCGGTGTCTGTCGCGCTCGCCAACGTCGACGAGATCTCGCTGGACGCGACGCTGGACGCCTGAGACGGTCGTTCGACCCTGTTTCTGGCCGACAGCCGACGGCGAGTTTCTTTTCAGTGCCTGGAGTGGGTACAAGCTTTAAATTCTAACAGCTCGTACCGTGGCCCATGTGCGCGATGTCGGTTCCATCGGGAGGCGACCCGGGCGGGTCGATGATGCCGGTCAGCCCGACGGCGATCGGCATCGGGCTGAACGCTCTGAGTCTCGTCGGGTTGTTCTGCTATCACCTCCTCGCAAGCGTCTCCGATATGACGGTGGCGCCGAACAGCGTCTACCTGTTTCTGGGGGTGATGGCGATCGGCGTCCTGCTGGTCGTCTGGGACCGACTGACCGACTACATGGAGTCACACGAGACCCTGCCGAACCAGTTCTGAGAGGCCTCAGCCCAGCAGGTCCTCGGTCAGCGAGACGGTCTCGTCGCCGTCTAGGGCGTGCACCTCGGCGTCTGCGCCGGTGCCACGGACCTCGCTCTCGAACCGCTCGGGGTCCTGCTCGATCGGCGGGAACGTGTCGTAGTGCATCGGGAACGCGTGCTCGACGCCGAGCCAGTCGACGGCGATCGCCGCCTGCATCGGCCCCATCGTGAAGTGGTCGCCGATCGGGACGGCGGCTGCGTCGGGTTCGAGGAACGGCCCGATCACGTCACGCATCTCGGTCATCAGTCCGGTGTCGCCGGCGTGGTAGAACGTCTCCGACTCCGTGTCACTGACCTGTGTGGGGACGGTGTCGCCGATCACGAACCCCGCGGGCATCCCCAGGTCGTGCTCGTAGGAGGTGTTGGCGCCGTTGGTGTGGTCGGCACGGTGCATCGTCACGTAGGCGTCGCCACACTCGACGGTGCCGCCGAGGTTCATGCCGATCGTCTCCGCGACGCCGAACTCGTCCTCGACGAAGGCGGCGAGTTCCGGCGTGGCCACCACCGTCGCGTCCGCGACCGCGCCGACGTGGCCGACGTGGTCGGCGTGGCCGTGTGTCAGCAGTACGAAGTCCGGGTCCAGGTCGGCGGGGTCGACGCTCGTCTTGGGGTTGTCGAAGAACGGGTCGATGAGCAGGTCGGTGCCAGAAAGGGTGACGTGCCACGTCGAGTGGCCGTGCCAGGTGAGGTCCATGCGACTGGCCGTTCTCGCGCCGGGCGCTTAAACCCCGGCGAGTCACCCGAATCCGGGCAACGCCGCACGGATCAGTCGTCGCGCTCGGCCGCCCGCTCGGCCAGCGAGCGCGACAGCGACAGGTAGCCACCGACCGACCCGACGGCGACCAGCACGGCGCCGGCACCCAGGAGCAGTCGACTGCCGCCGAACGCCAGGCTGACGACCGCGTAGACCACCCCGAGGTTCACCAGCCCGGTGACGAGGACGACCGCCGCCGCCGTCGTCCGTGGGGTCCAGGCCATACGCCGGTTCCGGGGGCTGCCGGATTGAAAGTTCCGCCTGGGGTACGGTTATGCTCCTCGCCCACCGACCGGGCGTATGCTCACGCTCGATCTCGACAACTTCGCGGTGGAGTTCGAGGACGGCACGCTGAAACACGTCGGCGCGCCGGCGTCGGCGGCGACGGCGAAACTGTACCACGCCGAGGACGTCGAGGCCCGCGAGTTCGGTGACGACCGCGTGAAGATAGCCGCCACGGACGGCGAGGGCAACGAGGTGGAGATCGCCCTCGGGCCCGAGACGCTGCGTGCCCTGCGGTCGGACCTGCGCGAGCTGGAGATGGGTGAGGACTGGCCGGTGTTCGAGTGACCGACGCCGTGGCGGACCCGACGCGGCGGGATCGGCGCCGGCGCGACCGGCGTCGTCAGTCCACGTACGGCGCACACACCATCTCGACGCCCTCCTCGAAGTCGATCCGGGGTTCCCAGCCGGTCGCCGCTCGCAGTTTCGAGACGTCGAACCGCTGCTGGTAGTTGTAGTTCGTCAGCGGCACGGGCTCGTACTCCGGCTCGATGTCGGTGCCGAGGGCGTCGTTCAGCAAGTCGACGGTCTCGTTGAACGAGACGTTTCGCCCGGTGCCGACGTTGTACGACCCCTCCAGACGGTGGTCGGCGACGGCCTCCATCGCCCGGACAACGTCGGAGACGTGGACGTAGTCCCGGGTCTGAGAGCCGTCGCCCCACAGTACCGGCACGCCGCCGTCGGCCATCTTCGCCGCCCACTGGGAGACGGTGTTCGCGTACTCGCCCTTGTGGGCCTCGTTGCCGCCGTAGCCCTCGTAGACGGAGGAAAAGCGGGTCGAGGCGACCGCGATGTCGTCGTAGAACTCGTTGTAGTACTCCATGTAGCGGTCGCGCGCGAGCATCGACGCCTCGTAGCAGGTCGCCGCGGTCACGGGGTCGTCCTCGCGGGCGGGCGGACTGTCGTCGTACATCGAGGAGGTGCCGGCGTAGACGACCGAGTCGGCGTGTTCGTGGGTGCGCTCGACGACGTTCACCATCCCCTCGACGTTGACCCGGGTGCCGCGCTGCGGGTCCTCTTCGAGCATCGCGCGCGAGGAGAGCGCGGCGAGGTGAAAGACGACGTCGACGTCGGCGGGCCAGTCGTCGTCGAGGACGCTCCCCTCGACG
>CAYODS010000137.1:0-7314 GCA_964402765.1 uncultured Halobacteriales archaeon
TCTCCGCGACAAGGCGCTCGAGGGCGAGCGACTCGACGACGACTAACCGCCGTGTGGTCATTTGAATATGTTGACTGAGTAGGGCGTACGGCTGTATCCTCTCCCTACTCGCCGCCTTTGACGGCTCCTTGAGGAAGGGGAGTTAGCCTGCAAGAGTTAAGTCACTCCGTCCGAACGCGTAACACGAGTATGTACGTCTACAGCTACGTGACAGTCGAGACCGAAGACCGTAGCTACGAGGATGTGGTTGCGGTACAGAGCGGCGACGTCCTCGGCATCGTTCCGGACCCGACCTCGCTGGAGCGAGAGTACGGACCTGGGGGAGGACAACCCGAGCGACTGTTCAAGAGTCATGCCCGCTACGTCGTTCCACTGCGGCGTGTCGTCGAGATCGACCGCGGCGGTGAGATGCGACCGACCGAACCCGACGCCCGAAGCGGTGACAGGGGGACACGGGCAGAGTCTACCGGCGCTCGCAACTCCGAGGACGGGACAGACGACGACCCGGAGAACGTGTTCGACGAGGTGTGAGCACCCAACCGAGCGGGGTAGGGGCTGACCGCGGTCTGCGCGGAGGTCAGATTTCGTCGAACACGTTCCCCGTGTCACCGGAGTCGGTGGCCTCGCCGACAGCCAGCACGTCACCGTCGGCACCGCCGACGGCTATCACAGACTCGCCCAGACCGGGCGCGGTCCTCACCCCCTGGCCGAGGTCGAGCGACCACGTCTCGGAGCCGTCACGGGCATCGATACCCAGCAACCTGCCGGACGCGGTGCCGACGACGACGACCCCGTCTGTCACCGCCGGCGGGGTCGTGGTCTCGTCGGCGAGAACGCGCCACAGGACGTCGCCGGTCTCGGCGTCCAGCGCTGTCAGGCCCTGTGCGTCACCGGTGACGTACACCCTGCCCTCGGCGACCGCCGGCGCCCGGAGGTTGTACGCCTCGGCGTCGTGTGCCCACTGCTGACTGCCGGTCTCGGCGTCGACCGCGTGTACCTCACCACCCCTCGTGGCGGCGTAGACCGACCCGTAGCGCACTGCCGGGTCGACGTCGATCGATTCGGGGCCCGGACCGGTGTCGGCGTGCCACCGAACGTCGCCGGTCCTGGCGCTCAGAGCGTACAGACCGCTCCCGTCACCCCCGGCGGTGTCGACACTCCCGACGTAGACGGTGTCCACGTCGGGCGCGTGACCCGCGCTGTCCGCGGTCACCACCGCTGGCGTCGCGGAGAGCGACCCGCCGACCGTGGTCTCCCAGCGACTCTCGCCGGTGTCGGCAGCGACCGCGCGAACCGTGCCGTCGTTGTCACCGAACACGGCAGTTCCACCGGTTACGGTCGTCGCCGTCCTGATACGCGCAGTCGAGACCGTCCACTCTGTCTCGCCGGTCTCCCGGTCGAACCCGTACAGTGTCTCGCCAGCAGGGACGACCACTGTGTCGCCGGCGACGGCAGGGGCCGCGGTAATCGTCCCGGACAGTTCGGTGACCCACGAGTTGACCCCCGTCTCGGCGTCGACAGCGTGGACCGCGTTGTCGTCGCCGCCGACGAACACCGTCCCGTCGACGACGACCGGCGCGGACTCGACGTGGTGGTGGCCGGTCCCGAGCGCCCAGACTCGCTCGTCCGGTTGTG
This sequence comes from uncultured Halobacteriales archaeon, assembly GCA_964402765.1. GTDB lineage: Archaea > Halobacteriota > Halobacteria > Halobacteriales > SW-7-71-33 > SW-7-71-33. The sequence goes on from CAYODS010000137.1 coordinate 1,636, forward strand.
ACGGCCCCAGCCCCGGCGAACTGCGGGTGGTCGCCGGGTGTCCGCCGACCTGTCGCCAGGCCGTCGTGCCCGCCACGGTCCCCGTCGTCTCGATACCGTCGACCTCCCCGAGCGCCCGTGTGAACGCCGCCACCGTCGCGTACCGGTCGCACGGGTCCGTCGCCAGTGCCCTGTCGAGTGCGGTATCGACGTCCCCGGGGACCTCGCCGGAGTGGGTGCCCGGTCGTGTCGGCACCGTCTCCGGGTCGGTGACACACTCGACGAGTGTCGCGCCCTCGGCGCCCCCGTGTGGCGGCCCACCGGTCAGTGCCGCGCACAGCACGGCACCGAGACGGTAGACGTCGGTGCGTTCACCCGGGTCCCCGAACTCGTCGGGGGCGAACTGCTCGGGCGCGGCGTAGGCCGGCGACAGTGCCGACACGCCACCGGCCCCGGTGAGGAGTGCGGCGGCGGTCCCGAGTCCGTCGACCACCGGTCGCGTGCCGTCCAGATGGACGTGCTGCGGCGTCAGCGCGTGGTGAAACACCCGCTCACGGGACTCGTGGGCGTGCAACAGCGCAGACGCACAGCGCACGGTCACGTCGAGCGCCGTCTCCGGGGGGAGCGGGCCGTCCGCAAGTCGGTCACCGAGCGTCTCGCCTGTCCGGTGCTCGGTTGCGACCCACGGGCCGTCCGCGGTCACGCCCCAGTCGACGACTGTCCTGACGCCGTCGTGGCTGTCGACCGCCGCCCACCCGCGGACACCGTCGATGTACCGCGCGGTCGCCTCCCGCAGGTCACCCCGGAGGCGCGGCCGGACGACCGACAGTCGTCGCTCCTCCCCGTCTACCGTCGTGGTCACGACCGACACGTCCTCGCCCGGCCGTCGCCGACTCACGCCCGCCGGCGCGAGCGACGACCGTGACACCACATCCGGGGGCTCCAACTCGATTGTCTCGGTGCTGTCGACCATACCGACTGCTGTGTCGCCGACAGTATAGTGTCTTTGGAACGGGACGTTCGGGTGATTCGACAGCTGGTGGAAACATATATGTAGTCGCGGTGGCACGATACAACCGTGACAGGGGAGAGACCGACACACCGGTGTGCGCCGGGACCCGTGGAGCGGCCGACGGCGGGCGTGGCGGAGTTATCGGCGGCGACGCCGGGGGCGGTCACCGCCGACCGGGCGTTTGCGACCGACAGGCGTGTCGCCCGCGAGAGTGGCCCGGACCTGGCGGTGCGAGAGCTGCGACTGCGTGGCACCGTGGACACGAGCGCTATGGAGGCAGGCGTCGAGAGGTGGGCGTCGCTCGCCGACCACGAGGGTGTGCTCGGACTGGTCGACTGGGCCGTCGAACCCGACTGTGTGCGATTGCTCGTCGAGCACGCCGACGGTGGGACGCTGGCCGACCGGACCAGGACGACCTGGCCCGACGAGGCGGTCTGGGTCGGTCAGCGACTGTGCACGGCACTCGTGCACGCACACGAGCGCGGCGAGACCCACCTGACGGTCGCCCCCGCGACTGTCGCCCTCCGGGAGACGCCGCCGGACTCGTTCGACCTGCCGGTGCTCGATGGGTGGGGCGTGCGCCGGTCTGCCATCGCGGACGACGCCGCCGTCGCCGACCACGCCCCCGCCTACGCCGCGCCCGAGCAACTGGACCCGGCGGGTGACCCCGACGAGCGCACCGACATCTACCGCCTGGGGGCCGTGCTGTACGAACTGCTGACCGGCCGGCCGCCGCACGAGGGGACCGCCCACGAGTGTCTGCGGGCGACGCTCGCTGGTACCCGCGTCACCCCACCGGGAGCGGCGTGGCCGGCGGACCTGTCGTCGCTAGATACGGTGATACTGCGGGCGCTCGAACCCGACCCGGCCGACCGCTACCCGGACGCGGCCACGTTCCGGGCGGCGCTCGCGGCGGTCGATGTACCGTCCTCGCTCGGGACCGCCGCCACGGCCGGGTCGTTCCCGCAGTACGCCGCCGGGCCGGCCAACCGCGGTGTCGGCGACGCGACCCTCACCGGGGAGACCGACCTCGACGAGCACTGGCGGACACGACTGAACACCGCCGTCGAAACCGCTCCGGCGGTTGCCAGCGGCACCGTCTACGTGGGCGGTACCGACGGCAGTATCACCGCGCTCCGGGCCGACACCGGCGAGAAGCGGTGGACGGTGACCGCGGACAGCTACGCCCCGGAGCTGTACGTCGGTGGTGTCGAGGGGTCGCCGGCGGTCACCGACGGGAAACTCCTCGTGGCCACCGACGCCTGCGTCGTCGCGCTCGACGCCGCCACCGGTGCGGTCAGGTGGCGGCGCGAGTTCCCCGCGGCCGGTGAACCGACCGTCTCCGGCGAGCGGCTGTACGTCGTCGACACGGACGCGGTCACGGTCGCGCTCGATACGGCCTCCGGCGAGACCGTCTGGCGGACCGAGTTCGAGGCGAGTATCGACACCGGTAATCGCGTCGCTCCGGCCGTCGCCGGGGGTCGCGTGTTCCTCGGCACCACCGACTGTCTCGTCGCGCTCGACGCCGAGACGGGCGAGCGGCGGTGGCAGTTCCCAGTCGACTTCCCACGGCCCCCATCGGTTGCTGTCACCGACACGTCGTCGACGGTCTACGTCGGTGACGACGACACCGTCTACGCACTCGACGCGACCGACGGGGGGGAGCGGTGGCGCGAGACGGTCGCGTCCCCGCTGGCCGGTCCACCGGTGGTCGACGGCGACTCTGTGCACGTGACCGTCCGCGACGAGTACGGCGGCGTCGTCGCGCTCGACGCCGACACCGGCGACCGGCGGTGGACGTACGACCTGGAGACGCTGTCGGTCGACCGCGAACCGGTCTCGAACGCCGTCCTGGTCGACGAGACGGTCGTGCTGGTGCTGGGGCCCGTAATCACCAGCGCCGAGCGTGCCGAGGAGGTGGTCGCCCTCGGGGCCGCCGACGGTACGGAGTGCTGGCGCTACCCTGTCGGCGACCGCGACCACACCCCGCCGGTGCCGCACGACGACCGACTCCTCCTCGCCGACGACTGCTCCGATGTCACCGCATACAGCCTCCCCGTCGCCTCACCGGAGGCCGGAACCGACACCGCCGCCGCCTCACCGGAGGCCGGAACCGACACCGCCGCCGAGAGCGAGACCGACACGGGCCTGGCCGATACAGGGGCCGATGCCACCGACACGGCGTCCGAGGACCCGGATATCGACAGAACAGCCGCACGGGCAGTCTGTGACGTGCTGGCCGCCCAGCCCGACGGTGAGTACGACCTGGACTGGCTCCCCGAGGAGACAGGGCTTCCGGCCGAGCGTGTCGAGACGGTGGTCGCCGACCTCGAGGACTGGGGGTTCGTCGCGGTCGACGAGTTCGACGACGTCGGTCTCGTCGGCGACCCCGACATCGGGGACGGCCCACGGAGCGACGCGGCGGTGCTGGCTCTCGTTCTCCAGGACCAGATCGGGAACGCACTCGACAGGGACTGGCTCCCGGAGGAGACCGGTTGGTCCGAGGAACGGACCGAGCGTGTGGTCAGTGACCTCGAACAGCGCGGCGTCGTCGAGGTCGACGACTGGGGCGAGGTCCGACTGGTGGGCGACCCCGACACCCTCTGACCCGGTGGTCGGACACCGGAGACGACGTCAGTTGCGGTCGGGTCTCCGCCGAAACACCGCCTGCAGTTCGACCCGAGGCGAGCGTCCCTCGGCAGTGTCGAGCCCCGTGGCTCAGGTCACGGCCCCGGAAAGCGAACCGCGAGCGGAGCGCAGGATGCGGTTGTCCACCGTCTGTACACTCCGGCGATAGTTTGAAAATAGGAGAATCCGTGCAAACGAATGTTCACATACAGTGAATCGAGATGAGTGACGAATCATACACACAGTGGCAGACGTTCAAGGGGAACTTCCGGCGGACGAGCGCACACACCCACCCGGAGGACGGCACGGGGGTCGGAGCCGGCGACCTGGAGGCAGTCTGGACAGCCGACCCGACCGAGTTCGACGCCTCGCCGGCGGTGGCCGGGGACAGGTTGATCGCCGGCGAGAACCCCGTTGCGGCGTACCGACTCGAGGACGGCGAGCAGGTCTGGACGGCCCCGGTCGACAGCACGCGCAAACACTCTCCGGCCGTCGCCGACGGCACGGTCGTGGTCGCAACGTACGATAACAGTGTGGTGGCGTTCGACCTCGAGACCGGTCTGGAGGAGTGGAGCGCCGACCTGAGTCGGGTGACGGCCTCGCCGACGGTCGCCGACGGCCGTGCGCTGGTGCCGAACTCGAGAGAGCTCGTCGCGTTCGACCTCGCGACCGGCGAGGAGGAGTGGCGGGCCTCGGGTGTCAACCGCGATATCAGCCACGCCCCCGTCGTCGCCGAGGGGACGGTGTTCGTGGCCGGGGAGATGGGTAACCGCCTGGCGCTCGATACCGAGACCGGCGCCCAGGAGTGGCTCGACGACGACCTCACGAACTCCCCGGTCGAGGGTGGACAGGCGCCGGCGGCGATGGGACCGCTGCTGTTCCTGCCGAACAGCGGGAATCTCACCTGTCTCGACATCGGCAGCGGCGAGGAGCGCTGGGAGTTCGACGGGCACGATATGTCGACGCCGGCGATCGCCGACCGGACAATCTTCGTGGCGGGTGACTCGACGCTGTACGCGCTGGACGGGACCGGCAGCGAGAAATGGAGCGTCGAGTTCGACTACTCGATCCGTAACGCGCCGGCTGTGATCGACGACACGGTGGTCCTCGGCTACCAGGACACGCTGTACGGCTACGACCTCGACACCGGTGAGCAGGTGTTCGCGTACCCGGCCAACAGTGAGGTCGGCTCCGTGCCGGTCGGCGCGTACGGTGCCGCCGTGGTCGGTCTGCGCAACGAGGGTCTGCGGTTGCTGTTGCCCCGCGGTGAGTCGGTCACCGTCCCCGAGGCCGCACGGATCGACGAGGGCGACGCGGACGAGGTGTCCTTTCTCGCCGCCGATGGCTGGAGCACGCGCCGGTGTGGCCCGCGACGGACCGGTGCGCTCCCGGGCGCCAGCGGCCCGGACGAGACCCCCGGCGAGCGCTGGCGTTACGGCGCCACCGGGAAACTGTACGCCGCGCTGGGCGAGGATACCGCCTATCTCACCAGCGAGGCCGACAACGAACTCGCCGCCGTTGGCCTCGAGATGGGGATCGCCTCCTGGGAGTTCGATGTCGGCGAGCGGGTCGCCGGTGCGCCGGTGGTCGCCGACGACACCGTGTTCGTCGCCGACGACTACGGCACGCTGTTCGCGGTGGACGCCGAGACGGGCGAGCAGCGGTACACCTTCGAGCCCGACGGCTCGTTCCCGTCGATAGACGGCGGCGTGACTGTCGTCGACGGCACGATGTACGTCCCCGACAATGACGGGACGCTGAGTGCCGTCGATGTCGAGACCGGCAACACCGAGTGGAGCTTCGAGACGTTCGAGGACTTCGGCAACTCCGTCGTCGTCACCGAGGAGATGGTGATCACGCCCAACACCGACGGCAGCGTCTACGGTGTCGACCGCGAGCGCGGTGAGGAGCGCTGGGCCGCCGAACTGCCCGGGATGACCAGGAACAACCTCCACACCGGCATCGCGGCCGGGCACGGACAGGTCCTCGTCGGCGCTCGCGCCGAGGGCGGCGGGTACAGTCTGGTCGCGCTGGACCCCTCGACCGGGGTTCAGTCGTGG
>CAYODS010000138.1:0-1109 GCA_964402765.1 uncultured Halobacteriales archaeon
TCCGAGTCCTCCATCACGAACCGTGGAAGCCGGGGAATTGAACTCAACAACAGCGAGTTCGGGCGGCTGGCGGATGTCCTCTACCACGAGTGTGGCTGGGAGCCCTTCCAGATCAAAAGCCGGCTGAAGCACTACGAAGGGTGGGAGAATCACGAGTGGGCCTAACGCACCCCACGTCTAGGTGGGCCGCAAATCGTAGGGGCGAATACCCACCCGACTGCTGGCAGCCCCATGATGAACTCTATCCGGGGACCATCCCGTGACAGCTTCAGACGGTTCCGTACCAGAGGCTGAATTGGGACGAGGATCGGCGAGCGGTCTCACACCTTGCGCGCCCGCGCGAACCCCTACGAAAATCTGCTCGGGCGACGGCGTGGGACGAGATATAGCAGTTGTTGCAAATACGATTTCTTTATTCAGTCTGGAACGTGTAACGATGCCGTTCCACGATTAGTTACGCATGTCCTGCTGAATAAATCTGCTGTCTTTTCACCTACTGATAGGCTTCCGACTCAACCACTCTCCGATGCCTTTCCATGCTTCCCTGTCCACCTGTTCGTGGAGACATCCTGAGCCCTCCTCCCGAACGCCCCGAAGGTATGCTCTCGTGTGTGGATTACAGCGGTAGCGAGGCGAAAGCCCACGACTTCAGTCGTGGGTAGCGGACGTCTCGGCTCGGAACTCCGCCGCGCGTTGCTCACCGAGGTCGATCAACTCCCGAAGGAACGACGGGCTCCGGTCGACCTTCGTCGAGCAGTGGTACGCCTTCCCCATCGAGATCCGTCGGATTCGGGTCTTGGAGAACTCGCTCTCCGGCAGGTGGCCGGCGTCGATCCAGTCGTTGACCCGCTCGATCACCCGGAGTTCCTGATTCAGCGAGATGTTGCCCGCAAGCTCGTTGCGCCGGTCGGCGATCTCTTCGAGCGAGGTGGGCTCGCCGTCGCGTTCCTGTGGGTTGATCTGGATCACCCACAGTTCGTCCGGCTTGCGACTGGCGTCGCCGGTCATCAGGTCGTCGATCGGCGGGTTCTGGCTGAACAGTCCGTCCCAGTGGTAGTGGCCGTCGATCTCGACGGCCTCGAACAGTGTCGGGACCGCCGCGGAAGCCA
>CAYODS010000138.1:1119-7302 GCA_964402765.1 uncultured Halobacteriales archaeon
GCCAGGACGGCGTCGGGCGTGACCGCCTCGTTTGTGAACGTCTCGAAGACTCCGGCGTTGACGTTGACCGTGCCGACGACGAGCTCCGGTGCCTCGCGGCCACAGAGGTCGGGTAGCTCGTCGAAGTCGATGTGCCGTTCGAGAGCCTCCCTGATTCGGTCCTTTCCGAGTCGTGAACCCGGTGAGAGGTACGGGCTGACCTGAGGTACCGGAAGCCCGCTGGCCTCGACCCGTGAGAGCCCGACGACCCACTGGTTGGTCATCCGGTCCGTGAGGTCGTCGGCGGCCAGATCGTCCCAGAGCGCGTCGAGCAGTTCGATCGCGTACCCTTCGCCGTCGGTGACGAGCCCGTACCACGTCGCGAGGGCGTTGAACGCACCCCCCGACGTGCCGCTGATGCCGACGAGTTCCTGTCCGTCGTCCCACTCCCGGAGCAGGTGCTTCAGGACGCCGGCGGTGAACGCCGTGTGGCTGCCCCCGCCCTGGCACGCGATGGCCACCTTCGTCGGTGGCTCGTCACTCATAGGTCGTGGTGTAGCCGCCGTCCCAGAGCAGGTCGCCACCGTTGAGGTGTTTCCCGTGACCGGAGAAGCCGAACACGAAGAGGTTGGCCACCTCGACGGGCGTCATCATCTCCTTGGTGCGGGCTTGCCCGAGCATCACGTCCTCGACGACCGCCTGCTTCGAGATGCCACGTTCCTCGGCCGTGTCCTCGATCTGGTTCACCATCAGCGGCGTCAGGACGTAGCCGACGCTCACCGAGAACCCCCGGAGCGTCCCGTCGCCCTCGGCCGCGATCGCCCGAGTCAGCCCGGTGAGGCCGTGCTTGGCGGTGACGTAGGCGGGCTTGTCCTGCGTGGCGTAGTGGCCGTGGACCGAGGACATGTTGCCGATCGCGCCGACCCCGTCGTCGGTCTCGCGGATGTGGGGCATCGCCAGTTTGGCGGTCAGGAACGGGGCCCGGAGCATGACGTCCAGCAGCAGGTCGTACTGCTCCATCGGGAACTCGGGGATCGACGCGATGTGTTGCATCCCGGCGACGTTCGCGACGTATCGCAGGTCTCCGTGGTCGGCGGCGGTCCCGATCATCGCCTCGACGTCCCCGTCGTCGGTGAGGTCGGTCGGGACTGGGTGTACCGTGCCCGACGCGCCGAGGTCGTCGGCGAGATCGACCGTCTCCCCGAGACCGTTCTCGTCGATGTCGGCCCCGACGACGGTGAGTCCGTTGGCTGCGAGCGCGACCGACGTAGCCTGCCCGATCCCGGAGGCGGCGCCCGTGACGACCGCGACGGCGTCCGGACCGAAGTGTGGGTCGTCTAGCACGAGCAGGTCGTCGGCGGTCACCGTGGGTTCGGAGAGGTCGAACGTGTCGGTAGACATACTCACCCCGTCGTACGTCGACAGCGTGTAAAGAGGTACGTCGGACGTGCAACGCGGGAGCAACGGCGGGCCAGTGTCTCCGGAACGACGGCGTACCGGACGGGCTGACCCACCCACGCGAGAGAGCTCCCACGGCTTGGGCCGTGAGAGGACGTCCACGGCCGGTCACCGCTACGCGAGGAGTTCGCTCGCGAGCACGATCACGCCGACGACGGCGAAGACGACGCCCAGTGCCGGTTCCATGATCTCGCTGGGGACGTACTTGCCGACCCGGGTGCCGATCGTTCCGCCGATCAGGACGCCAGGAATCGACCACGCGACGACGTACCAGACGGGCGTCGCGGCGAGCGCGTGGACGGCCGCGCCGGCGACCGCGGCGATCGCGAGGACGAACACGCTGGTCGCGATCGCCACCCGCGGCGGCAACCGACACCGGACGATCAACTGTGTGGTCGTGATCTCCGGGAGGCCGGCGCTGATCAGCCCCGTGATGAACCCGCCGGCGGTCGCCAGGCCGAGGCCGGGCGGACGCCAGCAGGTGTCGTACGTGTACGTCTCGCCGTCGGTCGTCTCGATGGTCGTCGTTCCGCGCCCGGTGTTCTTCCGTTTCAGGATCTCGCCCTCGCGCTCGCCCGGGACACACTCCTCGGGCGGGTCGTAGTAGACGAGGAACGCGCCCAGGAGGAGGAGTCCGGCGCCGAACGCGATGGTGAGCAACGCCGTCGGCACGTGATGGGCCGCGAACGCGCCAGCGACGACGGCCGGGACCGCCCCGAGCAGGAGCCACTTCGCCGTGGCGTAGTCGACGGTTCGCTGCCGGACGTAGTTCAACAGTCCGTTGCCCATCCCGAAGACCTCCGTCAGCAGGCCGGCACCGATTGCCTGGGCGGGTTGCAGTCCCACGACCAGTATGAAGAAGGGGCTGAAGAACAGCGCGCCGGAGACGCCCGAGGCGAGCGCGACCATCGAGAAGAGGATCGAGGCCGGGAACACCCACCAGTGGGCGAGGAACCGATCGACGGGGAACCCGGCCGGAACCGGGACCGATCCGACCGCGACCGTCACGGCATCGACACCGAGCAGCGGGAGCACGAGCACTCCCGACACGCCGACGACGCCACCGAGCGCAGGAACGGGGGTCCGACTCACGGTCGGAGTCCCCTGTAGCGGCGTCGTCGCTTCGGACACTTCGTTGGCTCACGTGGCCGGCGACGCTCGGCCCGGAGCGACAGCCCCTCGTCGGAGCCATCGATAGCTCCCGTCCCCGTCATCTACGCGAAGCACTCCGAGACGGTCTCCTCGTCGGGGGTCCAGCCGACGAACTCGCCGCCCTCGAACGGCAGGTCGACGGCAGCGACGTAGTTACATAGTCCCACGTAGAAGTCCACCAGCAACCCGAGGGCGACGACCTCGCCGGGCGAGTAGTGACGGGTCAGGGCGTCGTGGATCTGGTCGGTGACGGCCCCCGACGCGACGGCGCGGGCGTACTGGAGCAGGACGTACTCGGCGTCGTCGAACGTCGAGAGGTCGTCGCCGCCGATCGCTCGCATCTCCTCGACCGAGACCCCCTTGTCGCGGGCGATGTCGACGTGCTGGTGCCACTCGTAGCGAGCCCCGTGGGTCCGCGCGACGATCAGGATGGCCAACTCCTTGCGTCGCTGGCCGAGTTGGTCGTACAGGACGTTCAGGTACTCGAGCGTCGCCTCGAGAACCTCCGGGTTGTGTGCCCACACCCGGAAGATGTGACGATCGCCGAGGTACTCGTCGCCGAACAGGTGGTGGTACTCCTCCGGGATGTCGTCTATGTCGAGCAGTGGCAGTCGGGGCATGTGTGTGTGTGTGTGTCGTATGGTCGGTGATATGCTGGGTCTTGGGGTCGGGGCGTGACGTCCGCTCAGCCGACGACGCCGGCACCGATGAAGGCGCCGAGCACCACGCCGTAGATGACGTGGACGGTGCCGAACATCGTCATCATGCTCCTGTCGGGCTCCATCCCGATGATCGTCCGCATCCAGAACACCATGCCGCCGATCATGAGGACGAGCCCGTAGACGAGGCCCAGACCGGCGGCGACCGGGATCGAGTCCAGACCGAGCCCGAGCAACGGAACGCCGACCGCGAAGACGGCGCCGGCGGCGACACCGTAGATCACGTGCAGCGCCATCCCGGGCATCGCGTGGGCCTCGGGGTCGCCGCCGGCGAACTTCGCGACCAGCCGTGCCGTCGGCGGCGGTCCGCCGTCTCCCAGCATCATCATCGCGATGGTCATAGCGACCGTTGCGACCACACCGCCAGCCAGACCGGCTACGAGTGATGGCATGTATCCCGATCTATCAGACGCGAGAGGGCTACTAAACCACGAGGCGGTCGTTGAGCCGCGTCGCACGGCCGCGAAAACACTTGTAACGACGGGGCGTCGTTCTCGTACATGGGAGACTCACCCGACAAGTACGAGTACGAGGTTGTCGTGGTCGGCGGCGGTCCCGCCGGAATGACGGCCGCGCTGTACAGCACGCGTCTCGGTCACGAGACGGCGGTCGTGAGCCGAGGTGGCGGTCGGGGGGCGATGATGCAGGAGGTCCACAACCTCATCGGCGTGACCGAGGAGACCAGCGGCGCCGAGTTCCTGCAGGTCGGGCAGGAACAGCTCGAAGGGTACGGGTGTGAGATCCACCGCGACATGGTGACCAGCTGTTCACGCCCTGACTCCGACGGCATCCGACTGTCCGGCAACAGCGCGGAGTACGGGGCGGACCGCGTCGTGCTGGCGACCGGGTTCAACGACGTCCGCCCGGAGCCGCCGCTCCCACGGACCGGTCGTGGCCTCCACTACTGTCTGCACTGTGACGCCTACATGTTCGTCGACGAGTCGGTGTACGTGATGGGGCACGCCGAGAGCGCCGCCCACGTCGCCGGCATCATGCTCAACTTCACCGACGACGTCGACCTGCTCACGCGCGGGAACGACCCCGAGTGGAGTTCGGAGACCGCCGCGATGCTGGCGAACCATCCGATCGACGTCGTTCACGAGGACGTGTCGGGTGTCCGGAACGGCGAGGACGGCTGGCTGGAGGCTCTCGAGTTCGAGGACGGGACCGTCCGGGAGTACAAGGGCGGGTTCGCGATGTACGGCGCCGAGTACAACAACGGACTGGCGAGGGAACTGGGCTGTGAGATCAACGACGACGGGACCATCGACGTGGACGACCACGGCCGGACCTCCGTCGACGACGTGTACGCGGTCGGTGACTGTACGCCGGGCCACAACCAGGTCCCGGTCGGACTCGGACAGGGCGCGAAGGCGGGGATCGACGTTCACTTCCAACTGCGGGACTTCCCGCGTGATCCCGATCTCCTCGATGAGCAGGGACCGGTGCGGTCCGAGGAGGTGCCGGGCATCCCGGACGGACTGCTCGAACAGGCCGTCGACTTCCACACCTACGGCGAATAAACGCTCTACCGGCGGACACGAACCGATCCGGGTCGCCCCGTCGGATCCGGTGGGACTCCACCCCACCTCACGCCGGTTCCGCCGCGCTCCGTAACGCGTCGAGGTCCGGTCGCCGGTCCGGGCTGTCACCCGACCACGCGAACCGGACGGTCCGGTCGGGACCGACGACGAACGTCGCCTGTCCCGGCACGTCGCCGTGGCCCTCGAACTCCTCGATCAACACGTCGTACGCTCGGCTGACCCGCCCGTCCGCGTCCGACAGCAGCGGGAATTGAATGTTGTGCCGGTCCGCGTACTCGCGGTGGGCGTAGGCCCCGTCCGATCCCACACCCAGGACGGCCACGTCGTCGAGCAGCGTGAGCCAGTCGGCGTCGCGCAGTGAGCACCACTGGTCGGTGCAGGCCGGATGGAAGTCCAGCGGGTAGAACACGAGTATCACCGTCCAGCCCCGGTCCGTGTATTCGGAGAGTCCGTGCGCCTCGATGGTCCCTGCCGCCGCGCCGGGCAACGTGAAGTCCGGTGCCTCCTGACCTGTCCTGAGCATGTGATGAGATACCACGGCAGGCGACTTGAGCGAAGCGGGGTCGTGCGACTCGGCCACACGGCGGCGTGCGGGCACGCTATCGGGTCAGTTCGATCCAGTCGGCCTGCCCGAACGGTCGGCCGTACTCGATGTCGAGCCGCTCGTACACGGTCTGGGGAACGCTGATGTCCGCGAAACAGAGCGTCCCCGTGACCGCCTCGAGCCCGGTCTTCGGGAGTGCGAGCGTGACGGTCCGGGTCGGCGTGACCGCGACACCGAGCGTGTCGCCGGTCGTCGCGTCGACGTCGGACGGGACGTCGAGCGACACGATCGGCCCGGACCGCTCGTTCAGCCGCTCGATCATCCCGCTCGCCGGGGGCCGAACCTCGCCGTCGAGTCCGTAGCCGACGAGCGCGTCCACGACGACCCCGGGGTCGTCGTGTCGACTCGAGCGCTCCGTCTCGGTGGCGGTCGGGACCCCCATCCCGTCGAGGATGCGGTGTTGTGTGGCCGCGACTCCGGACAGGTCGTCGGGCGACCTGTCGAGGAGGAGTCGGACCGGAACGCCGTGGTTGGCGAGATGTCTCGCACACGCCATCCCGCCGCCGCCGTTCCCCCCGTTGCCGGCCACGACGAGGACGGGTCCCTCCGCTCGAACGTCGCGAGCGTGCCACGCGAGGATCCGACCCGCGTTCTCCATCATCTGGAGCAACTGCAACCCCACCTCCTCGACGGCGACCCGGTCGACCGCCTCCATCTGTGCTCTCGTCACCGCCGTCAGCTACCAACGGCTGAAGCCGTTGGCTTGTCGGTGGACTCCCGTTCTGCC
>CAYODS010000139.1:0-7274 GCA_964402765.1 uncultured Halobacteriales archaeon
CAAGCTCACCTCCCGCAAGCAGGTCGCGGACTTCTACGAGCGGGTGGCCGACCGGTTCGACCCCGACACCGCGGCGTCGTGGGTCGCCGACCGCCTGCTGGGCGAACTGAACTACCGGGACATGGCCGTCGCCGACGTGACCGACCGCCTGGAGGAGTTCACCCGGCTGATCGAACTCGTCGACGACGACGCCATCACGGCGAAAAACGCCGAGGAGACGGTGCTGCGGACGATGCTGGACGAGGGACTGGCCCCCGACACCGTCGTCGAGCGGGAGGACCTGGGAGTGACCGACGACGACGCCGTCGTCGCCGCCGTCGAGGACGCCATCGCCGACAACCCCGGCGCCGTCGAGGACTACCACGACGGCGAGAGCGACGCCATCAACTTCCTCGTCGGTCAGGTGATGAGCGCGACCGGCGGCAGCGCGGACCCGGGCACGGTGAACGAACTCCTGCGCGAGCGACTGGCCGACGGCGCGGGGTAGGCGGTCAGTCCGTCCCGCTCGTGACCGGCGGCGTCGGCGGGTGCTCGCCGAGCGTGACCAGCGTCTCCAGCGTGCTGGCGGCGGCGACGGCGTCCAGTCGCCCGTGTCCCGTCACGGGGTCGACGCCGGCCGGCCCCACGTCCTCGGCGGCGGTGGCGACGACGGTGCCGACGCGGGTCGTCTCGACCGAGCCGTACTCGGACTTCAGCAGCGCGACCGTGCCGGCGGCGTACGGCGCGGCGAAGGAGGTGCCGCCCTGGCCGGGCCCGTCGTCGGGCGCCACCAGGTCGACGCCGTGGTGGCCGTCCGGCGTGGGCCCGCGCGAGGAGAACGCCGCCGCGCCCGTCCCCCGGTCGGCGGCGGCGCCGACGGCGATCACGCCCTCGGCGGTCGCCGGCGCGGTCAGGCTCCCGGCTGGGGTGTTCGTCTCCAGGCGGTGGCTGGCGAACACCTCCAGTCGCGTCGCGCCGTCGGCCCCCCCGTCGTAGCCGACGGCGACGGCGTACCGGCCCCGCGGGACGACCGTCGAGAGGTGCTCTCTGCCGGCGGCGTCCTCCGTCGACCGCGCCCACACCACCTCGCCGGCACTGGTCTGGCGGACGAGGTAGAGGTCGTAGTTCGCCTCGCCCGACCAACTGGCCGACACCGTCACGCGCCCGGCGACGGTGCCGTCGCCGAGGTGGTTGCGGCGGTCGCCGCCGAACCGGACCCACTCCAGTGCGGTCGGGGTTCCGCCGTCGGTGGGGCCGCTCAGGCGGTCACCGGCCCGGAGCCACTCGTCCACCGTCGGGCCGCCGTCGGCGAGCGGTGCCTCCCAGTCGCCGTCGGCGGCGACGATGTCCGTCCGGTCGCTGACCGGCCGGTGGACCCCCGTCCAGTGTCGCTGCGCGTAGTTGCCGGTCGAGGTGACGAAGACCACGTCGTCGGCGGCGGTGCTCGCCACGTCGCGCACGCCCCCGACGCTCCCGAGGTAGGAGCCGGCGTCGACCACCACGTCGGCGCCCGAGGCACGCAGCCACTGGACCGCCTCGCGGTACTCCCTGCGGTTGGTCGTCGGCCCCACGGCGGCGAGGTGCAGTTCCGCGCCGGGCGCGGTGTCGCTCACGACGTCGGCGACGGCGGTCCCGTGGAGGTCGTCGCCGGTCTCGCCGAACGCCCGGTAGGCGCTCACCTGGTCGGCGATGGCGGGACTGCTCAGCCGGAACCCCTCGTCTATCACCCCGACGGTCACGCCCTCGCCGGTCACGCCCCGGTCGTGCAGTTCCGTCGCGCCGACCGCCGACACGCCGGGGGCGACCGCGTCCACGCCCGCGTCGAGCCCGCTCGTGTCGATGTGGACGCCGGCGACGCCGCGCGCGTCGGACAGTCCCCGCACCTCCGACAGCGGCACGGTCCCCTGGAGCCGTCGGCTGTTCCCCCCGCTGGTCACCCGGACGTCACCGCGACTCCGGAGCCGTCGCGGTACGTCGGCCCCGGACTCGATCGTGGCGACGACGTCGACCTCGTACTCGACCGCGCGGTCGTCGTCGGCGTGGACGAACTCCCCGAGGCCGGTCGATCGGGTGGTCGGCTCCCGGCCGTCGTCGGCGACGGGCGCCGGGACCCCGAGCAGCGCGCCGACGGACACGACGAGCAACAGCGTCGCGACGACCACCTGCGTCGCGCCGGCACGTCGCTGCATGTGATCGATCAACGCTCACCGATCACAAAAATCCCAACAGTTTCCTCCACCGCAGACGCCGTCGATCAGGAAGCCGCCAGCGAGACTCACGCGTGGTTGCGCCGCCAGTAGCGCCAGCCGGAGGCGACCGCGAGCACCAGCGCGCCGCCGGCGAAGAAGAGCAGCCCGGGCGGCGCGACGACCGGCCCGACGCCGCCGCCGAGCCCGTCGGGCGAGCGGACCACGCCGCCGAGATCGCCGCCGGCCGAGGAGACGAACAGGTACTGCACGAGCAGACTCGTGGCCGCCAGGGCGGCGACCGCGCCGACGAACCGGCTCAGCGAGTCGACGAACCCCTCGGTCTCCCCGTCTGCTGGCTCGCGCTTCCCGGTGTCGTCGTCCTCGTTGCCGACGACGACGACCAGCGGCCGGTCGACGGGGGCGTACACGTCCATCTCGCGACCCTTCGCGGAGTACCGCGTGTCGGCCGCCCGGATGAGGTCCGCCTCGCGGAGGGTGTCGAGGTGGTGGCGGACGTTCTGGACGGTCGTGTCGACGTGCTCGGCGAGCTCTGACGCCGTCGCGGGGCGGTCGTGGAGAGCGACGAGGATGGAGCGTGCCGTCTGTGAGGACAGCGCCGAGATGAGTTCGCCGGCGTCGTCGTTGTCGAGGTACAGCGCCCGGAGGTCGTCGGTCGCCGTCCCCTCGGCGTCGGCCTCGGCGTCCGCCTCGGCCTCCTCCGCCCGGGGCTCGCTCGCGTCGGACGGCTTCGACGGGGAGGGCTGTGACATATTCACACGCGGCGGTCACAGCAGGTAAATCTTTCCGGTCGTCTCGGGCCGTCCGGAACGTTTAGCAGGTGGCTCCCGTTACTCCCGCACGATGAGCGAGGACCGGGTCGAGCTGATCGTCACCGAGAAGAACAACGCCGCCCGGCGGATCGCCGACATCCTCAGCGACGGCGACGCGACCGTCGGCGGCGAGGAGGTGAACGTCTACCGCTGGACCGAGCGTCGTGACGGAGAGCGCGTCTCCCGGGTGTGTGTCGGCCTCTCCGGGCACGTCGTCGGCGTCGACTTCCCCCCGGAGTACGAGGACTGGCGGGCCGTCGAACCCGTCGAACTGATAGACGCCGAGGTCCGCAAGACCGCCACCCGCGAGGACATCGTCCGCGAACTGCGGTCGCTCTCTCGGGCCGCCGACCGCGTCACGATCGCCACCGACTACGACCGCGAGGGTGAACTCATCGGCGTCGAGGCCTACGAGATCGTCCGCGAGGAGACCGACGCACCCGTCGACCGGGTGCGGTTCTCCTCGATCACCGACGACGAGGTGCACTCTGCCTTCGGTGACCCCGACGAGATCGACTTCGACCTCGCGGCGGCGGGGGAGGCCCGCCAGGTGGTCGACCTGATGTGGGGCGCCGCGCTCACCCGCTTTCTCTCGCTGTCGGCCCGCCAGCTCGGCAGTGACTTCATCTCCGTCGGGCGCGTGCAGTCGCCCACCCTGCGGCTGCTGGTCGACCGCGAGCGCGAGATCGAGGCCTTCGACCCCGAGGACTACTGGGAACTGTTCGCCGGCCTCGCCGCCGACGGCGAGTCCTTCGAGGCGCAGTACTTCATCCGCGAGGACGGCAGCGAGCGAGAGCGCGTCTGGGAGGAAGACGCCGCCGAGCGCGCCCGCGAGACCGTCGCCGGCGCCGACGCCGCCGTCGTCCGGCAGGTCCGTCGCCGCAGCCGCACCGACCGCCCGCCCGCCCCCTTCGACACGACGGCCTTCATCTCCGCCGCCGGAAGTCTCGGCTACGGCGCCGAGCGCGCGATGAGCGTCGCCGAGGACCTCTACACCGCCGGCTACGTCACCTACCCACGCACCGAGAACACCGTCTACCCCGACGACCTGGACCCGGAGGAGCGGGTCGCCGACCTGACGGACCACCCCGAGATCGGCGACGACGCCGCCGACCTGCAGGGCGGCGACCTCGACCCCACTCGCGGCGACACCGAGTCGACGGACCACCCGCCGATCCACCCGACGAGCGAGGTGCCCGACCCCGGCGACCTGGGCGAGGACGAGGCCGAACTGTACGAGCTGATCGCCAGGCGCTTTCTCGCGACGGTGGCAGAGCCCGCGGAGTGGGCCGACGTTCGGGTCGTCGCCGACGCCGGCGGCGCCAGTCTGAAGGCGAACGGCCGCCGGCTCGTCTCGCCCGGCTACCACGCCGTCTACCCCTACGTCTCCAGCTCCGAGGAGCACCTGCCCGAGGTCGCCGAGGGGGACCGCCTGGCGATCGAGGAGGTGCGTCTGGACGCCAAACAGACCCAGCCCCCCAGGCGGTACAGCCAGTCGAGACTTGTGGAAATAATGAAAGAAAAGGGGGTGGGAACGAAAAGTACCAGGCACCATACGATAGAAAAATTATACGATCGCGGCTACGTCGACGGGGATCCGCCGCGGCCGACGCGGCTCGCGCGGGCGGTGGTCGACGCCGCCGACGAGTTCGCCGAGCAGATCGTCAGCGAGGAGATGACCCAGCGACTGGAGCGGGACATGACCGCCATCGCGGAGGGCGAGGCCGACCTGGAGGACGTGACCGAGGAGTCCCGCGAGATGCTGCGGGCGGTGTTCGACGACCTCGCCGCCAACCGCGAGGAGGTCGGCGACCTGCTGCAGGAGTCACTGAAGGCCGACGCCTCGATCGGCGACTGCCCGGAGTGTGGCGAGCGCCTGCTGATCCGGCGCTCCTCGGGGTCGCCGTTCGTCGGCTGTGACGGCTACCCGTCGTGTGAGTTCACGCTGCCGCTGCCCGAGGACGGTGAACCGGAGATCACCGACGAGGTCTGCGAGGAGCACGGCCTGCACGAGGTGCGGATGCTCGCCGGGCGGAACACGTACACCCACGGCTGCCCGATGTGTGCGAAGGAGGACGCCGGCGCCGGCCCCGTCGTCGGCACCTGCCCGGAGTGTGGCCGCGAGCACGGCGGCGAACTGCAGGTCAAGCGCCTGCGCAACGGCTCCCGCCTCGTGGGGTGTGCGCGGTACCCCTCGTGTGAGTACTCGCTGCCGCTGCCCCGCCGGGGCGACCTCACGGTGACCGAGGACCGGTGTGCCGAGCACGGCCTGCGGGAACTGGTCGTCGACGCCGACAGCGACGACCCCTGGGACCTGGGCTGTCCGGTCTGTAACTTCCGGGAGTACCGCGCCCGCCAGGCCGAGCAGGGGGGCGATCTCGACCTCTCGGCCGTGGAGGGCGTCGACGAGGAGACCGAGACGACACTCGCAGAGGCCGACGTGACGAGCGTCGCCGATCTGGTGGGCGCCGACCCCGCGGACCTCGCGGAGCGGGCCGGCATCGAGGAGACCCGCGCCCGTGGTCTGCGCCGGGCGGCGATCGCCGCCGTCGAGGGGCTGGACGCCGACGGCGACGACGACGACGAGGACGGCGACGACGAGGGCGTCGAGGGCGGGGTCGACCCCGGGGCGGACACGGACGCCGGCGCGGAGGCCTGAGTCGCCCCCGACCTCGGCGCCCCCGTTCGTCGGTCTCTCACCACGACCGACGGGTCGGTCTCCCGAGCACCGGGCGCCGGACACGGCCGCTGGAGTGTAAGACTAACGTGGGCGGCCAGTTTTTTTATAATCCTTCTTCGCCCATCAATTGATATGATCCCTGATGGCGGGCGGCCGGACCGACGGGGTGCCTCGACGGTCATCGGCGTCGCCCTGCTCATTCTCATTCTGGTACTGCTGGCCGGCGTCACGGTGTTTTCGTTCACCGGTATCGCGAACGACAACGTCAGGACCGCCGAGGTCCGTGCCACTGCGACCTACGACCTCGACGTCGACCAGCCGAGTGTCACACACGAGAACATCACGATCACCCCGGAGGCACAGAGTGTCAGCGCCGAGGCTGACCTGCATCTCGAGATAAACGGTCGCCGTGTCCACACCTGGGACGACGAGGCCGACTCGGTGACGGTCAGTTGTGTGTTCCCGCAGGACGAGGTCCTCGTGATCGCCGAGGGTGAGGGTGTCTCCCAGATCGTTCAAGACGTGACGCCGAGGGTCGCACACGACTGCCGGTGGAACCGCTTCGACTGGAAGTTCGAGTACGCGAACGTCAACGGCAGTCGCGTCAGGATCGCCCCGGAGTACGACTTCGGCGTCTCGATCAATCCCGACGGTCCCGGATCGCAGGTCGGTCCCGTCCCGCTGAGCAACCCGTGGCACCACGTCAAGCGGTACGACAAGGACCTCGAGGGGGTCGAGGGCCCGGTGTACGTCATGGTCATGACGGACAACGTCCACTGGAACAGCGCCCCTGCGTGGGCACCTCCGGGCAAGTACAACTGGTCCGACGACCCGCCGCCGTCCCGTGACCCGGGCGCGGACTCCTACGAGATCAACGGTAACAGTCTCAACAAGACACCCGGCGGGAGCGAGCCGACCAACGACATCTACATGATCTTTAAACCCGGGTGCGACAAGAGCCAGATCAAGATCGTGGGCGAGAGCGCCGGCTACGACAACCAGATCACGATCGAGGGCAACGTCGCCATCCCGAACACGAACACGGTCACGATCGGGAAGACGTACAACGTCTCCGGGGTGTTCTGCCCGTACGACCCCTGATCGTCGGCGTCGGTCGCGGGTGCTCGGTCCCCGCCGCTCGAATGACGGCGCTTATACCGGACCCACCGGAAGCGAGGGGTACGATGTACATGGACGACCGGACCCACGCCGCCCACGCGGAACCGGGCACCACGGCCCGCGTCGCCGGCTGGGTCCACGAGATCCGCGACCTCGGTGGGATCGCCTTCCTCATCGTGCGCGACCGCACCGGGAAGATCCAGGTGAAGTTCGAGAAGGAGGCGATGGACGACGAGTTGGTGGAGCGCGGGACGGACGTCGCCCGCGAGTCCGTCGTCGTCGTGGAGGGTGCCGTCGAGGCCGAGGAGCGTGCCCCCACCGGCGTCGAGGTCGTCCCCGACAGCCTGGAGGTCATCGCCGAGGCCGACCCCGAACTCCCCCTCGATCCGAGCGGGAAGGTCGACGCCGAACTGTCCACCCGCCTGGACAACCGCACGCTCGACCTCCGCAAGCCCGAGGTGAAGGCGATCTTCGAGA
>CAYODS010000140.1:0-7203 GCA_964402765.1 uncultured Halobacteriales archaeon
TCGTCGTCCCGTGCCAGTTCGTCGTACGCGCTCTCGACGGTCGGCTCGTCGGGGGCCATACCTCACGGGCGTCACGGTCCGGATTATGTGCTGCGGTTCGACCGTCTCCGCCGTCGGTCAGGCGCTCAGGATACCGTTCACCAGCAACACGAGCGACAGAAGCGCCGCGACCGCGACCGTCGAGATCACGATCTTCGTGGCGGTGCTCATCGCACGCCACTGGACGCTCCACGGCGTCAAAGGCTTCGGTCCCGGCCCGCTCGACGCGGGAGCGTGGGGTCCGGCCCGCTCGCGGCGGTCAGTCGGCGATATCCAGGTCCGGCGGGTCAGTCGGCGGCGTCCTCTTCCGGCGGTCAGTCGGCGATATCCAGGTCCGGCGGGTCAGTCGGCGGCGTCCTCGTCGGCGTCCACGTCCAGCGGGTCGTCGCCGCGAGTTCGCGTGGCGGCGGTGCCGTCACCGGTGGTGTCGTCGCCGCGAGTTCGCGTGGGGGCGGCGCCGTCGGTCGACGCCGACCCGTCGGGGTCGTCGGTCGCCGTCCCCTCGCCGTCGCCGACCTCGGACTCGCGGGCGATCCGCCGCCAGGCGCCCGAGCGAAAGCGCAGGTAGTTCACCAGCGCCTTCAGGTAGGTGTCCCCGAGGATGGCGAGAAAGACGGCAGTGACGCCCAGGCCGAGACCGGGCAGCGGGCCGAAAAGCGGCAGGGCGACGGCGCCCGCCGGCAGCGCGAGCAGGGCGACCGGCAGGCGGAGGAACCACGCGCCGGCGAAGGCGCCGTAGAAGGGCCACCGGGTGTCGCCCGCCCCGCGGAGTGCGCCCTTCATGCTGCGGGCGACCGAGAAGCCCGCCACCGAGAGGCCGAACACGCGGACGAAGGTGACGGTGAGCGCGCCCTGCTCGCCGAAGGCGGCGGCGATCGGCTCCGCGAGGACCACGAGCGCGACCGCCAGCACCATCTGTGTGGCGAGCGCGACCCGCAGCGTCTCGAACCCGTACGCGGTGGCCTCGCGCTCCTCGCCGCCGCCGACGGCCTGGCCCACGAGCGTCGACGCCGCCGTCGAGAACCCCCAGGCGGGCATCATCGCAAGCAGGATCACCCGCCGACCGACGGCGTAGGCGGCGACGACCTCCGTGCCCAGCGTCCCCAGCACGAACAGGAACGGGAACCGGGAGAACGTCTGGGCGAGCCGCGTCCCGGCGAGTGGGGTGGCGACCCGGACGATCTCCGTCGCGATGCCGAGATCGAACTGCGGGCCGCCGACCGGCAGCGACACCGACCACCGCCCGGAGACGAACAGCGCGAGAAAGACCACGCCCGCGAGCGTGTTCGCCACCGCACTGCCGATCGCGGCGCCGGCGACACCCAGGGCGGGCGCCCCGAGCAACCCGAAGATGAGCACGGCGTTCAGGCCGACGTTCGTCGGCAGCGTCACCAGCCGGACGTACATCGGCGTCCGGGTGTCGCCCGCCCCCGCCAGCGCCCGGGCGGCGACCATGCTCCAGAAGCGGAAGGCGGTCGACAGCATCAGGATGCGGAGGTACGTCGCCCCCAACTCGACGACGCGGGGGTCGTCGGTCAGCAGGCCGATCATCGGCTCGGCGTACAGCCACGAGGCCGCGGTGAGCGGCAGGGCAAGCGCCAGCGAGAGCCACAGCGACTGCTTCACCGCCAGGTCGGCGCGAGCGTGGTCGTCGGCGCCCTTCAGCCGCGACACCACGCTGATCGTCCCCGAGGTGAGCGCCAGCGACAGGCCGAAGCCGACGAAGAAGTACAGGAAGCCGAACTCCAGTGCGGCGAGGCCAGCGCTGCCGACGGCGATCGACACCATCAGGAAGTCCGCGAAGCGCAACAGCACCCGCAGCCCACCCGTGATCATCGCGGGGACGGCGAGGTCGAACGCCTCCTCGCCCTTCCGGCGGTCCACCAGTCCGAGGCGGGCCAGCAACCGCGGGAACGCGAGCAACACCGTCGCGACACGGCCGTCGCTCTGCATCCACCGCTGGTACCGTCGCCGGGTGATTAGCTCTTGGCTTCCCCGGGCAGTGGTGCCGGTGTCTCCGGAGGACACGCCGGTCTGTCCGGTCGCCGGAACGACCGCTGGGTCTCCGGGGGGCCGTCGCCCGCCGCCGGTCGTCGGGACTACCCGTACAGCCGTTCGGCGGGTCGTCGTTCGCCCTCGGCCTCCCCGACGGCGTACCGGCCGTACACTCCGCCACACATCATTGCGTGGCCAACGACCAGAAACGAGCCGAACAGACCGGCGTCGACCACCATCAGCGCCGGCACGGCGAGAAGCGCCAGCGTGAGGGTGGCGACGGTCTCGACGGCCAGTTTCTTCAGCCGCTGCCAGACGGTCCCGGTCGGTTCGGTGTCGCTACCGCTGAGGTTCGCGCCGTTCGCACTCCCCTCGAGTACCGGCTCGCTGTGGGGCCGCCGGACCCACATGCCACCGACGAGCGCGACCAGCACGAGACCGACCAGCACCCCGAACACCGGCACCGGCATCTCGGCACTCGTGTCGTCGAGCGACGAACCGCCCGAGACGGGCGCACGGAAGCGCAACACCCCGTACAGCCCCAGGACGTGCCCGGTGAGCACGAGCACCACCCCGACCGCGTAGACGACCAGGGTCGTGAACAGCCACTCGCGCTGGTCCCCGTTCACGGGTCGGGGTCCGCCGTTGGCGAATATAAATTTGTTCCACGTCGACAGTTCGCCGACGCGACGGTCACCCGCTGGGCGGGTCGCGGGCGGGGCTGTCACCAGCCGGACGGGTCGCGAGCGGGTCGCCGGCGGTAAGCGGTCACTCGTCGGGGAGGTCCTCGGCGTCCCGCCAGGTCTCGGGCACCTCGATGGCGTAGCGACCGTCCTCCATCAGCGAGATGATGTACTCCTCTCGGTCGTACAGTCCCATCAGGTTGAGTTCGTACTCGCCGGGTTCGACGATCTTGATGGACTCGAACTGCTCGTTCAGTTCCTCGCGGAGCTGTGCGAGGTTCGATGCGCTCGGCGTCGCCGTCGGGTCGGCAGGTTCGGCTGCCGCCTGCGCGCTCGCCTCGCCGTCGCCGCGCTCACCGGGGGCTCCGGCCACGGCGGCGGCGCGCTCCTCGGCGGGCCCGAGGTCCGGGGCGTCGCCGTCGACGGGCGTGTCGGGGATCTCCGCGGGGTCGGCCACGCTGGTCCGGGCGTCCGCCTGGGCGGTGTCCTCCGGGGCGTCGTCCGGCTCCGTTGGGGCCTCGGCGGCGTCCGCGTCCGGCGCCGGGTCGTCAGGGGTGTCCGTCGTGGTGGCCTCGGCCGACGGGCCGCTCGTGGTGTCGGACGCCGTCGTCTCGGCCGACGGGCCGCTCGCGGCGTCGCCGCCACCCGACCCGGAAGTCGGGCCAGCGGGGGCCTCGGACCCCGTCGGTTCCCGTGGACGGGCCGGGTCGGGCGTGCCGTCGGCACCGGACGGTCCCGACCGGGTGCCGACCCACTCGCGGACGGTCGTCGTCGCGCGGTCGACGACGCCCTGGTCGCGACCAGGCAGTCCCTCCTCGTCCGGGTCCGGCGGGGCGCGGTCGCTCGGGCCGTCCTCGGCCACGCCGTCGGGGTGGTAGCGGAACTTGTTGCCGCCACAGTCCGGACAGCCCGACAGCATCTCCTTGGAGCCGTCGGGGAACGTCCGCCCGCAGTTGGTACAGGCGTGGGGCATGCGCTACTTGCGGGAGACGAGCGTGCTGATCAGGGTCTCGTCCTTGTGCAGCGTCTGGATCTGGTCGGCGGGGCCGATCACGGTCAACGGCGGCGAGGAGTCCGAGCCCATCAGCCGGCCGATGAAGCCGGAGTCGTTGTTGCCGGTCTTGGGGTAGGTCTCGATCTCGATGCCGTTGAACTCGTCGTAGTCCGGGGAGATCTCGGCCATCGTCACCTCGATGAGCCGGGACTGCTCGTCCGGTTCGAGTCCCTGCTCGAGGACGACGATGTTGCCGTCGCGGACGCCGTCGATGATCATCCGGATCTTCTCCATGCTGGTCAGTCCCTCCATGCGGTCCGCGCCGATCAGGTCGACCTGAACGCCGTCCTCGCCATCGGGGGATTTTGCGGCCGGCATGGTCACCCGAACTTCTCCGCGATCTCGTCGTACACGCGGTCCATGTTCTCGCCCTCCAGCGCCGACAGTTCGACGGTGTCGTGCTGGGGGAAGGCGTTGCGGATGCGCTGCGGACTCGACTCCTCTAAGTCGATCTTGTTCGCGAGGATCAGCACGGGCAGCTCCTGGCTCTCGATGATGCCGACGAGCATCGTGTTCACCTGCGTGAACGGGTCCTCAGTGCTGTCGAGGACGTACACGACGCCGTCGACGTCCTCGCGGAGCCAGTGCATCGCCTCCGCGACGCCCTCGGTGGCCTCGCGGGAGCGACGCACGGCGTCGTCCTCCTCCATGTCGAACTCGAGGAACTCCTCGTAGTCGACCTTCGTCGTCACCCCCGGCGTGTCGACGATGTCGATCGTCACGCTGTTGCCGTCACGCTCGATCTCGACGTTCTCCTTGCGACGCGCCCGCCGCGTCTCGTGGGGGATCTGACTCTCCGGACCGACCGCGTCACCGGTCCAGTCCCGGGCGATCCGGTTCGCCAGGGTGGTCTTCCCCGCGTTCGGCGGGCCGTAGATGCCGATCCGACGCTGCTCGTCCTCCCGGAACAGTCGCTCGCGAACGCGAGTGATACTGTCCCTGATGCCTTTGATGATTCCCATCCTTTGACTCCTGCACTCGAAATGGTGCGTACAGCCTCTCCTGCGGTCGTATGCACTTAGTTCTACGTCAGACACATGTTCGACGCACGTCGTTCGCCGACACGATATCCCCACGCTGTCTTTCGATTCTCGACAGCAGTCCCGTCGGCGACGACACCCGCCGAGGGCCGTCGTATCGGGTGCATGTCATGCGCCGCTCGCGTGACCAGCGGAGACAGAGGGGCGGACGAGAGCGGCGACGGACGACGAGACGCCATTCGAAGAGGCCGTTCCACACGAAACAGAGGGGGTGTCGTCGGGGGCGACCGACCCGCCACGTCCGGTCGTCCGACACCCCTCTATTTCAGGTGGAACCGTACCGTACCGAGACGATCTGGGAGACCTACACCTGGGTAGGCGTGTCACTCGTCTGAATAGTACGTCGACTGTCGTCCGTGGTAACACGTTCCCTGCCGCGCCGAGTCCAAGCGGACCGGAGACTCGGGAAGCCCCCCACCCCTTCGTTTCAACTGGAACGGTGAGAGATGTGGTGGGGGGTGGGAGGGGGTGGGGCCGGTCGAACGGACCACCCCTCCCGTTCGACTGGCAGTGGTCGAGAGAGCCGTATCGGTCGTATAGCTCCTGAGACAGTCAATCTGGGGCGTCAAGCGAGGGAACGGGGGTGCTCAGAGGAGTGTGAACTGCCACGGTTGCTCCCGAAGACGCGGTTCGTAACCGCTCTGGCGCGACACCGCGTCGAGCAGACAGTCTCCGGAGGTGAAACGGGGGGATTCACCCCGTTATTTCGTGTGTCAGAGACTCTCAACGGGAGACTATCGTAACGTCTTAGTTGGGTATCTGTACGTTACGCGCGGCTCCTGCAGAAGTTACCGCGCTGTTCGGACTAACTCGGAGAACTACCTAATATATCTTCTGCTATCAGTAGCCCAGATTACGACCCCTCCCTCCCCCCACCCCCCACTAGAATCCGTTCCACCCGAAACAATGGGGTGGGGGGGTTCGGTCGGGTTCCAGTCTCACGAGGGGGTCGGACAGGAGGAGGGTGGCACCACGGTGTGTCTGCCATCGAGCGGCCACCACCGAGTCCGTCGGGTAGAGTTCCCGAGAGACGACAACGACCTCACCCCGGGGGGTGGGGCTGTTCAGTCCGACGTTCCGACGGCCGGTTCGTCGTCCGTATCGCCGGTCACTCGTGGTGACGGCGTCGTTTCGTCCTCGGCTCTGTTCAGGAGGTGCCGGAACTCGTCCGACACCCGGGCGAGGTGGTCCACCGTCTCACTGTCCGGTGTCTCGTCCCGTGACTCGATCAGGAACGTCGTGACGACCACGGCCGTGATCCACGGCGTCACGAGGCCGAAGTAGAGCACGGCAGCGACGCCGCCGACGAGTGCCAGGGTGACCGCTTCGACGACGGTCGCGAGCCCACCGAGGAGGCCTGCCCCGACGGCCACCACGCCCGTCACGATGAGTGTCAGGGTCTGCATCCTGACGACGGTCGTGATCGTCGTCCCGAGAACGGACCTCCAGGTCTTGCGCCCGCCGCTCGCAGACAGAAGGTTTTATGCCGTGTGCCGTACCACCCTTTCACCTGCATCAACTGGAGGCGTCCAGCCAGGCAGGTCCGACGAACGGCCGATATTCGCCCCAGAACGCCGGGCTCCGTCGGGGTGGGTGTCGCTTCCAGTCGAAACGAGGGGCGGCACACGGAGGCAGACGACACGAATGACAGACGACGACACACCGGTGGACCCGCGTCGCGCGGTCGACGTCGACCCATCGCGGAGTTTCGACGTGGACCTGGACGACGTGCTGGAGGAGGAGAGCGAGGACCGACAGGGTCTGTTCGACGACCTGCTCAGTGGCGAACCCATCTTCGAGAACAAGGAGGTGTTGCGGCCGTCGTACACGCCACACGAACTCCCGCACAGGCAGGACCAGATCAACAAGATGGCGACGATCCTCGTCGCCGCTCTGCGCGGCGAGACGCCGTCGAACATCCTCATCTACGGAAAGACCGGCACGGGCAAGACCGCGAGCGCGAAGTTCGTCAGCCAGGAACTGGAGAGCACCTCCGAGAAGTACCAGGTGCCCTGCAACGTCGAGTACATCAACTGTGAGGTGACGGACACGCAGTACCGCGTGCTCGCCCAGCTGGCGAACAAGTTCATCGAGTCGAACCGCGAGCTGATCGGCGAGCGCCTGGCCGAGTTGCGCGACCTGCGTGACCGCGCCCGCGAGGACCCCGGCGCGCTCGGGGCGTCGGACTGGGAGTACGACACCGTCGACGCCGTCGAGGACCGCATCCAGGAACTGGAGACCGACCGCGAGGAGTTCGAGGAGGTTCCGATGACCGGGTGGCCAACCGACCGCGTCTACAGCGTGTTCTTCGACGCCGTCGACTACTTCGAGCGCGTCGTCGTCATCATGCTCGACGAGATCGACAAGCTCGTCGAGAAGAGCGGCGACGACA
>CAYODS010000141.1:0-5286 GCA_964402765.1 uncultured Halobacteriales archaeon
GGTGATCTACAACGTCGACCGCCTCGGCCCCGGCGGGAAGGGCTACGTCGAGCAGCGCCGCGAGGGCAAGTCCTACCGCACCCGGCTCTCGCGGATCGGCCAACTGTGGGTGCGTGCCCACGCCGAGAACGAACCGGTCCCCGTCGACCGCCGGAAGGGGTGACATGGGGGAGTGTCCCACAGGGGTCGAGTGACCACCCAGGGGACCACATCGTGCTCGTGTCGCCACGCCCGTCAGGCGTGCCGACGATTAGAATATTCGACTTAGATCCAATAAATCTAACGGACTAAAAAATAAATAACCATCATTTGTCGGGACAGTTAACTATGTGGCGTGACCAACCGGTGTCCGTGTATGGCGATTCCAGCACAGTCCGGTGACGTGGTGGCGAGGCGGGGGCGTGGCCCGACCGGCCGGTGGTCCGCGTGAGCGCCGACGGAGCAGTCCCGGTCGAGGAGCGTGTCCGACGCGCACGGGCGGCGACGGCCGCGGTGGCCGACTACGACCAGGGCGCGGTCGACGAGCTGGCACGGGCGGTCGCCTGTGCCGTGGCCCGGGAGGAGCGGGCCCAGGAGTTGGCCCGCGTCTCCGTCGCCGACACCGGGATCGGCACCGTCGAGGACAAGTACCGCAAACTCCACGACCACCTCCAGGCCGCCCTCGAAGAGACGCTGTCGGGGCGGTCGGTCGGCCGGGTCGACACCGACCGCGAGGGGGTGATCGAGGTGCTGAAGCCGGTCGGGGTGATCGGTGCGCTGACCCCGACGACGAACCCCGCGTCGACAGCCGCCTTCCTGGCGACGCTGGCGGTGAAGGGCCGCAACGCCGTCGTCGTCTCGCCGCCGCCGCTGGCCGCGGCCGTCACCGAGCGGGCGGTCGAGTACGTCCGGGCGGAACTGGCCGAGACCGGCGCCCCGCCGGACCTCGTCCAGACGCTCGAGGAACCGAGTCTCGACCGGGCCGAGCGACTGGTCGAGGCGGTCGACCTGGCCCACGTCACCGGGTCGGGCGCCGCCGTCGAGGTGGCCGAACGGTCGGGGACGCCGAACTACTGCGCCGGCGGCGGCAACGCGACCGCGGTCGTCGACGCGACGGCCGACCTCTCCTCGGCGGCGTCCGCGCTGGTCGAGGGCGCGACCTACGACAACGGCGCCGTCTGCACCAGCGAGAGCAACGCCGTCGTCGACGAGCGCGTGCTGGACTCGCTGCTGTCGGCACTGTCGGCTGACGGCGGGTACGTCTGCTCCCCGCGGGAGTCACGGGCGGTCCTCGACGCCCTGTTCGACGGCGACGGCCACGACCGGTCACTGGTCGCACGGTCGGCCGGAAGGCTGGCCGAGGCGGCCGGTCTCGACGCCCCGGGAGAGCCCGACCTGCTCGTGCTCCCGCCGGAGGGCGTCGCCGATGACGACCGCCACGCCCGGGAGAAACTCACGCCTGTGCTGTCGGTCCACGCCGGCGAGGGGTTCGACGACCTCCTCGCGGTCACCCGCGACGTGCTCTCCGTCGACGGGGCGGGCCACTCCTGCGTGTTGCACACCGAGCGCCCCGAGCGAGCCGAGCGTCTCGCCCGCGAGGTCGACGTCTGCCGGGCCGCGGTCAACCAGCCGGGCGCGCTCGCGCTCCCCGGTGGCCCGGACAACGACCTCCCACCGACGTTCAGTCTGGGGACCGGCGTCTGGGGCGGCAGTCAACTCGACCGCAACCTCTCGTACCGGCAGTTCGTCACGGCGACGCGTGTCGCCCGACCGACTGACGGGGAGTCGACCCCACCGAGTCAGTCCTCGTCCTCCTCGTAGGTCCACCAGTCGCCGGCGGGGTCGACGGCCTCGCGGTTGCGGTACACCGGCGGCAACTCCGAGTCGTCGGTGGCACCCAGGATGAAGCCCAGGCGGTAGCCGGTCCGCCACCCGACGCGGTCCGGCTCCTCCAGCGCAAGTTCGATGCGAGCGTAGGAGTGTCGCTCCAGGGCGTCGTCGGCGTCGGTGCTCACCCCGAAGATATCACTGCACACGTCCGGGAGCGCACACAGCTGCGTCCGCCGGGAGAAGTTGATCCGGACGTCGGCCCTGTAGGGGTCGGTCACCCGCTCGAACCGGACCGGACCGACGCCGTCCTCGCTGGCCTTGCGCTCGTAGTAGTCAAGCGCCCGCTGGACCTGGGTGACGGCCTCTCCACGCTGGCCGGGCACCCACCCGGAGGTGTCGATGTACACCCGGATCTCGGACTCCCGGTCAGCGGTCGAGGGGTCGGCTCCGGGGGGTGATCCCCAGGGTGAGTCACGGTCGGCGGCGTCCGGCCGCTCGCCGGCCCGCGCCCCCGGCGGGCAGTCCATGTACATGAACGCCCGGGGCTCCGAGCAGTGCCCGACGCCGAACACGTGTCCCAACTCGTGGACGGCGATGCCGTAGGTGAGCCGGTCGTTCGGCCGCGGCTCCAGGCGCACCTCCGCCGGGTCACCGAGCGCCTGCGGGTCCGGGACCAGCGGTGCACACCCGACGGCCTCGGTGTCACCCTCGCAGGTGACGTTCGGCGTCACCCGCACGACGACGTCGGGATCCGGTGCGGACACGTTGACCTCCGGCCGCACGTCGTAGCCTGCCAGCTCCGCGTTTTGCTCCCAGTACCGGACCGCCCGGGTCACCGTCGCCCGGTAGCGGCCGGGACCACGCAGGCTCTCCGCCACCTGGACCTCCACGGTGAGCGGCACCGCGCTCGTGGTCTCGTTGTCGACCCCGTCGGACCCCTGCTGTCGGTCGTCCGGCGGTCCCGTGGCCGTGGTCGTGGCCGGCGGGGTCGTCGTGCCCCCGCCGGGGGTCAGTCCCCCGCCGCTCCCGGCCTGCCCGCCGTCGAGCAGCGTCCCGACGGCGAACACGCCCGCTCCGACGACCGCCGCCGCCATCCCCGTCAGCAGCGCGAGGGCAGCCACCCGCCTGCCCCACACGACCGCCCACTCGAACAGGCCGTCGTCGCTCACGACTCATCGTTACGCGTTCGCGTTCATAATCCCTTGGGTCTGAAAAATAATCACTTTACTTTCTGAGAGACGGTGGTTCTGTCGTCTCGTCTTCAGGAACCTCGTGGCCACCCTCGGGCGTGTCCGAGACCGCTACGCCGGCGGACGGGGCCACCCGTCCGTCGTCTCGGCACTCGTCACCACCGGCCACTGCCCGCGCCTCCCGGTCTCGCAGAGAGTGCCCAGGGGCTCGCACGGGCCCCGGCGTACTCCTGGGGGCTCCTGACGGCGCCCGGTTCAGTCCGTCTCGCTCTCGTCGGTCCACCAGTCGCCGCCGGTGTCGACCGCCCCGGGGTCGCGAAACGCCGGCGGCATCTCCGACGGGTCGTCGGCACCCAGCAGGTACCCCAACTCACGGCCAGTCTGCCAGCCGATCCACCTGGGGTTCGCCTTCGAGATCTCCAGGTGTGCGTAGGCGTACCGCTCCAGCGCCCCATCACCGTCCGTGGTCACGCCCACCTCGTCCCTGCACGCATCAGGCAGAGTACACGATAGGGTGGCATTCGAAACGTCGATCCGGATGTCAGCTCTGTAGGGGTCTGTCACCCGGGTGAACTGGACCGGTCCGACACCCTCCGCGGTGGCCGTCCGCTCGTAGTAGTCGAGTGCCCGCTGGACCTGGGTGACGGCCCTACCGCGGTCCGCCCCGGTGTACCCGGAGGTGTCGATGTACACGCGGAGTTCAGTCTCGGCCCCCTCCCCGTCGTCGGACGCCGCCCAGGGTCGCGTCGTCCACGGAGAGTCACGGTCGGTGGCGTTCGGTCGCCGGTCTCCCTCCGGCCCTGTCGAACAGTTCCCGGCCACGGACACCCGCGGCACGGCACAGTGTCCGACGCCGAAGACGTTGCCCAGTTCGTGGACGGCGGTCCAGTACGTGAGCCGGTCGTTCGGTCGGGGCTCCAGGCGCACCTCCACCGTGGCGTTGGCGGTGAGTGCCTGCGCGCCGGCGGACGCGGGCACACACCCGACTGCCTCGGGATCACCCTCGCAGGTGACGTTCTCTTGGACGTGCACCACCACGTCGGGGTCCGCCGCGGACGGGTCGAACATCAGTTGCAGTCGATCACCCCCCGCTCTGGTGGTGTTCCCCCAGTGCTCGACCGCCCGCCTCACCGTCTCCCGGTACCGGTCCGGATTCTCCAGTCCCTCGGTCTCGTAACCCACCACCACCCCCGCCGCGTCGGTGATCGTCCTGTCCGCCCCGCCCGACGGCTGGGTCGTCCCGGCCGGCGGCGCCACCGTCGTGTCCTCCTTGGTGGTGGGTGTCACTCCCCGAGGCTCTTCCTCATTCGGTGGCCGGACATCGACGAGCGTCCAGAGCGCGAACGCGCTCGCTCCGACGACCGCGACCGCCACCACAGTCAGCAACGCGAGGGTAACGACGCGTCTGCCCCACACGACCGCCCACCAGAACAGGCCGTCGTCACTCACGGGCCAGGATCGTTGGTTCGTATTTATAAAAATTCGGCCGGATAAAACAATTATCTCACCTACCGAGTGTGTATCGCGGACAGCATCGTTTTCTGGACCGGTGTCGCGTCAGTAGTGATGGAAGCCGGAAGCCACACGGGCGGTGAGGCGGCCTGCTGATTCTCGGCAGGCCCACGCAGTCAGGTCACCTGCGCTCGCCGGATGTCCTCGGCGGTCAGCAGCGACTGGTGGACGACAACGGCGAACACCAGTCCGAGAGCGACCCCTATCGCGGGCAACACCGGCAACAGCGAGGCGGGTACCGCGGGCCGGACGAGCGCCGCGATGACCCCCGCGGCACCGCCGACGTCTTTCCCCAGCGCGGCGATAATCCGGTCGGGGAACGTGGTACAGACCGCGACGCCGGTGAACAGCACCTGGTAGCCCGCGATCAGTCCGACCGAGCGCAGCGGACGCGTGACCCACTCGTTGGCGCGGTACGTGGCCGCCTCCATCGGTGACCGTGCCTCTCCCTGCTGCTTGAGCCGTCGGCGCTTCTGTGGCGTCGGGGTCCCCAGAAGCGTCGCGACCGCCGTGCCCAGCGCGAGGTACACGTACTTCAGCACCGTCCTGCTCATCGTCATCGACTGTGCACTCATCACACAAATATCGTGTCGCTCGTTTTCAACGATTGATCCCGCGTGGCGACCCCGGCGTTCGGCGTCGCGACCGTCGTCTCACTCGCGGTCGGGGCCCCAGGACGGTCGACTCGCGGCGGACCGCGTCGCTCACGGTGCCGTCGGGGCGAGAACGGACTCGCCGGGATTCGAACCACGGTCGCTCCCGTTCGCGCCTGCAG
>CAYODS010000141.1:5296-7190 GCA_964402765.1 uncultured Halobacteriales archaeon
CCCGGGGCCTCTTCCTTGCGAAGGAAGCGATCTGCCGCTGATCTACGAGCCCGCATCGAAGGGGAGCGGTCGCGAGTCTTGTAGCTTGCGTTTTAGGCGACGGGGTCCGGTCGGGACCGCGAGCCACGGCCGGGAAGCAGTTCCAGCCGACCGGCGGCCAGGCCGACGAGGAAGCCGACGAAGTGGGCGGTCAGCGCGACGCCGGGGGCGGCGGTGATGTAGGTGACGACGCCGGCGAGCGCGAGGCCGACGAGCAGCTGGGCGCCGGTGCCCAGCCGCAGGGCGTCGACGGTCTCCTGGGAAATGTCGTTGGCGGCGAGCACGTAGCCCATCACGCCGAAGATGGCGCCGCTACCGCCGATAACGGCGACCGGGGAGCCGAGGGCGGCGGCGGCCCAGACGTTGGCGAGGCCGGCGACGGCGCCGGTGACGACGAAGAAGCCGTGGTAGGCCCACGACTTCACCATCCGCTCGAACAGCAGCCCGAAGACTAGGAGGGCGACGCTGTTGGCGAGCAGGTGTGCGAGATCGAAGTGGGCGTACACGCTCGTGACGAGCGCCCACGGGTTGAGCGTGACCGGCGCGGTGAGCGCGAACAGGCCGACGAACAGCCCCTCGAACAGGAAGGCGAGCGGTTGGGAGACCAGGAAGACGACGCCGAACAGCGCGAGCGTCTGTGCGGTCGGACCGGTCAAGTATGAGTGGTCGCTCCCGGTGTCGTCTATCCCCCCACCTGGCGAACCGCTGGTCAGTCGCATATCTCGGGTACACCGGTCGACAGATAAAAAGGTTCGTCCGAGGCGACGCGTCCGCTAGTCCTCGAGGACGATCTCGATGTTGACGTCGTTGGGCACCTGGATGCGCATCAGCTGCCGCAGTGCGCGCTCGTCGGCGTCCAGGTCGATCAGCCGCTTGTGGACGCGCATCTCCCAGTGCTCCCACGTCGCGGTGCCCTCACCGTCGGGGGACTTGCGGACGGGCACCTCCAGCTTCTTCGTCGGGAGCGGCACCGGCCCCGACAGCGAGACGCCGGTCTCGCTCGCGATGTCCTTGACGTTCTCGCAGATGTCGTCAAGGTCCTCCGGATTCGTGCCCGAGAGGCGGACGCGTGCCTGCTGCATCTTACTCGTCGACGCTCAGGACCTTGCCGGCGGCGATCGTCTGGCCCATGTCCCGGATGGCGAACGAGCCGAGCTCGGGGATCTCCGTCGAGGGCTCGATCGCCAGGGGCTTCTGGGGCCGGACGGTGACGACGGCGTTGTCCCCGTTCTGGATGAAGTCTGGGTTCTCCTCGGCGACGTCACCGCTGGCGGGGTCCATCTTCTTGTCCAGCGACTCGATGGTACAGGCGACCTGGGCGGTGTGGGCGTGGAACACCGGCGTGTACCCCTCGGTGATGACGGATGGGTGCTGCATCACGACGATCTGGGCCTGGAAGGTCTTGTCCGTCCCGACGGTGGTCGGCGGGTCGGACTGCGGGCCACAGACGTCACCGCGGCGGATGTCGTCCTTGCCGACGCCGCGGACGTTGAACCCGACGTTGTCGCCGGGACCGGCGTCGGGCACCTCCTCGTGGTGCATCTCGATGGTCTTCACCTCGCCGCCCACGTCGGCGGGCTGGAAGGTGACCATGTCGCCCTGCTCCATCGTCCCCGTCTCCAGGCGACCGACCGGGACCGCACCGATACCGCTGATCTCGTACACGTCCTGGATCGGCAGCCGCAGGGAGGTGTCCGTCGGCGGCTCGGGCTCGCCGAGGTTGTTCAGGGCCTCGACGATCGTCGGGCCGGTGTACCACGGCGTCTCGTCGCTCTGCTCGGCGACGTTGTCGCCCTCGAAGGCGGAGATCGGGATAAACTTCGCGCTCTCGGCGTTGAACTGCACGCGCTGGAGC
>CAYODS010000142.1:0-7056 GCA_964402765.1 uncultured Halobacteriales archaeon
GATCGGCGACTGGCTCTCCGGTCGGGACCGCGAGCGGTACACGATCGCCTCGAAGATCTACTGGCAGATCCGCGACGGCGACCCCAACTCGCGGGGCACGAACCGCAAGAACCTCCGCCACCGGATCGACGCCCTGCTCGACCGGCTCGGCACCGACTACGTCGACGTGCTGTACATCCACCGCTGGGACGACGAGACCCCGGCACGCGAGATGATGAAGACGCTGAACGGCCTGGTCGAGGACGGTCGCGTGCACTACCTGGGCACCTCGACGCTGACCCCGAACGGGTGGAAGGTCGCGAAGGCCAACGAGATCGCCCGCCGGGAGGGGTGGGAGCCGTTCACCGTCGCCCAGCCCCGCTACAACCTCGTCGACCGCGAGATCGAGGGCGGCTACCTGGAGATGGCCGATCACTACGGGATCGCGGTCTGTCCCTGGAGTCCGCTCGGCCAGGGTTTTCTCACCGGGAAGTACACCCGCGAGGAGGGACTCGTGGGCGAGTCCCGCGCCGCCGAGTCCTCGCGGTTCCGCGAGGCGTACCTCACCGAGGAGAACTTCGACGTCCTCGAGGAACTCCGTGCGGTCGCCGAGGAGGTCGACGCCACGGTCGCCCAGACCGCGATCGCCTACCACCTCGCCCACGACGGGATCGCGGCGCCGATAATCGGTGCCCGCACCGTCGAGCAACTGGAGGAGAACCTCGCGGCCGCCGACGTGGAACTGAGCGAGGAGCAGTTCGAGCGCCTGGAGACGGCGACGGGCGGTCCGTACAGCGACGTCTGATCGCGGTCGGGAAGTGGGCGTCTCGGTGCGCTCGTCGCCCGTCGACTCCGTCGTGGTCCGGCGCTCCGCCCCGGTTCTCCTCCGGTACCGGTCAGGCGGCGGGGACGTCGAGGTCGAGGGGGTCCATCGAGACGTCGCCCTCGGGGCTGATCGAGTACTACAACGCCAACCGACCGACTCACCCGACCAGTTCCCAGGTGACGACCGCCCCTCGCTGGTGGTGCGGGTGTCGGAGTCCGTCGAACTCGGCCACGCGACACACCCGCAGGTCGAGGTCGAACCAGTACTCGGCGTCCCGGACCAGCTTCTCGGCGAGGGCGTCGGCGTCCATCGCGTCGTACGGCTCGTTCGCCGTCTGGTAGTACAGCCCGAGCAGTCCGCCGGGGAGGTCGAACGCGGCGCCCTCGAGGGCGCGGGCGTCGGTCAACAGCGACGCGGAGTCGCCCTCGGGGAACGGGCTGAACACGGTGGCGTACTGGGTGGGGTCGATCCCGCCGTCGTCACGCCGGAACCGCAGCAGTTTCGCCTCCACCGGGACGCGCACGCCGCCGGCGTGGACCGCGAGGTCACACCGCCCGCCCGAGTCGGGGTATGGCACCTCGCGCTCGACGCGGTACCCCTCCTCGTCGGGCAGGGCGTCGACCAGCGCCGCCAGTTGCCGGGGCTCCTCGAAGGGCCCGATACCGGGCTGCCAGCGGTCGTGCTCCAGGTCGGCGTCCACCCCCGGGACGGCGTCGGCCATCGCCTCGGTGACCGCCGCCAGCGCGTCCGTCTGTACCTCGGGCGACCCGCTCACGGGTGTCAGTCGGAGCGCGACGGTTTGTTTCTTATCGCCGTCGAGGCAGGGTGAACGCCCGCCGCCCCCGCCGGCCGTCACCCGTACCAGTCCGTGAGTACCGGCCCCGCGGCGGCGGCGACGGCCTGGGCCAGCGCCCGCTCGCGGTCGGTGCGGCCGCCGGTGAGCACGCCCGCCGCGCCCTCGTCGTGTTTCACGCCCGCCGCGCCGGTCAGGTCGTCCATCACCGGCCCGAGTTCCTCGCCGGCGCGCACCCGCTCGGCCACGCCGTCGGGCAGTCGCACCGACGGCCCGCTCCCGCGTCCGAGACGGTCGCCGTCGGTCACCGCCGCCCACATCACCAAGTGCAGTCCATCGACGCCCGGGCGCTGTGCGACGCCGCCCTCGATCCCCACGCCGAGGTCGCGGTCGCCGTCCAGCGCCCGCCGGGCCCTGTTCTCGGCCCCGGCGACGGTCTGCTCGACGCCGCGTGGCTGGTCGGACACCCCGGAGTCGACGGCGACCGCCGTCGCGGGCAGGTCGAGCGCCCGCTCCGTGGCGGCGACCTTCACCGGGTTCGTGCTGCCGACCGCGACCCGTCGCTCGCTCGGTGGCATACACACCGCTCGTCGTGTGGTGGTTTCGGTCTTTCCACACGGCGGCGTTCGTCACCCGGGACGGCGGACTACCACTCCCGGTCGCCGTCGGCGGGGTCGAACCGCGAGGCGACGTACCCGACGAGGGCGGCGATCCCCCCCGGCACGGCCATGAACACCGTGAACGCGAGGAAGCCGGCGGCGCGGTCGGCCAGCCCGCCGGTCTCGGTCGCCGGGCTGAACGCGACGAACGGCACCAGCAGGAGCGCGATCGCCACGCCGTAGGCGCCCCGCGAGACCGCCCCGACGACGGACCGCCGGCGGACGAGGTACGCCGTCGACCCGAGCCAGGCGACCGCCCCCAGGCCGAGCCCGAGCCACACGCTCGTCGTGCTGACCAGCAGCGCCACCGTCGTCACGAACCCGATCACCACGCCCGCGGCCGCGCCGACGATAACGGTCAGCGTGTCGTCCACCATACTGTCCGGGTCGAGTAGGGGGCCACCCTGGTCGCTCGACCCCGGACCCGGGTCCGTCGACGCCGAGGGGTCGCCGCCGGACCACTCCGGCACTCCGCCGGCGTCGCTCGCGTCCTCCGGGGCCGGCGCGGCGCCCGTGCCCGCGTCCTCGGCGCTACCGGCGCCCGCGTCCCCGGCGCTGGCGTCGCCGTCCGCCGTGTCCTCCTCGCCCTCGAACTCCTCGAGGCCGTAGTCGACGTTCTTCGTGTTGTCCTCGGAGGAGCCACCCGACCCGTCGCTCACGGTCGGTCCCCCCGCAGTCGCCGGTCGCCCCGTCCGACCATCGTCCCCGGTTCGCGCGCCACCGACTTACAGGTTCGGGCGCCACGCGCCACAACGCAGACGGGGCTCGCCCGTCTCCCGGGTGTATGCCGACGTGTGCGCTCTGTCGTCGCTCGTTCCCCCCGGTCGAGGACCCTCAGGCGTTCCAGCGACACCACCTCCGGCCCGAGCGCCGCGCCGACAGCCCCACCGTGACGCTGTGTCGCCCCTGTCACGACCAGGTCCACGCCCTGTTCACCAACGAGGAACTGCGCGCGTCGTACGACTCGATCGAGGCGCTGCGGGAGGCCGACCGCCTCCAGGGGTACCTCTCGTGGATCCGCGACACCGCGAAACTCGACGTCCCCGTCGAGACCAGCGACCACGTCCGCCGCTCCTGACCACCCCCGTTTCGGGTGCCGCGTCAGACGCCACGCCCGCCTGCGATCCGCAGGCGTAACCGGGGGGTTCGCGGTCCGGATCCGCTCGCCCTCCGGCGGATCGCCCCCGTCTGCCACCCCCGTTTCGGGTGCCGCGTCAGACGCCGCGCGGGCGGGCGATTCGCAGGCGCAACCAGGGGGTTCGGCGGTCGCCGCCGGGCGGCGACCGCGGGTACGGCTCCGGGATCACTCACACGACTGCAGAGATGTCACGAGACGGCACGGACCGACGGCTCACCGCGGTTCGTCACGAGACGGCGCCGGGGTCGGCGTCGACCGGTCAGGAGACCGCCCGGCGCAGCACCCGCACAACGAGTTTCACGGGGAACAGCAGCACCTTCAGCACCAGTCGCACGGGGAGCAACAGCAGCCGCAGCGCCCCGACGAGGGTGCCCAGACCGATCAGCAACACGCCCAGGACCGCCGCCGGGACGCCGACGACGAGTCCGATGCCGGTCAGCGCGGCGAGGACGCCGCCGACGACCAGCAGGACGCCGAGCAGTACGAGTCCCATACCACTCCCAGGTGCCGGGCCGATAAGTGTCTTGTCCTCGCGAGCAGGTCAGAAGTGACGTGGCGGGCGCGTGGCGCGGCGGCGCCGGATTACCGCAGCGAGAGGTCGATCGCCTTCGTCTGGGTGTACTCCTCGATGGTCTCGAAGGCGGTCTCGCGGCCGATACCGGACTGCTTGTAGCCGCCGAAGGGCATCCCGGCGGGGAAGTCCTGGTACTGGTTCACCCAGACGGTGCCCGCCTCCAGGTCGCGGGCACAGCGGTGGGCCCGCTCCAGGTCCTCGGTCATCACGCCGGCGGTGAGCCCGTACTCCACGTCGTTCGCCGTCTCGATCATCTCGTCGTAGTCGCTCCACTCGAACAACTGGAGGACGGGCCCGAAGATCTCCTCCTGGACGGGGTCGCTGTCGTGGTCCAGCCCCTCGACGATGGTCGGCTCGACGAAACAGCCGTCGGCGTACGGTTCCTCGTCGACGCGCTCGCCGCCGGCCCGGAACCGCGCGCCCAGCTCGCGGGCGGTCTCGACGTACTCCATCGTGCGGTCGACCTGTTCGCGGGACACCTTCGGGCCGAACGACGTATCGGAGAGCAGCGGGTCACCCGGCTGGGTGTCCCGCGCGGTCTCGACGAGTGCCTCGGTGAACTCCTCGTAGACGTCCTCGTGGACGAACATCCGTGACCCCGCCGAGCAGGTCTCGCCCTTGTTGTAGAAGATCGCGAGGAAGGCACTCCGGACACTCGTGCGCACGTCGGCGTCGTCGAACACGACGACGGGGTTCTTCCCGCCGAGTTCGAGGGTCACGTCGGTGACGTCCTCGGCGGCGTTGCGCATCACCTGCTTGCCGACCGGCGTCGACCCGGTGAAGGCGATCTTGTCGACGTCGTCGTGTTTCGTCAGCGGTTCGCCCGCCTCGGGCCCGTAGCCGGTGACGACGTTCAGGACGCCGTCTGGCACCACGTCACGCACCTCGTGGGCGAGTTTCAGCGCCGACAGCGGCGTCTGCTCGGCGGGCTTGTGGACGACGGCGTTGCCCGCCGCCAGCGCCGGAGCGAGTTTCCAACTGGCGATCAGCAGCGGGAAGTTCCACGGCGTGATCGCGCCGACGACGCCGTAGGGCTCGTGGACCGTCTGCACCGAGCGGGTGCCGTCGGCCGGCAGCGAGATGCCCTCGTGGTGGCGGGCCGCCCCCGCGAAGTACCGGAAGTGGTCGACGACGGCGGCCACGTCACCCTGGGCCTCGCGGACCGGCTTGCCGTTGTCCAGTGTCTCCAGGCGGGCGAAGGCGTCGCGCTCTGCCTCGATCCGGTCGGCGATCTCGTGCAGCAGGGACTGCCGCTCGGCGGGGTCGGCGTGCCAGTCCTCGAACGCCTCGCGTGCCGCCGCGACGGCGCGGTCGACGTCGACCGCGGCGCCGGCCGGGACCTCGGCGAGCACCTCGTTCGTCGTCGGGTCACGCGTCTCGAAGGTGTCGCCGCTCTCGGCGTCGAGGAACTCGCCGCCGACGAACAGCCCCGTCTCGGGGACGACCTCGCTCGTCGCCTCGCGGTGTCGCTCGCGGATCGACTCGCGGGTCTCGCCGCCCTCCGTGTCCGTTGACATGGCCTCCTCGTACCGCCGGCCCGGGCATAAGGGTTCGCGATCCCCCGTCGACTGCCGGCCGACGACGGCGCGCTCGGTCGACCGGCGGGTGAGAGCCGCCTACAGGAGTAGCGAGGCCACCGCGAGCACGACGAACACGAGCACGAGCACGAGCACCTTCGCGATGCTCACGCTGAGCCCGGCGATCCCCCGGGCGCCAGCCACCCCCGCCAGCACCGCGAGGATCAGAAACAGCACCGCGAGCTCGATGAACCCGCCACCGAGCTGTCCAGCGATCGCCACGT
The DNA here is from genome assembly GCA_964402765.1 of uncultured Halobacteriales archaeon. GTDB lineage: Archaea > Halobacteriota > Halobacteria > Halobacteriales > SW-7-71-33 > SW-7-71-33. The sequence goes on from CAYODS010000142.1 coordinate 5,771, forward strand.
CCGTCGGCGCCGCCGAGAGGAGGTTTCTCATAGCTTACTGACGCGCCCCGGACACTTCACCCCGCGGTCGAGTTCCGCACGCGGCGGGCGTCGAACGGATCCGGTCCAGGCGACACTTCGGGGTACGCGAACGTTTAGGCCGCCCGCCGGCCACGCGGCGGTATGAGCACCATCCCCGAGCGCTCCCAGATCGACGACGAGTACCGCTGGAGCATCGAGTCGATGTTCGCCGACCGCGAGGCGTGGGAGGCCGCCTACGAGGACGTCGAGGCACGAATCGAGGACCTGCGCGCCTTCGAGGGCCGGGTGGACGAGAGCGCTGCCACGCTGCGCTCGCTGCTGGAGACCCGGGAGTCCGTCTCCCGCGACCTGGCGGTCGTCACCCAGTACGCCCGCCTGCGGGCCGCCGAGGACACCCGCGACCAACAGTACCAGGCGATGTCCACGCGGGCGAGTGCCCTCTCCAGCGAGGTCGACGAGGCACTCAGTTTCCTCGCCCCCGCGATCGCCCGCCTGGACGAGGCCACGCTGGAGTCGTTCCTCGAGGAGGAGCCCGCCCTCCGGGAGTACGGGCACTACCTCGACGACGTGCGCCGCCGCCGCGAGCACACCCGATCGCCCGAGGTCGAGGCCGTCCTCTCGGAACTGGGCGAGGTGCTCGACGCCCCCCGCGAGGCGTACTCGATGCTCACCAACGCCGACATGGAGTTTCCCACGGTGGAGGACCCCGACGGCGACGCCGTGGAGCTGTCGCTGTCGAACTTCACCACCCAACTGCGGCGCCCGGACCGCGACTACCGCCGCCGGGTCCACGAGACATTCTACGAGGAGTGGGGTGAGTACCGCAACACCGTCGGCGCCACGCTGCGGAAGGCGGTCACCACGCACGTCAAGCGCGCCCGTATCCGCGACTACGACGGCGCCCGCGCCGCCGCCCTGGACGGCCCGAACGTCCCCGTCGAGGTGTACGACACCCTCGTCGACACCGTCCGCGACCGCACCGACGCCCTCGGGAGCCACGCCGACCTGCTGCGCCGGGCGCTGGGCGTCGAGGACCTCCAGATGTGGGACGTGTACATGTCCGCCACCGGCGAGGAGAGTCCCGAGGTGCCCTACGAGCGGGCGGTCGACCTGGTCACCGAGGCGGTCGCCCCGCTGGGCGAGGCGTACCAGCAGCGGATGCGCGAGGGCCTGGACTCGCGGTGGGTCGACGTGTACGAGAGCCGGGGCAAGCGCTCGGGGGCGTTCTCCTCCGGTACGTACGACACCCAGCCGTACATCATGAT
>CAYODS010000143.1:0-7051 GCA_964402765.1 uncultured Halobacteriales archaeon
CGGGACAGCGCCCTGAACGCTGCGCCGTTGACCTGACTTGGCTATCCCTGCGCGCGGTCCCTGGTTCGGCGGTTCCCCACAAACCAGTTACGATCGCGGCGCTGGCCGTCGCGTCAGGGCGCGGGCCGCGGGGCCCACTGTGAGTGGCCCGGCGACTGCCGGCGGGCGTGCGTCGTGGTGGGTGGTTCGTGGGGAGCATCCTCAGAGTGCGACTGCCTCCTCCAGTTCCTCGGCACGGTCCTCGATCGAGTCGACGGCGGCGAGAACCAACTCCTCGATGTCGAACGAGCCGTCGGTCTCGACGTGGAACACGAAGGCGTCGGTCACGTCGTGGACCGCGACCTCCTTGCCGGGGTACCGCTCGGAGAGGTCGTGATCGAAGGCCTCGGTGGGGACGATCTCGCCGTCCTCCGTCTCGATGACGCCTCGCAGGATGTTGGTCTCGTCGTCCTCGAACTCGCCGGTCTCGCCGACGACCTCGACGCGCTGGAGGTGCCGGTAGCCGACCGAGACGCCGCCCTGGTGCTTTGCGTGCTCGCGTCCCCGGTCGAGAACGGCGTCGGCCTCCAGTTCGAGCCGCTGGCCCTCCTTCAGCTCGATGATGGGGACGTTCCCCTCGGCGGGTTCGACCATCGACTCCGCGCTGACGAGGTCCCCGGAGTAGGCGGTGTCGGGCCCCTCCACGTCGATCGAGAGCGTCACCTCGTCGCCGACGTCGAACTCCTCGACCGGCGTCGTCAGCGGCACCAGGCCGAGTCGGAGGCCGATCTGCTCGTCGAACATCACCGAGGAGTTCTCGATGACCCGGACGGTGTCGATCGAGAACGTGGGCACGTCGGCGATCATCGCCCGGCGGACGCCGTTGGCGAACGAGGGACTCACCCCCCGTACCAGGAAGCGCGCCGAGCGGTCCTCGCGCTCGATGAACTCGACTTCCATCGTGTCAGTAGCCACTCTTTCCTTTGGGTGCGCGGGAGCCGTCGTGCGGCGTCGGCGTGACGTCCTCGATGCGGCCGATCTCCAGGCCCGCCCGGGCGAGCGCCCGGATGGTCGCCTGGGCGCCCGGTCCGGGCGACTGCTGGAGGTTGCCGCCCGGGCCGCGAACGCGGACGTGGACACCCTCGACGCCGGCGTTCAGCACCTCCTCGGCGACGGTCTCTGCCATCTGCATCGCGGCGTACGGCGAGGCCTCGTCGCGGTTCTGCTTGACGACCGCGCCGCCACTCGACTTGGCGATGGTCTCCGCGCCGGTGATGTCCGTCACCGTGATGATGGTGTTGTTGAACGATGCGTGCACGTGGGCGATGCCCCAGTGGGAGTCTTCTTCTGCCATCTATGTCTCCTCCGCTCGTTCGGGGTGGAGTTCGTCGGCGATCGGCGAGGTGTCGTCGAACCCGAGCAGGGGCTCCTCCTCGGCCGAGACCCGGTAGGAGGGGCGCTGCACCCGGGCGTCACCGACGGTGACGTGCCCGTGGACGACGAACTGCCGTGCCTGGTCGATCGTGTTCGCCAGCCCCTGCCGGTAGACGACCGTCTGGAGCCGGCGCTCCAGCAGGTCGCTCACCTCGAGACCGAGCACGTCGTCCAGGCCGTCCTCGTCGCCCAGCAGGCCGTCACGGCGCAGGCGGGCGAGGAACTGCTCGCGCTCCTCGGACTCCAGTTCGATCTGGCCGAGCAGCGAGCGGGCCTCCCGGCGCAGGGCACGCAGCCGGGACTGGGCGCGCCAGAGCTCCTCCTTGTTCTTCAGGCCGTACTGGTCGACCAGGGCGTGCTCGGAGTCGATGCGCTCGCCCTGGAACGGGTGGTTGGGCGTCTCGTAGCCCTTCGAGGGAGTTCCCAGCGGCATCACTCCTCACCTCCCTCGGCGGCCTCCTCCTCGGCCTCCTCGCGGATCTGCTCGACGTTGACGCCGATTGTGCCCTCGGTGCGGCCGGTGGACTTCGTGCGCTGGCCGCGGACCTTCTGGCCCCGCCGGTGGCGGATGCCCTTGTAGGACTCGATCATCTTCATGCGGTTGATGTCCTGCTGGCGGGTTAGCGTGAGGTCGTTGCCGGTGACGTGGTCCGTCTCGCCCGAGTAGTAGTCCTTCGGGCGGTTGGTGAGCCAGTCGGGCACCTCCCCGTCGTACCCCTCGACGAGGGCGACGATCTCGTCGATGGTGTCGTCCTCCAGGCGACCGAGGGTGTCGTGCCGGGAGACACCCGCCTTGTCGGCGATGATCCGCGCAGTTCGGTGGCCGATGCCGTCCATCTCGGTCAGGGCTCGCTCGACGCTTACCGTGCCGTCGAGGTCCGTCTGACCGATCCGGACGAAGTACCGGAGGTCCTCGTCGTCCTCCTCTGGTTCGTCCGCGCTCATGTGTGCATTGTGTGGTGTGGGTGGGTCGGTTCGCGTGCTGTGCTCTCGGGCGCACTCGCGGGTGGGGCCCGGCGTGCGTCCTCGGACGTCGTGGCGGGGATTCGAACCCCGGAGGCATTACGCCACAGAGTTAGCAACCCTGCGCCTTGGACCAAGCTTGGCTACCACGACGCGCGTACTGTCGCCCTGTCGGACTCGGGGCTGGCACCCCTGCAGCGTAGCGACTCTAGCTACTCGCGGTACGGCATAAAAACGCAACGGAACGGGGACGAGCCCGCACCGCCAGAGGAGGCGACGACCACCCCGCAGCACCCGGCCGAGGAGCCCGTGAACCGGAGGACTACTCCTCCGCTTCCGCCTCGGGCTCGTCGTCTTCCTTCATGTCCTGGAGTCGGTCGATGAGCGAGGACGCCGACTCGTCGGACTCGAAGGACACCTCGCCGTCGTGCTTGTTCTCCTGGACGGTGACGCCCTCGCCCTCGCTCTCGTCCTCGTCGACCTGCTGGTTCTCCTGCTCGGACTCGTCGTAGGATCCAAAGCCCATACCGTGTGATAGTTCGGCACACCCTTGAACCATCCGGTCCGCTCACCGGAATGACAGCCCGAGTGAACGTCACCCGCGACCCACAGCGACAGCCACAACACCCGCCCGCGACGAGTGGGGGTCGTGACCGAGGACACCGGAGACGGCGCGGGCGTCACGGTCGCGGTCGCCGCCTTCGACGCCGTCCGCGAGCACCTCCGGGCGTGGTGCGAGGCCGGCGGCGGCGAGTGCCGCGTCGAGTCCGTCGACGGCGTCGAGCGTGCCGTCTGTGACTTCGGCCGGGCCACCTTCGCCGTCACCGCCGAGGGGCGGGTCGAGGCCGGGATGCCGCTGCACGGGTTCGAGGGCCACGCGGACCGACTCGTCTTCGAGGCCGACGAGCCCGCGGGAGCCGACGCCGTCCGCGTGGTCGGCCCCGACCTGGAGTACGTCTACCGCCGGCCCTGACCCGCGGTGCCGGGCGCTCAGTCGTCGTCGCCCGCGGGGTCAGCCGTCGCACCTGCCGATCGCCCCCGTCCGCTGTCGTCGGCGGTCGCTGGGTCGCCCTCGTCGTCCGCGACCGCCGCGGAGACGTGCTCCGGGGCGCCGTGTGGCGCCTCGGGGGTCGTCCCCGCGTAGCGGTCGTTCAGCTCCCAGCCGCCGTCGCCGTCGCGGACGAGGTACTCGCCGTAGTACGGCACCCGCTCGGCGACCACCCGGCGAAAGGCCTCGCGCATCTCCTCGCGGGTGGTACCGATCGCCCGGAGGTCGTCGCCGCGGTTGAGACACCCCTTCAGGTACCCGTCGTGGGTGAGTCGCACGCGCCCGCAGTTCGCACAGAACTCCTCGTTGCCGACGGGGTCGACCACCTCCACCATGCCGCCGTCAACCCAGTAGCGCCGGCGGTCGTGCATCTCTCGGCGCTCGACGCGGTCCGCCTCCTCCGCGAGCCAGTCGTGGACCCGGTCGATGTCGATCGCCCACTCCGGGTGACCGGCGATCTCAGGCATGTACTCGATCAACTGCAGGCGCAGCCCGTCCCGGGCGACGTGCTCGACCATCCCCTCGACGTAGCCGGCGGTGTGCTCGAAGACGACCATGTTCAGTTTCACGGGGTCGAGACCGGCGTCCAGGGCCGCCTCGACGCCCTCCATCACCCGGTCGTAGGCGCCGGACTGGGTGATCCGGGCGAACGCCTCCGGATCGAGGGCGTCCTGGGAGACGTTCACCCGCTGCAGGCCCGCCGCCCGCAGCGCCTCGGCCCGGCCCGGCAGCAGGGAACCGTTCGTCGTCACCGAGACCGCCATCTCCTCGGGCGTGCGGGCGACGATCTCCGCCAGGTCGGCCCGCAGCAGCGGCTCGCCGCCGGTGAACTTCACCGCCTCGACGTCGAACTCGCGGGCCACCTCGAGAAAGCGGACCACGCGGTCGGCGGAGAGTTCGTCCTCCCGGGGCGCGGCCGGGCCGCGGGTGTCGCCCAGCCCCTCGTTGTGGCAGTAGACGCAGTCGAAGTTACAGCGGTCGGTCAGCGAGACGCGCACGCCGGAGACGTCGCGACCGAACCCGTCGGTCAGCACTCCCGGTCGAAGGGCGGGGACACACTTCAACGCACGGGACAGGAGACCGACGACGGCGCCGTGGGAGCTACTCCCGCACGACGACGGCGCCGTTCATTCCGAGACCGCTGTGTGGCGTGCAGACGTACAGCGACAGGCCGGGCTCCTCGAAGGTGTACTCGTAGGTGGTACCCTCCTGACCCGCCCGCTGGGACTCGTAGCCGTACCCACCCTGTTCCTCGACGACGTTGTGCTGTTGGCCCCGGCCGGTCCACTCCCAGGTGATCGTGGTGCCGGTCGAGACGGCGAGTGCCGCCGGACCGAAGGCGTAGTTGCCGCCGTTGCCCGAGACACCCACCTCGACGGTGGGGTTCGACTCGCCGGTGTAGTCGAGCACGTTGCCGTCGTAGTTGCTCGTGTTCGAGAGGTAGTCGTCGATCGACGAGGCGGTCTCGGAGTCGACGGAGACCGTCCCGCGGTCGGGCCCGCCGTCGTCGCCGTCACCCCCGTCACCACCGCCACCGCCCCCGCCGGAACACCCGGCAGTCAGCGCCGTGACCGCCGTCGCGCCCGCTAGCAGGTACCGTCTGCGTCCGATGCGTCGCGTCGCCGTCGTGTCAGGATCAGACATCACTCGCGGTAGGGGGTTGGACACGTAGTTCACTTGTGATCACGGCCAATACTGCACGGCTGAGGGTCCCACGGGTTACGCCGTGTACGCGACGAGACCGCCGCTGGGGAAGAACACGGCCTCGCCGACGGCTGCGGGAGTCACGGGCCTTCCACCCGAGGCTTGGGTCCGTCGAACCCACAGCCGTTCGCCGTCTGACCGTGCTACTCCCGTGATGCTGTTCAGGTCCGAGACGTACACCGTGTCCCCGGCGACGACGATGGGGTTGCCGGTGCGAGCCTCGGTCGCCCACCGTGTCTCGCCGGCGACATCGAGTGCGGTCACCTGGCCGTCGTAGGCGACGTAGAGGCCGTCGTCGGCCACGACCGGAGAGCCACGAACGGGGAACGTGTCCCCGATCCCACCGCCTGACCCCTCGACGGTCGTCGTCCACTGCACCGTCCCGTCTCGACTGAGGGCGGTGACCGAACCCTGCCCGCCCGCGGCGTACACGCGGTCTCCGCGGACGGTCGGCGCCGTCCCGAGGTCGTGCTCCAGGGACTCGCGCCACTGAGGCTCTCCTGTTGCAGCGTCGACGGCGCGAAGCGTCCCCCCGCCGACGTAGACAGTGCCCTCGGCGACGCCGACTCGCGTGGCAGTCGAGCCAGTCGAGACCTCCGTCTCCCACCTGCGCGAGCCGTCGGCGAGGTCGACGGAGACGAGCACCGACTCGGAGTAGCCACGGAGCACGACGTAGGCGGCGCCGTCGGCGACGGCGATGGGCCCCTCGACCGACTGGTCGTCGGCGTCGAACCGCCAGCGACGCTCGCCACTGGCGGGGTCGTGAGCGACGAGACCGTTCGCCTCAAACAGCACCAGTCCCTCCGCGACGGCGGCCCCGCCGGCCACGTTCGTCCCCTCCGCGAGGACGGTCTCCCAGGAAGCCGTCCCGTCAGTCGGGTCGACCGCGTACCCCGTGACACGCGAGTCGCCGGCGGTCGTCCCCTCGGCGACGTACACCGTCCCGTCGGCGACCGCTGGCGAGCCGATGTCGTACCCTGGCCCGCGCTCGGCCCGTCGAAAGGACCACTTCCGGGTCGGGTCGTCACCCAGGCGCTCAGTTTGACTCACGCCGGTGTTCGATCCGTCGTACTGGAACTGCCGGTAGCTCCCCAGCGCGCTCGCGTCGATCGGCGGCTCGTCTTCCTGCGTCGTGGCTCCGTCCTCGTCCTCACTGCCGTCGTCGTCACCGTCGCCACCCCCATCGTCGAGGACACCGAGACAGCCACTGGCAGACGCGGCGATTGTCCCGGCGCCCGCGAGGAGGTACCGGCGACGTCCGATCCTCTCAGTCCGTCTGGCGTCGACTCCCTTCTCGGACATCTCTCTCGGCGAGTCGTACTGGTCGGCGTCACTTCGGTCTTCGTACGCGACCGGAACGACAGTCTTTCGACGGCGCCACCCCTCCCGTGAGCATGGACGAGAGCGAGGTACGCGACCGACTGCGCGAGGTCGAGGACCCCGCGCTGGGGGGTGACATCGTCTCGCTGGGGCTGGTGAACGAGATCCGAGAGGGCGCGGACGAGGTGGCCGTCGAGTTGGCGCTCGGGGCGCCGTACTCGCCGGCCGAGACGGGGATCGCGGAGGCGGTACGGACGACGCTGACCGACGCCGACCCCGACCTCAGCGTCGAGCTGTCGGCGTCGGTCGACCGCGGCTCCGACGACGCCGTGATGCCCGGCGTGAAGAACGTCATCGCGGTCGCCTCGGGGAAGGGCGGCGTTGGCAAGTCCACCGTCGCCGTCAACGTCGCGGCCGGCCTCGCGGACCGTGGTGCCCGCGTGGGGCTGTTCGACGCCGACGTGTACGGGCCGAACGTTCCCCGGATGCTCGGCGCCGACGAGCCGCCGATGGCGACCGAGGAGGAGACGCTGGTCCCGCCCGAGCGTTACGGGATGAAGCTGATGAGCATGGCCTTCCTCGTCGGCGAGGACGACCCCGTCA
>CAYODS010000144.1:0-7018 GCA_964402765.1 uncultured Halobacteriales archaeon
TCGCTCGGTCGGTTCGCTGTCGCTCACCGACCTCGCAGCGGTGCGACCGGGCGCTACCTGGCCGCAGGGCGCGCGGAGCGTGACCGGCGAGAACGCTCTCGCGCGAGGGACGAGCGAACGGAGTGAGCGAGGAGGCTGGGGAGGCCTGAGGCTACGGTCGCGGCGGGTGGGACTGAAAGGGGCCACCCCGGTGCGGTGGCGTCACGAAGCAAGCACTGCAGCGAACGGAGTGAGCGAAGCGCGCAGCGAGTGAGGCGACCGCACCGGGGTGGGGGCTTTCTGGGCCGTCTCGCCAGTAGCGACAGCGTTTGAGAGCAGCGGGGCGGGCGCTTTCTGGGGCCTCCCGACGGCGGCGTCACCTGATGAGAGCAGCGGGGCGAGGGCTTTCTGGGCCCTCTCACCGGTAGCCACAGCGATCCCGAGCAACAAGCCGGGTTTTCCACGACGGCAGGTCCAGGGTCGTCACTCCTCGACGCCCAGGTCACCGGCCGAGATGGCGTCCGGCAACAGGTCACCCAGTCGGTACACCACCAGCCCCTCCTCACCCTCGCCGGGCGACTCACACACGACCGGGAACTCGGCCCCGCAGAACTCCGAGAGTGTCTGCCGGCACATCCCGCAGGGCAGCACGCCGTCGCCGGCGGCGGAGACGACGCCGATACGGGCGAAGTCGTGGTGACCCTCGGCGACGGCGCGCCCGACGGCGACCTCCTCGGCGTGCAGGGAGTTGCTGTAGTTCGCGACCTCGACGTTACAGCCCAGGTAGAGGTGACCGTCGGCGGTCAGCAGCGCCGCGCCGACCCGGTACTCGGAGTAGGGGGCGTACGACCGCTCGACGGCGGCGCGGGCGGCGTCGAGCAACTCGGCGTCGGCGACCGCATCGGGCGAGCGGGGGTAGCCGGCCGTCGGGTCGTCCACGTCCATACGCCCGCTGGTCGCGCTCGGGACAAGTAGCCGTCGACCGCTCAGTCCTCGCGGACGACGGTCACGTCGTGGCGACCGCGCCAGCGGTAGCGCCGCCCACCCCAGACGAACGTGCGCCGGGCGAGGGCGTACAGCAGGAGCGGCGCCTGCACGACGGCGGAGGGGTACGCGAGCAGGACCGTCGCCCGCGGGACGCCGAGCGACCAGTAGACGGCGCCGGCGACGAGGGTGAGCGCGACGGCGGAGGGCACGGGAAACAGCACCGCGAGGGCGGCGACGGCGAGTGACAGCGCGGCGCCGAGTGCGAACCCGCGGGAACCGTGTCGACGGGTGATCTGCACGAAGCGGACGTGGCGTTCGAGGGTGGTGCGCAGCGACCCGCCGGCGGGGACGACCCGGCCGCGCCGGAGCGTGGTCACGTCGAGGTGCTCCGCGAGAGTGGCGTCGTCGCTGACCGAGTGCCGCAACTCGGCCACGAGCGCGGCCACGTCCAGGTCGTCACGCTCGAACATCACGGAGCCGCCCCACGCGAACCCGTCGCCGGCACTGCCGACGGTGACGTTCACGGCGTAGGTGGGTTCCAGAAGCGCCGCCAGCGGGTCACGACCGGCGTACACCGGCAGTTCGGTCACGGGTCCGTGGCGCTCGTAGTCTGCGTGGAGCGTGTCGAGCCAGTCCGGCGGGTGGTGAAAGTCGTCGTCGGTCCAGGCGATCCGGTCGTTCGCGGCCCGCTCCATCCCCGCGGCGACGGCGTTGGCCTTCCCCGAGCACCCCCGTGGGTCGCCGGCGACGACGAGGCTGGTCCGCTCCGGGAGCGAGTGGCCGGCCACGGGGTCGGTCCCCGCGTCACAGACGACCAGGAGTTCGTCGCCCGCCCGGAGTTGGTCGGCCACCTCTGTACAGGCGTCGGTCCACTCGGTCGTCGGCAGGAGGACCGTCGTCGGCGGGCGCTCACGCATCGCTGGCGTCGGCGACCGCTCCCTCGACCACCTCGACCGCGGTCCCGACCAGCGCGTCGACGTCGTCACTCTCGGCGTACGTTCGCAGGTACGGCTCCGTCCCGGAGGGGCGGACGAGCACCCACGACCCGTCCGGGCGGTCCACCCGGACGCCGTACTCCGTGTCGACGCCGCCGTCGACCGCCTCGGGCAGGCGCTCGGCGACCAGTGCCATCGCCCGCTCCTTGCGCTCGTCCGGGCAGTCGACGCTCACCTTGCGGTACGGGCGCTCGCTGACGGGCCTCCGGAGCGGGGCGAGACCGCCCGCGCCGGCGACCAGCGTGGCGACGACCACCGCCGTCGCCACGCCGTCGATCCACCCGCCCCAGCCGGTGTGGACGTGCTTCCAGGGCTCACCGGCGAACACCACTCGCGTCCCGTCCTCGCCCGTCTCGCGCGCTGCGGCGATCCCCTCGTGCAGCGCCCCGAGACGGACCCGCTCGACGCGCCCGCCCGCCGCCGCGACGCGCTCGTCGATCCGGGCGGAGGCGTTCGGCGTCGTCACCACGACCGGGTCGCCCGCCGCCGAGCGGCGGACGTAGTGCTCGGCGAGCACCGCCAGGACGGTGTCCTCGTGGACCACCTCGCCGTTGCCCGCGAGCACCACGGTGCGGTCGGCGTCGCCGTCGTGGGCCAGTCCGAGGTCGAACGGCTCGCCGGCGGCGGAGTCGCCGCCACCCCCGGCGTTCTCGCCGTCACCGGCGGCCGAGAGCAGACGACGGAACTCGGCGAGACTCTCGGGCGTGGGCTTCGACTCGCGGGCGGGGAAGGCGCCGTCGACGTTGGCGTTCACCGCGACCACGTCGGCGCCGAGCGCCCGCAGCGCCGTCGGCGTCGCCACGGAGCCCATCCCGTTGCCGCAGTCGACGGCGACACGCAGGCTGGCGAGGGGCCGCTCACCGGCGCCGTCGTCTCCGTCGGTCTCGCCACCCCGGACCCGGTCGGCGACGACGCCGCCGGTGCCCACCTCGCGCGCGTGGCCGGCGACGTCCTCGCGGTAGTCCGCGAGCACGGACTCGCGCCGGGAGCCGCCCCACTCGTCCCAGGCGACCGATGTGGCGGGGCCGGCGACGCGGTCGGCGACCCGGCGCTCGGCGTCGCGGTCGTACTCCACGCCGTCGACGAACAGTTTCAGGCCGTTGTCCGTCGGCGGGTTGTGACTCGCGGTCACCATCACGCCCCGACGGCCCCGCGAGGCGTAGGCCAGTGCCGGCGTCGGCACCCGTCCCAGGCGGACCACGTCGGCGCCGGCGGACTGCAGTCCCGCGGCGACGGCGTCTGCCAGCCCCCCACCGGTGGTGCGGCCGTCCCGGCCGACGACGAACGCCGCGCCGTCCCGCCCCGCGGCGCGACCGACCGACAGCGCCACCTCGGGAGTCACGTCCTCGCGGACCGACCCACGGATCCCCGCCGTGCCGAACAGACTCATCACCGGGGACTGCGCCGGGGCCGCACTTGAATCGCGCGGGTCACGGCGCCCCGGGCGAGGCGGTTAATCCCCCGTGGCACCGACACGGACCGATGCCTCCCGTCGCGGTCGTGTGTTTCGACCTGGACGACACCCTCTGCGTTCACCAGCTGCCCGACCGGGCGTTCTACCGGCGGGCGTTCGGTCGCGCCGGCGCGGACCCGCCGTTCACGCCGGCACAGTTGCGCGCGGTCGGCGACCAGCGGATCGGCCCCGCGGGGTCGCTGCCGGAGTTTTTCACCAGCCTCTTTCGCGCCGCCGCACGACGGGTCGACTGCGGCGTGGCCCCCGACGACCCCCTGCTCGTCGCCGCGGGCCGGCACGCGGCCGACGTGGCGGCGGAGACCGCCGTCGGCTTCCGGGACGGTGCCGAGCGGGCGCTCGGGGTCGCGGGCGACCGCTACCGGGTCGCCCTCGTCACGAACGGTCGGCCCGTGACCCAGCGCTCGAAGCTGGCAGACCTGGGAATCGCCGATGCCTTCGACCGCATCCTGTACTGTCACCCGGAGACCGGCCACCCGCCGAAGCCCGACCCCGCGCCGTTCGAGGCCGTCGCCGCGGCGTTCGACGTCTCACCGGCGGAGTGCGTGGTCGTCGGCGACGGCCACGCCGCCGACGTGACCGGCGCGCACCGCGCCGGCGCCCGGTCGGTGTGGACGCCCGTCGACCGACCGCACGAGGAGTTGCCGACGGACCCGGAGCCAGCGCCGACGCGCCGGACGACGGAGTTAGGGCGGGTGCCGGCGCTGTTGCGGTCGCTGGACGGTACGTGAGTCGCCGAGAAGGGGGAGACGGGGCCGTTCAGAGTTCGACGCCGCTGGGGATGAGCGAGTGCTTGCGCAGCAGGTTGCCCTCGTCGTTGTACACGAGGAAGGTGCGCTTGTCGTAGGTGACGACCTCCTCGCCCTCGATCTCGACGCGGATCTGGTAGCGAGCGTCGTCGTCGGGTTCCTCCTCGCCGTAGCGGCGGGCCGCGCGGACGAACGACATCACCGTGTCGGCGTCTTCGTTCAGTTCGAGGACGAACTCGCCGGTGACGCGGTTCGTGAGGCTGACGACGCCCTCGGCGTCGGGGTCGTCCAGTGGCGTGCGCAGCCGGTAGGCGGCATCGGTCTCGTCGGCGCTGAGCGGCACGTCGTCGTGTCCGGTGAGGCGCGTTCGGAGCGTCGAGTCCGGCCCGTCGAAGTCGATCACTACGCGGGGCTTGCGAGGGTCACCCTCGCCGTCGAGCCACTCGACGTCCTCGATTGCCAGGCTGAAGTAGTCGCGCCTCATTCCGTACTTCTCCCTTGACCCCCCGGTGATATGAACGTAACGCCCCCGGTGACTCGGTCGCGGTCCCGACACGGATGCACCACACCCCGGGGACCGGCCCTCGTGTCGTCGAGGGCCGCCGCTCAGTCGTCGTGGCGGACCCGGAGGTCGAACGCCAGCCGCTCCCGGCGGTCCTGGGTCACCCGGACCGAGTCGGAGAACCGGTGCCGTCCCCCGGCGAGACAGTCGGCGTCCGGGTGCGAGAGGACCGCGTAGTCGGTCGCTATCGACTCACCAGCCGAGAGCATAACCTCGTTCAGTACGTCGGTGTTACCGTACGGTTCGGGGAGACGCCAGCAATCGCCGGGCGTCTCGGGCACGACATCGGGATAGTCAGGCGTGTCTGGCACCAGCGCCAACGTGACATCCTCGGGGGTAATCTCAGATATCGGTGGCGTGGCGCCGAACCAGAAGCGTCGCTCGCCGGACGCCGCGTTGGTGAACCGTGCTCGGATCTCCGCGGGTCGCTCGGCGTCGAACTGTCGTGTCACTTCGACCTCGAACCGGGTGGCCGGCGTCGGCGACTCCGTCACCACGTCGACGGCTATCGAGGGGTACGACCCGTCACCGCCGCCAGTACAGCCAGCCAGGGCCACGGCCCCGGCACAGCCGACGCCACGCAGGTACCGTCGCCGGTTCATGCCCACCTCCCAGGACGGCGACGAGCGGCCGCCCGGAGTGTCGGCAGCGACATGACTGTCGGAGTGACGTACTCCCGGAGAGACATAAGCCTCGTGCAACGGGTCCAGCGTGCCGGGCCGGGCCGGGACCCGTCACGCCCGGCGGCCAGTCTCGGCGGGGGTTTTATAAGGGGGCCGCCCGGACCGGCGCGTAGATGCCCTGGGTCAAGGCGGAGTACGCGAACGAACTCGCCGTCCTGTCGGCGTGGCTGACCGTCCTGTTGCCCTGGAACGTCAACTACACGTCCAGCATCCTCGACGGACGCTTCCTGTTCGTGCGGTTCCCGTTCTTCCAGGTGCGGTACAACTTCGGTGTCCCGGTCGGGAGAGCGGTCAAACTGGACACACCGTTGAGCGCCGCCCAGTTCCAGTCCGGCGGCGGCAGTCTCGCGCTGCCGTACTGGGTCTGGACGGGGGCGGCCGTCGTGTTCGCCGGGGCGGTCGCGCTGTCGGTCCTCTTCTACCTGCGCGAGGAGTGGGTCGAGACCTGGCCGGTCGACCCGGTCCGCCTGATGGGCGTGGTCCTCGGCGTCGGCACACTCGCGCTGGGTGTCGCCACGTACTACCTGTACACCCAGGGGTTCCCGGGGCTGAAGGTGCCCGTCGGCCTGGTGCTCATCGCCGCGCTGTCGGCCGTGTTGCTCACCGTCGACCGCAGTGACCGCGTGACCGGCGGCGACGCGGACCCCGACCCGGAGCCGGAGGGTACCTGACCCGGCGGGGCCACCCCGTTTAAGTCCCTCGCCCGCCTGCGGGCTACCATGTCAGGAGACGCCGACGGGTCGCCGGCGGAGATGCCGGGCCGGGAGGCCGTCGGCGAGTCGAGCACCGAGCGGCTCTCGCTCGTCGACCGGTTCCGCCGCGGGCTACAGGTGTTGCGGGGTACCGGCGTGGACGTGACGCCGTACGAGCCGGGTGACGGCTCGCTTGTCACCTTCGAGGGACTGGCCGGCTACGAGGAAGTCGAGCGCTACTGGCTGAACGCGCCGTACGCCTTCGTCTCGATCAACTTCGACCCCGAGGAGAACACCCACTTCTACTACGTCGTCGAGCCGGAACTCGACGAGGACGAGTACGAACTGCTGGAGATGCTGTTCGACGACGTTCGCGACCCGCTCGTCTACCGGGAGGAACTCTCGACCGAGGAGAACGAGGTCGAGCGCCTCCTCCGAGACGCCCTGAGCGACTACCTCGACCGCTACGGCGTCGACGTCGACGCCCGCACCGCCCACAAACTGTTCTACTACCTCTACCGCTCGTTCCGGGGGTACGGCCGGCTCGACCCGATCATGCACGACCCCCGCGTCGAGGACATCTCCTGTGACGGCTACGACCTGCCGATCTTCGTCTACCACGAGGACTACACCGACATCGAGACCAACGTCAGCTTCGACCAGGAGGACCTGGACGACTTCGTCGTGCGACTCGCCCAGCAGTCCGGTCGGCACATCTCCGTCGGTGAACCGGTCGTCGGGACGACGCTGCCGGACGGCTCCCGTGCCGAACTCGCGCTGGGCGAAGAGGTCACCCCGCGTGGCTCGGCGTTCACGGTGCGCAAGTACGCCGAGGAGCCCTTTACGCCGATCGACCTCGTCGAGTACGGCACCTTCGACGTCGATCAGATGGCGTACCTC
>CAYODS010000145.1:0-6942 GCA_964402765.1 uncultured Halobacteriales archaeon
AGGTGTGGGGAACACCTGCTGTCCCTGGCGGAATCGAAGGGCGAGGCGCGCTCGGTCCGCCGCTGACGGTCGAAAATCGAAGATTTTCGAGCCAGCCAGAACCCGCAGGGTTCTGGCGACGGCACAAGCACTGCAGCGAACGCAGTGAGCGAAGCGCGCAGCGAGTCAGCGCGGTCGAGCGTGCCGAGGGCTTCGTAGCCCACCCACTCGGGATCGAGAGCCCCCGACCCCGAGAGCACGCCGAGGGCTTCGTGAGTCATCGCAAAGAGATCGAGAGCACCCAAAGAGAGCACGCCGAGGGCTTCGGAGGTCACTTCGCTGGTAACGAGAGCACCTGATGAGAGCACGCCGAGGGCTTCGGAGGCCACACTCAGACCCGAGACCCTCCGCTCCAGAGACCGGTCCGAGCGCTACGCCCTGTCCTCGTCCATGGCTTCGAGCGCGCGGTCGGCGACGTCGGCCACGTCGACGCCGACCCGATGGGCGTAGACGGCGGCGGCGGCCTCGATCGAGACGGCGAGTTCC
Organism: uncultured Halobacteriales archaeon; assembly: GCA_964402765.1. Taxonomy (GTDB): domain Archaea; phylum Halobacteriota; class Halobacteria; order Halobacteriales; family SW-7-71-33; genus SW-7-71-33. The sequence goes on from CAYODS010000145.1 coordinate 526, forward strand.
TGCTGCAACTGGTTGATCTCGGCGACGGCGGTCTGTTTGTCGTGGCCGGCCTCGACGAGCCGTTCGAGCACGCGCTCGAAGGGTGAGCGCTCCCGCAGCAGGGACTCCTCGGGAGTGAACTCCTCGGGGACGTGCACCTCGGTGGGGTCGAACGTCGCCACGAGATCGTCGCCGTCGCGGTCGAGCAGTCCCTCGCCGGCGGCGACGTCGACGAGTCGCTTTGCCTGGTCGGGCGAGAACCAGTCCCGGTCCAGCGACAGCGCGACGACGAACTCGCTCTGGCCCATGCGCCGCGTGCCCCGCTGGCGGAACGGCGCCGCGACGGTCACCCGCAGGCTCACGTCCTCGACAGGTGCCGACCGCGGCATAGTGGTGGCGATCCGCGCCCGACCGACCGACGTAACCGAGCACGGCGTCGCCAGGCATCCGAGGCGTTGAAGTGGTCGGTCCCGCGAGTGGAGGTATGGACCACGGAGACTCCACCCGCCGGCGCACGGGTGGCCGGCGACGACCGTCGAGTGACCGCAAGAAACACCAGGTCGGCGGCGAGCCGACGGAGACGACCGTCGGCGAGCAGCGCCTGAAGACCGTCGACGCCCGCGGCGATGTCCGGAAGGTGCGGGCGCTGCAGACCGACGTGGCTAACGTCGCCGACGGCGGCGAGACGACCCAGACGGAGATCGAGAACGTCCTCGAGAACGACGCCGACCCGAACTACGCCCGCCGGAACATCGTCACGAAGGGCGCGGTCATCGAGACCGGCGAGGGGCGTGCGCGGGTCACCTCCCGGCCGGGCCAGGACGGCCAGGTCGACGCCGTTCTGCTCGACTAGGGTGACGGAGCGGCCCGCTGGAGGGCGCTCTCCGCGATGTTGCCGCCGTAGTCCGCCGCACGGGAGAGTGAGTCGACGACGAGACCGAGCGCCTGTGCCTGCCGGGGTTCGAGCTCGGCCTCGCGGAGCACCTCGTCGGCCTCGCGGGTGCGGTCCTCGACGGCGGGCACCTCCGCCCGGGCGGCGTTGGCGAGGTCGGTCGCCTCGTCGTCGTCGTCGGTGAACAGCGCGTCCATCGCCTCGCTGATTATGTCGGCGGACTCGGCGTGTAACTCCCCGAGAGCGTTGGCGACCTCCGGCGGGACGGCGTCGAGTTCCAGGGCGTACTCGGCGATCTTGGCGGCGTGGTCGGCCACCCGCTCCAGTTGCCGGGCGGAGGCGTGCAGGTCGAAACACTCCTCCCGGGAGACGCCGATCTCCTCGGCCGCGAGCGGCGAGCGCAGCGTCGTCCGGAAGATGCGGGCGACGGCGTACCAGAGGCGGTCGACGTCCTCGTCGCGCTCTATCACGTCCTGGGCGAGGTCGTCGTCGTCCTCGACGAGGGCGGTGACGGCGTCCTCCAGCATCGAGCGGGCGATCAGCCGCATCCGCGTGACGGCGTTGTGGATCGACAGTTCCGAGGAGTCGAGGAGATCCTGGATGACGACGCTGTCGTTGGTCTCCTCGAGCACCTCGACGCCGACCAGTCCCTGGACCGCCTCGCGGATGGCGCGGCGCTGGTCGGTGGTGATCCGGCCGGCCTCGAGACGGATCACGTCGAAGCCGCTGACGTACATCGTCATCACCGCCCGGATGAGCTGATCGCCCTCCAGGTCGGAGACGTCCATCTGCCCCTCGGTGCGCTCGCGCTCTGACTTCGGGGTCAGAAGCAGCGCGTCCTCCTCCGGGTAGAACTCGATGACACTGCCCGCGCTCACCCCGTTTTCGGTCGCCCAGTCCTTCGGCAACGACACCGTGTACGTCGACCCGCCGGTCACCTGGACCTTGCGCGTCTCCATACCCGAGGGTGTGGCGCCCCCACAATAAACGGTTCCATTCTATATACTCGGCGAACGCCGACGCCGTCGGTACGTTCAGGTACGTACTGCTCCGGTGTCCGGCCAATCGCCGCCGTCTCGGCGCGCTCCAGTCGCGATGAATATATTTTCACTCCGATCAGAGTGCATCGAATTCTGGGGGCGACGAGGGTACCGGTGTACTGCGGATCGACCACGCGACGGGCGACGGATCGAACGTTTCTCTCCCGTGCGATCCCCTAGTCTATGTAGAAGTCATAGCAGGGTATTTATCTTGAATCGGTCTGGTGTCCGATGATGTCCGACGACAGCACGGGCGGACGGGGTGTATCGCGGCGGAGGTTCGTCACGGCGGCTGGCGCCGGCGGGGCGCTCGCGCTGGCCGGCTGTGTCGGCGGTGGCGGGGGAGACGATCTCCTGACGGCGGACGGCTCCTCGACGGTGTTTCCCATCACCAACCTGGCGTCGAGTTACTGGAACTCGAACCCGGAGGCGGGCGACGAGGACTACTGGCCGCAGTCGTGGGCGCAGAGCACGTACGGCACCGACATGCGCCTGGCGGACTACTTCGCCGAGGACTTCGGGTTCAGCCCGACGGGCGAGCGGTCGACCCCGCCGTTCCAAACCAGCGTGGCGCTGAGCCACTCCGGCACGGGGATCGAGGGCGTCATGGAGGAGCGCGTCGACATCGGCGACTCGAGTGCGCCCGCCGAGGCCGAACTCGCCGGCTCGGACGTGGACCAGGAGACGCTGGACAAGTTCGTCGACCACGTCGTCGGGGTCGACGGCCAGCCCATCGTCGTCAGCCGGGAGATCCGCGACGCCGGCGTCGAGCAGATCACGATCGACCAGCTCCGCAAGATCTACCGCGGGGAGATAACGAACTGGAGCGAACCCGGCGGCCCGGACCGGGAGATCCTCGCGCTCGGTCGCGCGGAGGGGTCGGGCACCGACACCGCGTTCCGGAACAACGTGTACGGCGACCCGAACGCGCCGATCAGCCCGGACCAGCGGTACGGGCAGAACCAGCAACTCCAGCAGGCAGTCACGCAGACCGACAACGCGATCGCCTACATCGCACTGGCGTTCGTCGAGCCCGAGGGTGGGACGCCGCCGATCGGCCTGGAGATCGACGGCACCCTGTACGAGTTCGGGAAGAACCTCGGCGCGAAGGAGTACCCGCTGTCTCGCGACCTGCACGCCTACACCTGGGAGGGGACCGACGAGCAGGAGGCGGCGTTCATCAACTTCATCCTCTCGGACTTCGGGCAGGAGGTGTTCGTCCGCGGGAACAACTACTTCGCGCTGCCGGACACCCGGCTCGACACGGAGCGCGGCAAGGTGTCGCCGACGAACTTCTGACCGGATGACCCAGAGCGGCGACTCCCCGGTGCGGGCACGCCTGCGGGCCGTCCGCACCCGACTGCGGAACTACCGGTCGCGGACGGCGGACGGGGCCGTCGCGATGCACCTCGTCGGTGGTACCGCGACGCTCGCGACGTTCGTCCTGTTCCTGCTCGGCTCCGTCTGGACCGTCCTGCCGTTTCTGGTCGTCCTGGTGACCGCCGCCGTCGGCTGGCGGCGCCACCAGGCCGAACTCGCGAAGGGACTCACCTTCCTCACGACCGTCGTCACCGTCGGGGTCCTGTCGCTGATCGTCGTGTTCCTGCTTTTGGGCTCCCGCGAGGCGGTCGCGCACATGGGACTGGACCTGTTCACGCGCACCGACCCGCCGCTGTGGGGCCAGGACCGGGTGTACTCGCTGACGCCGATGATGGTCGGCACGGTCGTCACCACGGTGATCGCGACGCTCGTGGCCGCCCCGCTGGGGATCGCCGGGGCGATCTTCGTCAGCGAGATCGCCCCGCCCACCCTCCGCGAGGTGGTCAAGCCGGGGATCGAGTTGATGGCCGGTATTCCATCGATCACGTACGGCTTCATCGGGCTGACCGTCCTGAACCGCTACCTGTTCGAGGAGTTCCAGACGCCGACGGTCGGCAACTACTTCGCCGCCGGGACGATGGTCGGACTGATGGCGCTGCCGACGGTCGTCACCGTCGCCGAGGACGCCCTCTCGACGGTGCCGGACAGGATGAAAGACGGCTCGATGGCGATGGGGTCGACCCGCTGGCAGACCACCAAGAGCGTCACCCTGCCGGCGGCGCTGTCGGGCGTGTCCGCGGCGGTGCTGCTGGGCGTCGGCCGGGCGATGGGCGAGACGATGGCCGCGACGGTCATCCTCTCGCACACGAAGGGGTTCCCGACGCCCGTGTTCGACGTGTTCTCCCGGTACGGCGAGACGCTGACAACGGTGATCGCCTTCGAGGCCGGCAACGCCAGCGGGCTCCAGTTGTCGGCGCTGTTCGCCGGCGGGGTCGTCCTCTTTTTGACCGTGATGACACTCAGCGTCACCGCACAGTGGATCGAGTGGCGGATGCAGCGGAAACTCCAGGGGGACCGATGAGCACGACACGCGAGACCGACCTGGTCCGTGGGCGGGCGACGACCGGCGAGTACCTCGGCCGGGGGCTGCTCGTGGTCGCCGCCCTCGCCGCCGTCGCCTCGTGGGCGGCGCTGTTCCGCTGGCTCGACCCCGCCGGCAGCGTCGCCGGCGTGCCCCTGCTCACCCTGCTCGGCGGGGCGCTGCTCGTGCTGGCGGCCGGGTTGGTCGCCGCCGGCCTGGGCTCGCGCTACGGCTACCTGGCGACCGACCCCTCGGACACCGCCGGACTGCCGGTCGGGGTCGTCACCGGGCTGCTGTGGGCCGCGGTCGCCGCCGCCGTCGCCGACTGGCTGGTCGGTGGCGCCGTGGTCCCGCCGGTCGTCGCCGGCGTCGCGCTGGTCGCCGGCGCCGTCGCCGCCGTCGCACCCCGGGAGGACGTGGGCTCGACGGTGCCGGTCGCCGTGCTCGTCGGCCTCGCCGGGTTGGTCGTCGTCGTCGGTCCGCTCGGCGCCGACTGGGTGTGGCGGCCGGGCTGGTCCTCGGGGCAGTTCCCCGGGACGACCGTCACGCCGCTTCTGGTCTCCGTCGGCGCGCTGCCGGCGTTCTGGAGCGGCGCGAAACTGACCGGCGGCTTCGGCGCCCGGGGACGGCAGGCCGGGGCGATCTACCTCGTCGGGCTCACCGTCGCCGGGATGCTGTCGGTGCTCGCGCTGCTCGTCGGGTTCATCGTCGTCCGCGGACTCGACGTCGTGCTGACTGGCGCCAGCCTGCTCGGCGGGCATCTGGTCGTCGGCGGGGTCGCGCTGCCCTTCCCCGAACTCCCGTTCCTGACGAACACCACCGGCGGACTGTTCGTCCAGGTGCCGGGCGTGTTGCCGGCGGTTCTGGGGACGCTGTGGCTGGTGCTCGGCGCCGTCCTGTTCGCCGTCCCGCTGGGCGTCGGCGCGGCGGTGTTCCTGACAGAGTACGCCGAACAGGGGCGGTTCACCCAGGTCGTCGAGGTGGCCACGAACGGCCTGTGGTCGACGCCCAGCATCGTGTTCGGGCTGTTCGGGCTGGCCTTCCTGGTGCCCCGCATCAGCGGCGGCAACTCGATCCTCGTCGGTCAACTCGTGCTGGGGTTCATGCTGCTGCCGCTCGTGCTCATCACCAGCCGGGAGTCGATAAAGGCCGTCCCCGACGAGTACCGCGACGCCAGCGCCGCCCTCGGCGCGACGAAGTGGCAGACGATCCGTAGCGTGGTCGTCCCCGCGGCGATGCCGGGCGTCATCACCGGCGTCATCATCGGCGTCGGCCGGATCGCCGGCGAGACCGCGCCGCTGCTTCTGGTGTTCGGCGGATCGCCGTACCCCAGTTCGACCCCGAACGTGATCGGGTCGTTCCGGTTCACCGCGCGGCCGCCGTTCGTCACCAACGAGGCGCTGCTGTCGCCCGCGAGCGCCCTGCCGTACCAGTTGTACTCCTCGATCACCGCCGGCGTGTTCCCGAAGGAGGTGTTCACGAACACGGAGTTCGGCTGGGGCACCGCGCTCGTGCTGTTGCTCGTCGTCGTCGGCCTGTACGCCGTCGGCGTCGGGGCCCGCATCTACTTCAGGAGGAAACTACACCATGAGTGACGCAGAGACCGACCAGGAGGAGGAGCCCGGACGACAGACGGAGTTCGAGGCGGAGACGGACACAGTCACCATGACAGACCGGCAGACGAACCCCGAGGCGGCCGTCTCGGGGCCCTCGGACGCGGAGACCGGCACGGCGAGTGGCGTGACCACCGCCGGCGAGACCGACGAGCGGGTCCGCGAGGAGTGGACCGAGTACGAGTTCGAGGGCGAGCCCAAACTCGCCGTCGAGGACCTCTCGGTGTGGTACGGCGAGGACCGCGCGCTGCGGGACGTCTCGCTGGATATCCCGCCCGAGAGCGTCACCGCGCTCATCGGGCCCAGCGGCTGCGGGAAGTCGACGTTCCTGCGCTCGCTGAACCGCATGAACGACCGCATTCGGGCCGCCCGGGTCGAGGGGTCGGTCGAACTCGACGGCCAGGAGGTCTACCAGGACGGCGTCAACCTCGTCGAGTTGCGGAAGCGGGTCGGCATGGTGTTCCAGTCGCCGAACCCCTTTCCGAAGTCGAT
>CAYODS010000146.1:0-6821 GCA_964402765.1 uncultured Halobacteriales archaeon
CTGGCACTCGGGGCGGTCGTCACGTGGGCGGCGCTTGCCTGATCAGGGGACGAACGGTGCCGGGTCGTCGTGCTCGAACACGAACGGGTCGCCCTGGAGCCGCCTGACGACCGAGCGGAACCGGCCGGTCTCGGCGGCGTGTTCGAGGGCGGCCGTGACGCCGTCCTCCGCCGTCGAGTAGTATGCGGGGTAGAGGACGGCGACGCCCTCGCGTGCCTCCTCGACGACGAGCAGGTACACCATCGACCCCTCGCGGGTGCGGAACACGCTGGTGTCCTCGAAGGTGAGGTCCTCGAACACCCTCTCGAGCTCCGCGTGTTCGTTGTCGGGGACGAGCACGTCGAGTCGGGGCGTGCCGTGGTCCGGTCCGACGACGGTCACGTCGCCCGGGTGTAGCTGGATCGTATCGTAGCCGGCCTCCTCGTACTCCGCGGCGGTCGCCTCCATGTCGGCGATCACCTCGTCCCACCGGCCCATCGCCTTCGCGGTCGGGGTGACGCCCGGCATCGTGCCGTCGGGAGGGGCGTCCTCGGTCATACCCCGACCTGGGACGCGACGGACAAAAACCCGGGCGATCGGAGCGGACGCCGGACGGCGACGCGGTCAGTAGAAGGGCAGCCCGACGGCGGTCGCGCCGAGCATGGCGCCGGCGCCCAGCCCGGCCAGTCGCGTCATCGCGCGCCGGGAGCCGGCCTCGGTCCACTCCGAGGAGACGACGAGCCGGACGGCCCCCTCGTCGCGCCCCAGTAGCGCCGACCCGGCCCACCCGACGGTCGCGAACCCGAGGACGACCGCGCCGACGGCGACGACGGTGTCGGCACCGTCAGCCGGGGCGCTGCCCGCGAGGGTGAGTGTCCCCGTGAGACCGGCCCCGGCGACTAGGCCGACGGCGACGGCCGACCCCAGCACCCGCGCCCGGACGAGCAGCCAACGCCGACTGCCGACTGGCGGCGTGGACTCCGGTCCAGACCCCGACCCCGACGGCGACCGTGACCGTGACCGCCGGTCGGGAGTGGCGTCGGTCACGTCGCTCACCGCAGGTTCTCCCGCATCCGCGGATCGAGGGCGTCGCGCATGCCGTCACCCAGGAGGTTGAACCCGAGGACGGTCACCGCGAGGAACAGCCCCGGGAAAAATGACATCCACCACTTGAAGGTGAGCAGGCCGTTGTCGACGCCGTTGGACAGCATCAGCCCCCACGAGGGGGTGCCCGCCTGTGCGCCGAAGCCCAGAAAGGACAGCGCGGCGAGGTCGATGATGGCGAGTCCGAAGTTCAGCGTGGACTGGACGGTGATCGGCGCCAGCGTGTTCGGCAGGATGTGCCGGACGAGCACCCGCCAGTCCCGCGCACCCAGTGCGAGGGTGGCGTCGACGTACTCGTCTTCGAGGACCTTCAGCGCCGCCCCGCGGACGACCCGGGCGAACCGCGGCGTGTAGACGAGGGTGAGCGCGAACACCGCCTTCCAGAGGCCGGCCCCGAAGGTGGCGACGATCGCAAGCGCCAGAAGCAGCGACGGGAACGCGAGCAACACGTCCATCGTCCGCATGATGACGTTGTCCACCCAGCCGCCGTAGTACGCCGCGACGATGCCCAGGCCGACGCCCACCGCGGTCGACCCGGCGACGGTGACGGTGCCGTACTGCAGCGCCAGCCAGGCGCCGTACATCGTCCGCTTGTAGATGTCCCGCCCCTGGGCGTCGGTGCCGAACAGCCGCTCGTTCGCGGCGGCGTCGCCGCCGGCCCACCCCGGCGCCGCCCGGTCGGGCACCTCGCCCAGCCGCGAGAAGGTGATCGCCTCGTACTCCAGAAACAGTTGGGAGTACGCCGCCATCACCAGTATCACCCCGAGGATGCCCGCCCCCAGCAGGGCGAGACGGTTGCTCGCGAGCTCCGAGAGGAACTGTGAGGCCCGCAGCCGGTCGAGCAGGCTCCGCTCGGTCACCTCCTCGATCGACTCCCCCCCCGTGGGGGTGCTCATCGCCGACCACCCCCCGGGCCCGCTGGCGTGGCGGCGTCCCGGACCGGGACCGGGGACGGGGACGGGACCGCGACTGGTGAGCGGGCGAGCGGCTGGTCGGGCGTGTGCCGGCGACGTGAGCGTGGGTGTGTGCGTTTCACTGTTCGATCCGTGGGTCGAGGTAGCTGTAGGTGATGTCGACGCCGAGGTTCACGAGCGTGAACAACAGTGCGAAGGTGAGCACCGCCCCCTGGACGACGGGGTAGTCGGAGGCGCCGATCGCGTCGACGATGAGGGTGCCGATGCCGCCGATGCCGAAGACAGTCTCGGTGAGGACGGCGCCACCGAGCAGCGTGCCGAACTGGATGCCGATGACGGTGACGACGGGGATGAGGGCGTTGCGAAAGCCGTGTTTCATGATCGTGATCTTGGCGCCCTGGCCCTTCGCGCGGGCGGTCCGCATGTAGTCCTGGCGCACCACTTCGAGCATCGAGGAGCGCATCATCCGGGAGATGAGCGCCATCGAGTAGACGCCGATCGTCATCGCGGGCAGGAACATGTGCACGGCGGCCGACTGGAAGGCGTCGAACCGCCCCAGAAGCAGCGTATCGACGGTCACCATCCCCGTCAGCGGCAACTGCACGCCGAACAGCGTCCACGTCTCCGGCAGAAAGTAGCCGGCGCCGATGCGGCCGCTGGTGGGCAACAGCCCCAGAAAGGTCGCGAACAGCAGGATGAGCATCGGCCCGGACCAGTAGATCGGCACCGACAGCCCGGTCAGCGCCCCCACGCGGGTGACGTGGTCGGTGAGCGAGTCCTGTTTCACCGCCGCCAGCAGCCCGAGCGGGATGCCGAGCAGGATCCCCATCACCTGGCCGTACAGCGCGAGTTCGACCGTGACGGGGATGCGGTCGGCGAGCACGCCCTGGACGGGCTGGTTGCGGGCGATCGAGTAGGAGTCACCGAACTTGAACTGGACGGCGTCGACCAGGAAGCGGCCGTACTGGACCAGAAGTGGGTCGTCCAGCCCGAGTTCCTGGCGGATCTGCATCACCTGCTCCTCGGAGGCACGCTGGCCGGCGATGATGCGGGCGGGGTCTCCCGGGGCGAGGTGGAGGATGCCGAACACCATCGTCGCCACACCGAACAGTACCGGCACCAGGAGCAACAGCCGCTTGGCGACGAACCGCCTGGACACCATCCGGTTGGTAGCGGTTGACGACCCGACCGACTAAACGCTTGCGGGGAGTCTCCCGGGCACGCGGACGGTGCCGCAGCTGGTCGGGAAGCGAACGGGGACGCGAGTGGGGTCAGGTGGCCGAGGCGGTCACTGGACGGCGTTGTTGACGCCGCGCAGCGTCTCGGCGTAGTCGACGAACACCCACGGCGCCTCGTCGTGGGCGATCTGGTTGGCCTCCTCGTACATCGTCTCGCGCTCGTCCTGGTCGAGGGTGGCCTGGGCCTCGCGGACGGTCTCCATGTAGTCGGTGTTGGCCCACCCGGAGACGTTCAGCGTGGAGTACCCCTCGGTGTCGAAGCTGACCCAGTCCTGACCGTCGGGGACGGCGTCCATCTCGACCTTCGGGTCGAGCAGGACGTACAGGAAGTTGTCCGGGTCGGCGTTGTCGGTGTACCAGCCGAGGAAGCAGGCGTCGTGACGCCCGGCGGCGGTGTACTCCAGGTATGAGGTGAACGTCGAGAACTGGTTGATGTTCACCGAGATGTCAACCCCCTCCAGCGATTCGAGGTCGGACTTCACCTGCTCGGCGGTCTGGATCGGCGAGGGGTTGTACCCGCGGGGGTTCGAGAACGTCGCCAGCTCGAAGCTGAACTCGGTCTGGCCGGCGTCCTCGAGCAGGGAGACCGCCTCGTCGGTGTCGGTCTCGTACGGGTCCAGGTCGTCGTTGTGCCCGAAAACGTCCGGCGGGAGCGGCTGGCTGGCCTGGACGGCGAAGCCCTCGTAGATGGAGTCGACGATGGCCTCGGTGTCGACGGCGAAGCTGATGGCACGGCGCACGCGGCGGTCGCGGAACGGCTCGAACCGCGCCATGTTCATCGCCATGTAGCCGACGTTGATCCCGTTCTTGCGCAGCAGCTGGGCGGAGTCGGAGCCGTCGATCTGCTGTGAGGACTGGGAGTCGAGGTTGTCGGTGATGTGGGAGGCGCCGCTTATCACGTCCTGGGCGCGGGTGGCGTTCTCGGTGATCGTCTTGAACACCAACTCGTCCATCTGGGGGCCGTCACTCCAGTACTCGTCGTTGCCGGTGAGGCGCACGCGCTGGTTCGAGTTGTCGATCGTGTCGAGCTCGAACGCGCCCGTGCCGACGGGGTCGGTGCCAAGCGCCGCCTGGGAGTCGGGGTCGGCGCCCTGGCCCTGGATCTGTTCGGCGGAGAGGATCGCCGCCGCGAACATCGCGAGGTTGCGCAGGAACGGCGCGTACTGCTGCTGGAGCTCGATCGTCACCTCGCCGTCCTGGGAGTCGTCGACGCTCTCGACCCAGTTGCCGAACGTGAACGGGCCGTACCCCGAGCGGTTCTCGTCGCCGAGGTAGAAGTCGTACTCGGAGTCCGTAAACCGGCGGACCGACGCCCGCACGTCCGTCGCCGTCAGCTCGCTGCCGTCGTGGAAGGTGGCGTCCCGAAGCGTCAGCGAGGCGGTCGTCCCGTCCAGGCTGTACTCCGTCGCCAGGCCCTCGGTGAGCTGGCCACCGCTGCCGGGCTCGAACTTGATGAGCTGATCGAAGATCTGGTTGGTGACCTTCGCCACCTCGCCCGAGGTGGTCTGCTGGGGGTCGTAGTTCTGCGGGTGGTCACCGCGGGCGTACACCAGGCGCTCAGCTTCCTCGACCTCGACGGTCTCGAGGAACGGGCCCCCGACAGAGCTGATGGTGTACGTCTCGGTCGCCCCCCCGCCACCGCCGTCACCGCCGACACAACCGGCCACCGCCGCGGTCACCGCGGCGCCGCCGGCGGCCTTCAGGAACGAACGCCTGTCCACTGATGTCTCCTGGGACGTCATGTCCACTCGATTGACAAAGGCAATTTATGAAGCTATCGGTATTTCGCGCGGGTCGGCACCGAACGCCGCCGACGGTACCGGTCTCGGAGCGCGGCCTACCGGAGTGTCGGGGGGATTGAAGTACCCAGTCAGCGGCGCTCGCCGTCGTGCCCGCCGTCGGTACGGGCCTCGTCGCCGACGCCGGCGTCCGCGCCCGCCGTCGGCCCGCTCCCGTCGTCCGTCACTCGGTGACAGGCCGCCGGGTGGGTACCGTCGCCCAGGTGGGGGTCCTCCCGCTCGCAGACGCTCTCGAAGCGGTCGAGTGCCTCCGCCGCGCCGGTCCAGTCCGCCGCCGCCAGCGCGTCGTAGGCCGCCGCGACCGCCGGTCGTGCCGGCCCGAGGTCAGGGTCCTCCCCGAGGTCGTCGGCGAACAGCCGCTCGTCCAGCACGGACGCGAACGCCGCCCGGTCGTCGACCGGTTCGCCGGCGACCGGCTCGCTGCCGGTCCGTCGCCCGACCGCCTCCCGCACGCCCGAGAGGTCGAGTGAGCGGCTCTCGACGCGCTGGCGGAAGTCAGACACCGCCCGGAACGTCTTCTGGTCCACGTCCAGGTCCTCGGGCGGGATGATCTCCGGGCAGCGGGTGCGGAAGTGACACCCCGACGGCGGGTCCACCGGGTCCGGCACGTCGCCCTTGAGGATGACCCGGTCCTCGGTGTCGGCGGTCGGGTCCGGCACCGGCACCGCCGACAGCAGCGCCTTCGTGTACGGGTGTCGCGGGTCGGCGAACAGCTCGTCCGTCTCGGCCACCTCGACCACCTCGCCGAGGTACATCACCGCCACGCGGTCGGAGATGTGCCGGACCACCGAGAGGTCGTGCGCGATGAACACGAAGGTGAGCCCGAACTCCTCCTGTAAGTCCTCGAGCAGGTTGAGGATCTGCGCCTGGACGGAGACGTCCAGCGCCGACACCGGCTCGTCGGCGACGATGAACTCCGGGTCGACGGCGAGCGCGCGGGCGATACCGACCCGCTGGCGCTGGCCGCCCGACAGTTCGTGGGGGTACCGCCCGAACTGCGAGGGGTCCAGGCCGACCGCCTCCATCAACTCGACCGCTCGCTGGCGGCGCCGCCGCCGCAGCGACCCCTCGCCCTCCGGCTCGATGTCGTGGATCTTCAGCGGCTCGACGAGCGTCGCCCCCACGGTCATCCGGGGGTCCAGACTCGACAGCGGGTCCTGGAAGATCATCTGCATGTCCGTGCGACGCTCGCGCAACTCGCCCTTTGACAGCGAGCCGAGGTCGTCGCCTGCGAACACCACGCGGCCGTCGGTCGGCGGGTCGAGGTGGAGGATCGCCCGCCCCGCGGTGGACTTCCCGCAGCCGGACTCGCCGACCAGCCCGAGCGTCTCGCCCTCGTACACGTCCAGGTCGACGCCGTCGACGGCCCTGACCGGCGGCTTGTCGTTCAGCAACTCGTCGAGCCACCCCTCGGACTGGTCGTAGTACTTCTGCAGTCCCTCGACCGACAGCAGGCGCTCGCCGGTCCGGGTGGACTCGCCCGCCTCGACGCCCGTCTCGGTGCCGTACTCGTCGGTGTCGAACGCCTCGAAGATGCACTTCGAGCGGTGGTCCACGTCCTCGGGGCCGTGCTGGAGGTACGGCACCTCGCCGTCGGTGCACTCCTCGACCGCCCACGGACACCGCGGGGCGAAGTGACACCCCTCGGGCATGTCGATCAGGTCGGGGACGTTCCCCTCGATCGGGGTCAGCCGCTCTTTCTCCTCGGTCGGGACCGACTCCAGCAGGGTGTAGGTGTAGGGGTGGGAGGGGTTGTGGAAGATCTCCTCCACCGGTCCCTCCTCAAC
>CAYODS010000147.1:0-6599 GCA_964402765.1 uncultured Halobacteriales archaeon
CTTCAGGGGGACGTCGACGGCGACCATCTCCTCGGGCACGTCGGCCTCCCAGGAGCGCTCGCCGTCGTAGATGACGACCGACCCCTCGTGGAGCACGTCGACGTTCTCGTCGATTGTTCGCTGTGTCAACGCGATCAACACGTCCAGGCGGTCGACGACACTCTGCACCTGCTCGGTGTCGGTGCGGATCTTGTAGGCGGTGTACCCCCCACGGATGCGGGAGGCGAAGTCCTTCGAGGTGAACACGTGTCGCCCCGCCCGCGAGAGCGCCTGGGCGAAGATCTTGCCGGTGGAGTCGATGCCGTCGCCGGCCTCTCCGCCGATCGCCCAGTTCAGGTCCTCGGGCATGATGGTCCCTCAGTGTACCGGCCCGCGGATCAAAAGGCTTCGGAAAGCCCACCCCCTCGCCAGCCGGTCTCCGACGAACGACCGTCACAGACTCCCCGGGGTCGTTCCCGTCGTCTACCCTCGGCCGGGCCGAACACACTTGCCCCTCGCCGCCCCACGGTGTGTCGTGACCGACGACGACAGCGAAGCCGAGGACCCGACCCCGGCGGCGCCGGCGACCGTCGACGTGCCGGGCGCCGCCGCCGCGATAGAGGAGCACTGGTCGCCCCGGATCGCCGCCAGGCTGAACGGCCAGGCGCTGAAGGTCGCCGTCGTCGAGGGTGAGTTCGTCGAACACGCCCACCCGGAGGCGGCGGAACTGTTCTACGTGCTCGACGGCGACCTCACGCTCGAGTTCTCCGACCGCCCCGACACCCGACTTGGCCCGGGCGAGGCGACGGTCGTGCCGAGTGGCGTCGCCCACCGTCCCGTGGCCCACGAGGAGAGCCGTCTACTCTTGTTCGAGCCCGCCGGCACCCGCAACACGGGTGACCGCGACACGGAGCGGACGGTGACGGACCCCGAGAGCGTGGAGTGACGCCGGCCTTTTGCCGCTGGCGGGGCTGTAGCGAGGCATGACCACCGACGGCACCGGGCGTTCGGACCGACGGCCGGCGGCGACCTTCGACCACGCGGGGATCGCCACGGAGGACGCCGAGGCGACGGCGACGCTGTACGAGGACCTCCTGGGTCTCCCGCGGGTCCACGAGGAGACCTTCGACGGGATGCGCGTCGTCTTCCTGTCGACCGACCCCGGTTACTTCGAGGTGCTGGAGCCGCTGGAGACAGGGCCGATCGCCCGCTACCTCGACGGCGAGGGGCCGGGCGTGCACCACCTCGCAGTCCGGGTCGACGACGTCGACCGGGCGCTGTCGCGGGCCCGCGAACTGGACGTGACGCCGATCGACGACGAGGGGCGGCCGGGCGCCTGGGGACACACGGTGGCGTTCCTGCACCCGCGGGACACCGCTGGGGTGTTGCTGGAGTTCGTCGAGACCGACCAGGCCGGGTGACGGCTCGACCGGTTCGCTCTCTCGGGGACAGGTTTTATTAAACGGACCCCGAAGAGCCATCGATGGCAGCGCCTCCGGACGGCTCGGACACGGCGACGGTGCTCATCGTCGACGATGAGCGCAACGTCGCCGACCTGTACGCGACGTGGGTGGAGATGGAGGCCGACTACGAGACTCGCGTGGTGTACGACGGGGAGTCGGCCCTGGAGGCACTGGTCGCGAGCGCGGACGACGAGACGGGTGCGGACGCCCCGACGGCGGCCGTCGACGCGATGTTGCTCGACCGCCGGATGCCGGGGATGGCCGGCGACGAGGTGCTCGAGACGCTGCGCGACCGTGGGTACGACGTGCCGGTTGCGATGGTCACGGCGGTCAAGCCCGAGGACGCCCCACTGGAGGGCGACTACCAGGAGTACCTCACGAAGCCGGTCATGCGCGACGACGTGGGTCGAGTGGTCGAGACGCTCGTCGCGTACGACCCGGCGGACGACGCGGCCTACCCGGAGTCCGACGACGCGGCGACGACCGTGGAAACGGCTGACTCCCCCGAGGACGGGGCCGACGCCGACGACCCCGACGGTCAGGTGAGCGAGGACGTCCGCGAGACCCTCGACACCGTGACAGAGCGCCTGGACCAGATCCAGGAGTCCGTCGACCCGGAGGCCGAGGACTCGGACGACCCGGACGAGGACGACGGCGAGGACGGGGTCCCCGACTCCGACCCCGACGACGACCTCGTGACGGCGGAAGACATCAGGACGAAGGTGTCGGAGACCGACGACACCGAGGAGTCCTGACGGCGACTCGCACCCGATGGAACTTTGAGTCACGGCACCGGCGTGACTGACGATGAGTACCCGTTCGTACGATGTCGTGGTGGTCGGGGCGGGAACGGCGGGCGCGTACGCCGCCGCCACCGCGGCGAACGCCGGCCTCTCGACGGTCGTCTTGGAGCGCAAGTCACCCGAGGAGACCGGCCACATCGCCTGTGGTGACGCGCTGAAGGGCGCCAGCGCCTTTCCCGAGGCGATCCCGCGATCGCAGATCGAGCCCAGTTTCACGAACACCGGCGTGGACCACGGCCGCTTCGAGATCCCACAGGAGGACACCGTCCTGGAGATCCCGGTGCCGGGCGAACTCGCGGTCATCGACCGCCACGACTTTGGCCGGCGGATGGTCGAGGGTGCCGAGAGCGCCGGCGCCGAGGTCCACTACGACACGGTCGTTCGAGACGTGATCCAGGGTGAGTCGACGGCGGCCCCGAGCGCGACGGCGCGGCCCGCCCGTGCCTCTGACGGTGGCGTCGCGGCACGGAGCGGCGACGGCCCGGCGCCGGTCCGAGGGGTGCGCGCGGTGCAGGACGGCGACCCCGTCGACTACCACGCCCCGGTGACGATCGACTGTGCCGGCGCGCTGTCGATCCTCCAGGACGAGGCGGACCTCGGCGGGGCCACCTTCGACACGAACGTCACCTTCCAGCAGTTCTGCTCGGCCTACCGGGAGATCCTCCACGTCGAGGAGCCGGTCGAGTGGGACGACGCGCTGGTGTTCAAGCCCACCGAGCGGGCGGCGGGCTACCTCTGGTACTTCCCGCGGACGGCGACGGAGATAAACGCCGGCCTGGGATTCCAGATGACCGAGGAGCCGATGCAACTCGTGGACGACCTCAAGCGCGACCTCCGCCGCCGCGAGGAGTTCGACGGCGCCGAGGTGGTCGACAAACTCGGTGCCGCCCTGCCGACCCGACGGCCGTACGACTCCGCGGTCGCGCCGGGTCTCCTGGCGGCGGGCGACGCCGCCGGCCACGTCAACCCCACGACGGGCGGCGGTATCGCCGGGGCCGCCTACGCCGGCACCTACGCCGCCGAGGCGGCGATCGACGCCCTCTCGGCGGGTGACGTGAGCGAGGCGGCGCTGTGGGAGTACAACGAGCGGGTGATGGACCACTTCGGCGCCCGCTACGCCGCCCTGGACGTGTACAACGTGCTGTCGACGGCGGTGGACACGGACGAACTGATGGCCCTGCTGGCCGCCCTGCCCGGCGAGCGCATCGCCGAGTCGCTGTACGAGGGGTCGACCTCGATCGGCCTGCGTGACGTGATCCAGATCGCCACCCAGAGCGCCGAGCACTGGCGCAAGATACTGCAGTTCTACCGCACCAAACGGCGTGCCGACGCCCTGCTGGAGCACTACGAGTCCTACCCCGACTCGCCGCGCGCCTTCGAACGGTGGCAGCAGGTGCGGGACCGCCTGATGGACGACGTGTACGAGACGACCGGCGCCGACCCGAAGTACTGAGCGCCGACGGGCCGGCGCCGCCCACCCCCGCCCCGCTACGCCTCGCCGCTGTCGTCTCTCTCCGCCCGACGTGGGTTCTCGGCGCCGATCCGCTCGACGGCGCCGGCGAGCACGTCGACGCCGATCCCGATCGAGCGCTCGTCCACGTCGAAGGTGGCGGTGTGGTGGCCCCCCGGGTGGTCGGTGCCGACGCCGACGTACGTCGCCAGGCCGTCCCGCTGCTGGACGTGGCTCATCAGGTAGGTGGCGTCCTCGCTGCCGCCGATCTCCGCGCGGTCGAGGACGCTGTCGACGCCTGCCGTCTCGCCCGCGACGCCGGCGACCACGTCGACCAGCGCCTGGTCGCTCTCGGCGCTGGGTGCCTCGCCGTCTTTCTCGATCGCCACCTCGCAGTCGTGGGTCGTTGCGGCGCCCTCCATCACGGTGCCGGCGCGCTCGTACATGTACTCCATCAACTCGGTCGTCTCGCCGCGGACCTCGCCGATCATCGACGCCTCCTCGGCGATTATGTTGGCCGCGTTGTCGGACTCGACCTGCCCGACGTTGATCCGGGTGGCGCCGTCCTCGTGGCGGGCGATCCCGTACAGGTTACCGATCGCGTCGGCCATCGCCTGGACGGCGTTGCGCCCCTCGGCGGGGTGGGCGCCGGCGTGTGAGGGTTCGCCCGTGTAGGTCGCCTCGAAGTGCGACACCGCGAGAAAGCCGCCGACGCCGGCGACCACCTCGCCCGTCGGGTGATCGAGGCCGACGTGGGTCGCCAGCAGGTGGTCCACGTCGTCGAGGTGCCCGCCCTCCACGACGGCGCGGCCGCCGCCGACGACCTCCTCTGCGGGCTGGAGTACCAGCTTGAACGTCCCCTCGAACTCGCTCGTGGCGACGCGTTCGAGGACGCCGATCCCGATGGCGGCGTGGGCGTCGTGCCCGCAGGCGTGCATCGCGCCGGTCTCGGAGCGAAACCCCTCGCGGGCCGGCAGGTGCTCCTCGCCCTCGGACTCCGTGCGGGGGAGGGCGTCGATGTCGGTCCGCAGGGCGACGGTCGGTCCCTCTCCCAGGTGGAGGACGGCGACGGCGCCGGTGACGCCGCCGTCCATCTTCGCGAGCAGGTCGGCGTCGGCGCCCGCCTCGGCGGCGCGGTCGCGCCACTCGGCTATCTCCTCGTCGGGAGGGACGCCCATCCGCGCCTCCGGGTCGACCGCCTCGGGACCGACGTGGAGTTCGTCGACCCCCACCTCGCGGAGTTCCTCGACGAGTCGGGCGGTCGTCCAGAACTCCCGCCAGGCGGGTTCGGGGTGGCGGTGGAGTTCGCGGCGCAGCGCCGTCAGTCGGTCGCGGGTCGTCTGGCTCATGCCGTCGCTGGCGGGGCGGCGCACAAAAACCCCACCCGTCGCGTGCCGGGTCAGCCGAAGTACCGCAGGTCGTCGTCGGCCGGCAGTTCCATCGAGTCGTCCTCCATCTCGCGGATGCGGTTGATGACCTCCTCCATCTCCTCGGCGCGCTCCTCGAGTTCCTCGAAGTCGGTCTCGACGCCGAGCAGGTCCTCCAGCACCTCGAGCACGGCGCGGGCGCTCTTGGGGTCGACGAGGTAGCCGGAGGTCTCGCCCATCAGGCAGGCGGCGTCGACGCCGCGCCGGCCGCCCAGTCCGAGCAGGAGCCCGGAGACGCCGACGACGCCGCCGGCGGGTTCGTCCTCGCGGAACTCGACGCCGGCCTCGCGCAGGTCCTCGACCAGTGTCTCGTCCGTGGCGGCCCCGAGCACGTCGTACTCCTCGATGAACTCGCCGGTGGGGACACCGCCCAGCGCGTAGGTGGTCTCGACGCCGAACGCCTCGGCCACGTCCAGAAAGGCCTCGGTGAGCCGGTAGTGACCGCGGTTGGACTGGGCCTGGTTGTCCCCGGTGAGCACCAGGAGGTCGCGACCCTCGGTGGGGACGGCGTGGAACTCGATGGCGGCGAGCTCGGCGACGCCCTCGTCGGACACCGAGACCTGTGGGGGGAGGTGCTCGGAGTGGACCCGGCGGACGACGTGGCCGTCGTACTCGTCGAGCAGGTGCTCGGCGGCGAGTTTGCCCACGTGGCCGACGCCGGGCAGCCCCTCGACGAGGACGGGGTCGGACAGCGACGCCTCGTCGGTCTCCACGACCTCGATCTCGTCCATGGCGCTACTCGCGGTCGCGCCGCTTAAGAGCGCGTCGGTACTCCCCGTGGCGGTCCTCGGGGCCAAAGGGCGCCGGCGCGCTGTTGACCGCTCGCCCGCCACAGTCGGGACACGACTCGCCCAGGGTGTACACCGGCCGGTCGTGTTTCTCGCGCCAGGCCGCACAGACGCGGATGTCTGCCTTCATCGCCGGTCCGGGGTCACTCCTCGTTGGTGTGGCGCTCTCGGTGGAACTCGGCGGTGCCGCCGGTGGCCTCGATCGCCTCGCGGGCGCGGTCGACGCCGGCCTCCAGGTGTGACTCGGCGGTCTTGTAGTCGGGTGCCTGCACGCGGAGGCGGTACTCGGGGGCGCCGACGTAGGTGACCTCGAGGTCGACCTCGTCGGGGACGGTGCCGTTGTCGCCGCCGCTTGCGGCCTCCATCGCCGCCCGCACGTCGTCGACGCCGTCGGGCCCGGGCGAGCGCAGGTCGACGTAGCCGGTCACCGTGACGTAGGGGACGGAGACGTTCTCGCGGGCCACCTCGACGACGGCGTCACGCTCCGCCTCGGAGAGGTCCGTCTCTTCCAGCGCCTCGTGGCCCTGGATGGCGGCCTGCTCGAAGCCGTCGTACATCGAGCCAAAGGCCGCGAGCAGTTCGTTGGCGACGGCGGCGTAGGTCTCGTCGTCGACGTCCTCGCCGAAGGCCTGCTCCATCCAGTTGTCGGCCTTCTGCTCGTTCTTCCAGTCCTGGATCTTGTCCTTTCG
>CAYODS010000148.1:0-6578 GCA_964402765.1 uncultured Halobacteriales archaeon
CGTCGACACGGGCGTCGACTACGAGCACCCCGACCTCCGTGACCGGTTCCCCGACAACCCGGGGCGGGACTTCGTCGACGGCGACGAGGACCCCGCGCCGGAGGACGGCTTCCTGTTCGAGGAGAACCACGGCACCCACGTCGCGGGGATCGCCGCGGCGACGACGAACAACGGCACCGGCGTCGCCGGGGTGAGTAACTCGACGCTCATCAGCGCCCGGGCGCTTGGCACCCGCGGGTCGGGGTCGATCGACGGCATCGCCGACGCCGTCCAGTACGTCACCGACCGCGGCGCCGACGTGATCAACATGTCCCTGGGCGGCGGTGGGCCCTCGGACACGCTGAAGAACGCCGTCAGTTACGCCGCCGACAACGACGCCCTGGTGATCGCCGCCGCCGGCAACAGCGGCCAGGAGGAGAAGCAGTACCCCGCCGGTTTCGAGGAGGTCGTCGCCGTCTCGGCGGTGAACGACCAGGAGCAGCTGGCGACGTTCTCCACCTACGGCGACCACGTCGAGGTGACCGCCCCCGGCGTCGACGTGCTGTCGACGTGGCCCCAGGAGACGCAGTACAGCCGCATCTCGGGCACGTCGATGTCGTGTCCGGTCGCGGCCGGCGTGGCGGCACTCGGAAAGGCCGCCTATCCGGACCTCTCGGCGACGGAACTGCGCAACCGCCTCAAAGAGACCGCGACCGACATCGGCCTGCCGGAGAACGAGCAGGGCGCGGGTCAGGTCGACGCCGCCGCCATCGTCGAGGGCGGCACCGGCGGCGGTGGGGGTGGCGGCGCGAACGCCCCCGTCCCCGAGATGGTCCTCGACGCACAGCCCCTGTCGACCGGCCAGTCCGCGGAGTTCGACGGCTCGCTGTCGTTCGCCGTCGAGGGCGTGATAGAGTCCTACGAGTGGCGCTTCGGCGACGGCACGACGAAAAGCGGCGCGACCGTCGAGTACGCCTACGCCGACCCCGGCGAGTACACGGTCACGCTGACCGTCACCGACAGCACCGGTGGGTCGGCCAGCGCCTCCCAGACCGTGAGCGTGAACGGCGAGCCGGTCGACGACCCCGGCGGCTCCTGCGGCGACCGGGTCGAGACGACGACCGAGTCCGGCAGCCTGGGTGGCGCCGGTGACACGGCGTCGTTCGTGTACGAGACCAGGACCGCAGAGCCCTGTGACGTGACGGTGTCGCTGTCGGGTGCCCGGGGGACGGACTACGACCTCTACCTCACCCACGACGGCTCGACGCCGACCGCGACGGAGTACGACCAACGGTCGTGGACCTTCGGCTCCGACGAGGAGATCACCGTCGACGACCGGGCGCTCTCGGCCGACGCCGAGTTCGGCGTCCTGGTGTCCTCCTACAGCGGGGGCGGCACGTACGAGCTCACCATCGAGGAGTCCGGCACCGGCGGCGGTGGCGGTGGCGAGGAGCCCGGTGAGCCGGGCGGTCCCGGCGACCCCGGAGCGCCCGGCGAACCGGGCGGCTCCTGCGAGGCGGCCCGTGCGACGGACACGATGTCCGGGCAGATCGACGCCAGTCTCGGCGAGGCGACGTTCGTCTACGACGCCCAGCTCGCGGAGCCCTGCCAGGTGACGCTGTCGCTGTCGGGGACCGGGCAGGCCGACTTCGACCTGTTCGTGACTGACGACGGCTCCGAGCCCGGGTCGTTCAACTACGACCACGCCTCGACCACGCCGGACAGCGACGAGCAGATCACGGTGTCGGACCCGACCGCCGGCCAGTCGTTCGGGATCATGGTCCAGTCGTGGTCCGGCACCGGCGGCTTCGAACTCCAGATCGAGGAACTCGGGCGGCGCTGACCCGGCGGACTCACTCCTCGTCCACGACGACGGCGTCGTGGGCGGCGTTCGCGAGGGCGTCCGAGCGGCCGTACTCCCCGGGAGCGATCGCCAGCGTCCGCAGCCCCCGGGCGGCGGCGGCCTCCAGGACGGGCTTGAAGTCCGTGTCCCGGGAGGCCACCGCGAGCACGTCCGCCTGACCGTCGGCGGCGACGGCGGCGGCGTCGGTCGCGAGTTTCACGTCGACGTCGCCGCTGGTGACCACCACCTCGAACCCGCGGGCCTCGCCCGCCTGGATCAGCCCCGGCGTGGCGTGCTCGTCGAGGTAGAGCCGGGCGGCGACCAGCTGCCCGGCCGCCTCGCCCGCCGCCCGCACGTCGTCCAGGTCGACGTCGAACTCCTCGCGCAGGACGTTCGGCCCGTCGACGAACAGCGCAACGCGGGCGTCGCCCTCGCCCCGGCCCAGCGCCGACCGCAACCGCTCGCGCATGTCACCCCCGACGACACCACCCGTCAAAAGGCGACTGGTCACCCGCCGTCCCGCGTCGCGGGCGGCTCCGTCGGTCCGGTGCCGTGGGGGTCGTCGCGTCCGGCGCCCCGGCGCGAGCGGAACCCATTTCTCTCCTGCGGTGCCAGGGCCGGCCATGAGTTCGGCCCCGCGCCGGCCCCCGCTGTGGGGGCGCCACGACGACGCCGGCGCCTCGTTCACCGACTTCGGCGGCTGGGAGATGCCCGTCGAGTTCGACTCCATCCGCACCGAACACCACGCCGTGCGGGAGTCTGCCGGCGTGTTCGACGTCTCGCACATGGGCCAGGTGGCCGTCACCGGCCCCGACGCCGTCGAACTCACCGACCGCCTGGTGACGAGCGACCTCGCCGGCGCCGACGTGGGCGACGCCGTCTACGCCGGGATCACCGACGACGAGGGGGTGATGCTCGACGACACCGTCGCCTACTGCCGCCCCGAGGACGTGCTGTTCGTCCCAAACGCCGGCCACGACGCCGAGGCTACCGAACGCTGGCGCGAGCACCGCGAGGACTGGGACCTGGACGCGGCCGTCGAGAACCGCACGGAGGAGACGGCGATGTTCGCACTGCAGGGTCCCGAGGCGGTGAGCGTGGCGACCGACCTCGGAGACGGGGCGATCGCGGACCTCTCGCGGTTCCAGGCCGCCCGCGTCGGGGTGGCCGGCGTCGAGGCGTGGGTCGCCCGCACGGGCTACACCGGCGAGGACGGCGTCGAGGTGGTGGTGCCCGCCGACGACGCCGCCGCGGTGTGGGACGCCGTCCGCGAGGCTGGGGTGCAGCCCTGCGGGCTGGGCGCCCGGGACACGCTCCGCCTGGAGGCCGGCCTGTTGCTGTCCGGCCAGGACTTCCACCCCGAGGAGAACCCCCGGACGCCACTGGAGGCGGGCATCGGGTTCGCGGTCGACCTCGACGGTGAGTTCGTCGGCAGCGACCGCCTGCGCGAACAGCACGCGGCGGGCGTCACCGAGCGACTCGTCGGGCTCCGGCTGCTCGATCGCGGGGTACCCCGGCACGGCTACGCGATCGAGACGCCCGACGGCGAGGCGGTCGGCGAGGTGACGAGCGGGACGATGAGCCCGACGCTCGACGAGCCGATCGGCCTGGGGTACGTGCCGGTCGCACACGCCGACCGTGGCACGGAACTGCGGGTGGTCGTCCGCGGCGACCGGAAAAGGGTAAGAGTCGTAAACACCCGCTTCCTGGAGGACGACGAATGACAGCGACGGGCACGACAGCGAGGACCGGCCGGCGGGACGGACCGAGGCTCGGACGTGACGGCGACTCGACCGGGCGGGGACGGCGATGAGCTACGAGACGCCCGCCGACCTGGGCTACCTGGAGACCCACGAGTGGGCCCGCGAGACCGACGACGGCGTGCGGGTCGGCGTCACGGACTTCGCCCAGGACGAACTGGGCGACGTGGTGTTCGTGGAGTTGCCCGAGGTCGGCGAGTCCGTCACCGCGGGCGACGCCTTCGGGGTCATCGAGTCGATAAAGGCGGTGTCGGACCTGTACGCGCCCGTCTCCGGCGAGGTGCTCGCGGTCAACGAGGCGCTGTTCGACCGCCCCGAACTGGTCAACGAGTCGCCGTTCGACGAGGGATGGATGCTCGAACTCGACCCCTCCGACGCCGACGAGCTGGACGGCCTCCTCACGGCGGCGGAGTACGCCGATCAGGTCGAGTAGGCGACGCCCGCTCACCACGGGGCCATCGACGGGGGGCTAACCACGCGCTCGTCGCCTGCAGGCGCCGGCTACCACCCCCGGATCCGAGGGTGACATAAGGGCGGGGGGCGTGGCGGATCGTGATGAGTGACGCCGACACCGGACCGGACGGACAGGGGGCCGACCTGGCACGTGGCGTAGGACCGCGCGGAGGGGATCACTGATGTCCCGGGGACGCGGACGACCACGGGAGCGACCGACCGAGGACGACGCCGGAACGCCCTTCGCGCCGCACACCGACGAGGAGGTCGCCGCGATGCTCGACACGCTGGGGGTCGACTCCGTCGAGGACCTGTTCGACGTACCCGACTCGGTCGCCTTCGACGGCGACTTTGACATCGAGGCACGCGACGAGCGCACCGTCGTCCGTGACGTGCGACGGACGCTGCGACGCAACGACCAGGTCGTCGAGTTGCTCGGTCGCGGCGAGTACGGCGGGTACGTCCCCGCCGCCGTCGACCACCTCGCCGACCGCGCGGAGTTCCTCACCTCCTACACGCAGTACCAGCCGGAGATCCAGCAGGGCTTCCTCCAGGCGCTGTTCGAGTACCAGTCGCTGCTGTCGGAGCTCGCCGGCCTGGAGGTGGCGAACTGCTCGGTGTACGACGCCGCCACCGCCCTGGGCGAGGCGGCGACGATGGCCGCCCGCGTGGCCGACTCCCGGCGGATCGACGCCGGGTCGGGCCACCGCGTGCTCGTCCCCGAGGCGCTGTACGAGGGGCGCCGTGGCGTGCTCGACAACTACGTCGCCGGCACCGACCTCGCCGTCGACACCTACCCCTACGAGGACGGCACCGTCGACGTCGCGGCGCTGCGGGCGGCCGTCGACGGGGAGACGCTCATGGTCCACGCCGAGTCCCCGACGCCACACGGTACGGTCGAGGACTCGCTCGCGGCGGTCGGTGCCCTCGCCGACGAACACGACGCGCTGTTCTGTCTCGGCTCGGATCCGGTGGCGCTGTCGGCACTGGAGGAGCCGGCGAGTGTCGGCGCGGACGTGGTCGTCGGTGAGGCGGACGTGCTCGGGCTGCCGACGAGTTACGGCATGGGGATGGGTATGTTCGTCACCCGCGAGGCGTTCGTCCGGCAGGTGCCCGGTCGGCTGGTCGGTGCCGCGACCGACAGCGCCGGGCGGCGGTCGTACACGCTCACCCTGCAGACCCGCGAGCAGCACATCCGCCGCGAGCGGGCGACGAGCAACATCTGCACGAACATGGCCTGGGTCGCGCTGCGGGCGGCGATGCACGTCTTCCTGCTGGGCCCGGAGGGGCTGGCCGAGCGAGCGGGCGATGCGGTGCGCCGCGCCGAGGAGACCGCCGAGCGGCTGGACGCGGTCGACGGCGTCCGGGCGCCGGTCCACGACGGCCACCACTTCCGGGAGTTCGTCGCCGGCGTCGACCAGCCCGCCGGTGCCGTCGTCGAGGACCTCCACGACCGCGGGTTCGCCGTCCACGCCCTCGACGACCACCGGATCCAGGTGTGTCCCGTCGGCGTCACCGACGAGGAACTGGACCGCTTCGTCGCCGCGGTCCGGGAGGTGGCACGATGAGCGAGGACACGGGCGTGGACGGGGACGGACGCGCCGGTGACGGACACGTCGACGGAGGACGAGACACCGACGGACGCCCCGACGACGCCGCGCCCGAGACCGACGGCGGCGCGGCGGGCGCGGTGAACACGCCGGGGTACGACCAGGCCCGCTACGTCGAGGACGAGACGGTGTACGAGCCCCTGGCCGTCGAGAAGCGTTCGCGGACGGTCGCGGTACGGGGCGAGGGTGCCCGGGCCCCGGACGCCGGGGCGGACGAGTCCGTCGACGTGCCCCTGCCGGACGAGTTGACCCGCGACACCGTGACGGGGCCGTCGCTGTCGGAGCCGGAACTCGCCCGTCACTACACGCGGCTCTCGCAGATGAACTACGGCGTCGACAGCGGGCCGTTCCCGCTGGGGTCCTGTACGATGAAGTACAACCCGAAGTTCATCGAGGACGTGGCCGCCGACCCGGCGGCGGCGGTCCACCCCGACCGCCCGGACGACTCCCTGCAGGGCGTGCTGGCGGTGTACGGCCGCCTGCAGGACTACCTCGCCCGCATCGGCGGGATGGACGCCGTGACGCTGCAGCCCCCCGCCGGCGCCGCCGGGGAGTTCACCGGCATCCAGATCGCCCGCGCCTACCACCGCGACAGCGACGACGAGCGCTCCGAGGTGATCGTCCCCGAGACCGCCCACGGGACGAACTTCGCGTCGGCGGCGATGGCCGGCTACGACGTGGTGAAGTTGCCCGAGGGCGAGGACGGTCGCGTCGACCTCGACGCCCTCGAGTCCGCGCTGTCGGAGGAGACGGCGGCGCTGATGCTCACCAACCCCAACACGCTGGGGCTGTTCGAGCGCGACATCGAGCGGATCGCCGAGATGGTCCACGACGTCGGTGGGCTGCTGTACTACGACGGGGCGAATCTGAACGCCCTGCTCGGTCGCGCCCGGCCGGGGGACATGGGCTTCGACGTGATGCACTACAACGTCC
>CAYODS010000149.1:0-6527 GCA_964402765.1 uncultured Halobacteriales archaeon
ACACACCGTCGTCGACACCCAACACGTACGGGTACTGCAGGCGGTCAGTAAACCGGCGAAACACCCGGTACCCACGCCGAGTGCCCTTGTCGTTGGCACGCTCTTTCAGTCGTTCAGTAACCTGCTCCTCGTCGAATTCCCCTTCCCAGACTTTGATTTTCTGTCCACCATATGATAACCAGTGGGCTACTTGTTCGCGCCCAAGATTAAAGAAGCGTTTCCAATCCTGATAGTCGCCTCGGATGATCCCAGCAGGCTCACCGGCTAATTGGCCGATATGCTCGCGAACGCCGGGGGGCGAGCTATACGCAGGAGTGAACAGATCGACTCCGTCAATAATCTTCGTGTCCACCGTCCAGCGGACCAGTGGATGGTCGTCGGACAGCGTCCGCTCGTACGGCAGTGACTCCGCCGGCTCCTTCGTCGTTGTCGTGGTGTCGGTCGTCGTGGTCGTGCGCGTCGTTGTTGTCGTGGCCGGCGAAGCAGTGGTCGTCGTCTCGGCCTCGTCATCGTTCCCGGACCCGTTACAACCGGCCAGTCCCGCCAGCAGCGCCGCGCCGGCCGTCTGCAGGAGTCGCCGTCGGGACCGTCCGTCACCGGGCATATCTGACCCTCCCCTTCGATCGTTTATAAACTGTCAGGTGTCCCATATTGCGACCCGCCTGAGGTCGGTGACAGTTATTTGTATCAACTCGACAGACAGCGATGAGCGGACATCTTCCTGACATAGCTCAAATAAGGCAATCAGGAGTTGTCGGGGGACAACCCCCATTTTCACCGTTTCCACTGTCGTCCTCACCATCAGATTCATTTTCATTACCAATATCATCGTCACCGCCACCATCGCCACCCGGATCGCTCGGCCGCAGGTCTTCACACCGGTCACTATTGCACTCCCCTTCGCTTCCTCCATCATTTCCACCACTATCACCACTACCGCCGTCACCAGATTCGTCGTCAGCACCGCTATTCGTATCTTCATTGTCGTTCTCACACTCGCCGTTCTCGATCTCCTCTTGTGTCCCACAGACGGTGACGCCGGTCGTGTCGGAGTCGGTGAACCACTCCTCGGGAACGTCGTAGTCGTAGGGGGCGTTGGACGGTTCTTCGGCCGTGACGGTCGCCTCCACCACCGCGCTGGCGGAGTAGTCGATGGCGGTCGGCGACCAGGAGAACTGCGGGCCACTCCCGTCTCCGATACCACCGACCTTGGTCGTGATGTGTTGCTCCCAGGTGATCTCCTCCAGTCGGAACTTCCCGTCGTTCGTGATCCTCGCCGAGGAGGAGATCGTCTCGGTGACGCCGTACGGACCGGGAGGCGTCGACGCCTCGAGGTCGACACTCTCCTGCAGCGGGCGGTTCTTGTTGAGCTCACACCCCGAGCTGCCGTCGCCCTCAAACCCCGGGTAGCGCGTACAGAACGTGACGGTGTCCGTGTCGGTGATCACGCCGCCATCGACGGTGTAGTATCCGTCGCCCACCTCCCGGACGGTGACCTCGACGGTCCGCTCGTGGGCGCCTGGTTCCTCGACACCGCGGAAGGTGATGTCGTCCAGACTCGTCAGCGGGACGGACACCATGGTTCCTTCGGTCTTCTCGTACCGCAGCGTCGCCGAGAGTTCGTCGCTGTCGCTCGCGATGTGGTGCAGGTTGAGGCAGTCGATGTCGGTCGGATTCTCCCGGTCACTCTGGGTCGCACAGACGCCCGGCGAGAGGGTGTTGTAGTCCAGGTCGTAGCCGCCCTCGTTCTCGTAGACGAGCTCGGGGACCATGACCTCGACGCCGTCGATGGAGGCGCCGACGGGGACGCCGTCACCCGAGCGGCTGGCGGTCGCGATGTCGACGGTCGTCGTGTGCGTCTGACCGTCGTCGTCGGTGACGGTCAGTCGGACGGTCGTGTCCCGGTCGAACGTGTACTGGACCTGCTCGCCGGCGAGGCTCGCACCGTCGATCGTCCACTCGTAGGTCTCGATCTCCGACCCGTCGGCGGCGGGGTTGTCGCGGTCGTAGGAGGCGCTCCCGTCCACGGTGAGCGTCGTTCCCGGGGTGACGGTGTCGTCGTCGTGGTCGTGCTGGATGACCGCAAGCGGTGACCGTCGGTCGCTGCAGTCCTCGCTGCCGTCCGGCAACACCTCGACCGTCGTCGTGGTGCTGTCGCGCTGGCCGTCGTCGTCCTCGACGACGAGTCTGATCCGCGTGTCGCCGGGGGAGTCCATCGACAGCGACTGCGGTGGCTTTCCGTCGTTGGCCGTGACGCGGGTGCCGTCGACGTACCACACCGTCCTGTCGATGGCCTCGGGGGGCGTGGAGCCGTTCACGCGGTCGGTGTCGGTCGAGTCACGGGGGTCCGCGAGCACCTGCTCAGTCACACAGGCGGTCGTCCGGTCCAGCGTGAACCTGGCCGTCGGGGGTGTCGCGTCCGGGTCCGGTGTGTCGGGACCGTCGGGATCGCCCGTCGATCCGTCGACGGCCCGCACGGTGAGCGAGTCGGAGTCGGCGTTGCCGACGGCGTCGACGGCGGTCACGTTGATCAGGTACTCGCCCTCGGAGTCGAGCGACGGGCGGAAGGTGTCGTCGGTGGGCGAGCGGTTGGCGACGAGGCGGCCGTCGACGGTCCAGCGGAGGTGCGAGACCCGGAGGTCGCCGGGCGTGAGGTCGGCGGTGTACGTGGGGTCGTCGTCGACGGCGACCGTCGTCGGGCCGGCGAGGGAGACGGTCGGGGGGTCGGCGGGGTCGACCTGGACGTACAGCGTGTCGGAGTCGGTGGCGCCGTCGTCGTCCTCGACGGTGAGCGTGACGGCGTACTCGCCGGTCTGTGTGGCGTCGAAGGTGGTGCGCTCGCAGGTCGGACACTCCGGCGTGACGGGTGTGCCGTCGGGTGCCTCGATCGTCCAGCGGTGGGCGACGATCTCGCCGTCGGGGTCACGCGAGCCGGCGCCGTCGAGGACGACCGCCGCTCCCTGCGTGACCGAGCGGTCGAGCCCGGCCTCGGCGAGGGGCCGCTCGTTCGCCCGGGTGTCCGTGGCACCGGCGACGGGACCGGCGAGCGTGGTCGCGACCGCGAGCGCGGCCACGGACGCAACCAGGACCACCGCGGAGGTCGGGCGTGGCGATGACACGGGTGATTTTTCGCCGGTGCTTCCGGTAAAAACCCCCGGATTATGGCCAGGAATCAACGAGCCAATCGTCACCAATCACCGGGTCGGAGTAAGCCGTGCGTCGGAAGTAGGCACCAGATCCGAACTAAGCAGAGCAACGGAGCAGAACGACTACCGGTCGAATCCAACAGGACCAATTGAGCCGAGTACAAACGAACGGGCGAAACTCGTTCAGAGGTTCAACCGATTACTATTCGATTTGCTAACGTATGACAAATCCGAAGAATCTTTACATCTCGTGCGGACAGGTGATAACCACAGCAGCAGAACCATGGACGACGAATCAGCATTACAATTGGTGTCTGAGTTCACAGAGTCAGCAAGAAGCACTACTCAGCGGAAGAATGCTGTTTTTTATCCCATATTTTCGTCTTATGTGTCTGATATAGAGAATGCTTCGAAACACACAAATAATGAAAACCTCCGTGATTATTTTTTCGAGTTGTATACCTTTGACGATACTCTTAGGAGAGACATAAATAGATCGCTGAGAAGCGAGGTCCGGGAGGCTGTTATCGATGGAGAGTTAGTGAACTATCCAGGTGAGATAGAGGAACTGCTGGTTAGCTCAATTAATAATATTGAGGTTAGTGTGTTCGGGGGCAGCGACGGTGATGATAGTATCGATATGCCCCGTCTCAGAACCCAATTAGAACAAAGTACGATGGATCTCGGGGGTGATGTAGCGACTACATTGTACCTCTCTGCAGCTGATGCCATCCGTTCAATCTATCCATCATTCACCTCTAAGTGGAGCCGGGAGATGATTGGGATATACGAAAAGATTGAGGAGGCCAGCGCGAATAGTTGGAGCGAGACCCAAACAACGGTTCGGGAGCTTAGGAGAAAAAGTGATAAAGAAGCGGTAATCTGGTACGATAGTAATGTTGAAGAATAGCTCCGATCCGCATAGGGGACGTATTCGCCAGCGAAAATTCCGAAAAGATCCGGACAGTGAAAAGAGGATAGAGTCAGACACATACCTGTCGGAGCCCGGAGAGTCCTTCGAAGAGCGAGCGATAGAAATCAAAATTTCTGCACCGTTCCATGTCAGTGGCTCAGATGAATCTCCGGACGATTCCGAATCGGGATTAGCCGAGATTGATCTTGAAGCTATGGAGAGAGTGGAAATTCTCAAGAGGGCCTCCAGCCGGGCAGAAACCGGCATAGAAGCAGGAGATTTCTGGTCCCGTAATCCTGAGGACGGTCTGGATCGTCTTTTGTCAGCATGGGATATGCTGAATATGATACATAGCGATGACGGGGTGTTCAGTAAGACCGTCCGGCGGATGAAGGGAGAGATCGGTAAAAAGATACAAGTGTACTTTGAAAATGAAATAGGAAAGACTGCTCATGAGTGGTCTGTCGGTGACATCCTTGAGTATTTAAAATCCACCGGTGAAGAAAGTCAGGAATTCGAAGCATACAGAATCCTGCTTCAGATACGCGCACCGGATTCGGAGGAGATGTCTAAGGCAGATATCGATCTTAGGAAAATCACCCCCGACATTCAGAATTAATAACATCTTCCAATATATAAAGACATAGCTCAAAGATAACGATCTTCGGCAGGTTCTTTTGAAAATCCCGGTGGTTATAATTGTCGTGTCTTTCACCAATCTGATCATTTATCACTTCAAGATTCCGGATGCTGGATGTAAAATCGTGTAACATATCTTCGACATTTATATACCCTCCGTCGGCTGGTTTGTCATTAGCAAAGCGGAGAGCAATCTCTTCCAAATCGCCGTAATTGTTATTTATATTAGATGGATTACTTATTAATGATTTCTCTTTTGCGAATTTTCTGATGACCATTCTGATCGATGGGTCGTATACATAGTCATCTAATGCTGTCTCGAATACGGTCCTTTTTCTTTCTGTGAGGATATCTGCCTCAGGCATATCTTGAGGGTTCTGTTACAGAGTTATGATAGATTTGATCCACCAAATGAGTGTCGCCCAAAAAAAGGCTCCGAGAAGTTTAATCACAACTAATAATTCAGCTGAGAGAGGCTCAGCAAGCCTGACCTCACGTGCTGTACGGTACATCCTCAGGCCTGAAAATATCCATACAAGGACACTCTCGTTCGCCTCAGTATATAATGTTTGACAAACACACGCGACAACCAGAAGCGTTGAAGAAAGAAACAAATAAACGAAAATTCTCCAGATCCTCCGTTCATTTTCTGCGGAAATATAGTTTACTCTCTTAATATATTTTATAATTCATATATATTTCTCGAATAACGTCTTCCGGATCGGAGGCATCTGTGGCAAGATATTCCAGGTGAAAAGTAAATTTTTCTCTATTACATAACTTCTTTGGAGGTACGGACTCTCTACACTACCAGTCATTCACGATCGATCCCTGAGAACGGGTGGCAAACCCTTTAGCCGCCCCCGCTCCTACGGCGGGCGATGGCCCCTCGGGGCCGGTGACAATCATGGAGGAACTCGTCTGGCGCGTCGCGGGTGGGTCCGGTGACGGGATCGACTCGACGAGCCAGAACTTCGCGAAGGCGTTGATGCGCTCGGGGCTGCACATCTTCACGCACCGTCACTACCCCTCGCGGATCCGGGGTGGACACACGTACGTGGAGGTGCGAGCGGCCCCCGAACCGGTGCGGTCGCGGGGCGACGGGTACAACTTCCTGCTCGCGCTGGGTGACTCCTTCGCGCGCAACCCGAGCGAGGGTGCCTACTACGGCGACGAGGAGGTGAAGCCGCTGACCGAGAACCTGGACGACCTCCGCGAGGGCGGAGTGATCGTCTACGACACGGGGCTGTTCGACGAGGCGGACCTGCCGGACCTGGAGGCGATGGCCGCCGAGAACGACTGGCACGTGTACGGAGTCGACCTGCGGAGCATCGCCCGCGAGTACGGCCGGGAGGTGATGCGCAACACCGCCGGCGTCGGCGTCACCGCCGCCCTGCTCGACATCGATCTCGCGGGGATCGAGGAACTGATGCGGGACCGCATGAGCGGGGACATCCTCGAACAGAACCTCAAGGTGCTGGAGGACGCCCACGACGCGGTCGCCGCGGAGGAGTTCACCCACGACCTGCGCGTTCCGACGGGCGAGCACGATGACCAGCAGGTGATGCTGTCGGGGTCGAACGCCATCTCGTACGGCGCGATCGACGCCGGCTGCCGGTTCATCTCGGGCTACCCGATGACGCCGTGGACGGACGTGTTCACGATCATGTCCCAGCACCTGCCGGACATGGGCGGCATCGCCGAGCAGGTCGAGGACGAGATCGCCGCCGCCGCGCTCGCGGTCGGCGCCTCCCACGCCGGCACCAAGGCGATGTCGGGCTCCTCGGGCGGCGGGTTTGCGTTGATGTCCGAGCCGCTCGGTCTCGCGG
>CAYODS010000150.1:0-6488 GCA_964402765.1 uncultured Halobacteriales archaeon
CCTCACTCGCTGCGCGCCTCGCTCACTCACTCCGTTCGTTCGCTGCGGTGCTTGCGTCGTGACGCACCCGCACCGGGCCGGCCCCTTTCAGTCCCACCCGCCGCGACCGCTGCCTCGCACCTCCCCAGCCTCCTGCGCTTCTCGCTTCGCTGCGGTGTACTCGCGCGGTTGCACCGCGCGAGTGGCCGAGGCGCGTAGCGCCTCGCGGCTCGTCCCTCGCGCGTTGCTCGCGCGCCCTCCAACGGGAAGCGCCCGGTCGCATCGCTGCGAGACTCCCGAGCCACTGGTGAGGGAGTCGAGCGACTCCGCGACCGGGCGGGGAGGTGTGGGGACCACCCGCGGGCCTGGCGGAATCGAAGGGCGAGGCACGGTCGGCCCGCTGCTGACGAAGCAAGCACCGAAGCGAAGCGAGGAGCGCAGCGAGTCAGAGCGGTCGAGCGTGCCGAGGGCTTCGGAGGTCAACCCACTCAGGATCGAGAGCACCCGGTCCAGAGAGCGTGCCGAGGGCTTCGGCGGAGTCCACATCGGAATCAAGAGCACCTGATCCGGAGAGCACACCGGAAACGACTGGGATCACGCGAACGACCGGGTCACGCCCTCATGGTCGCCGGTGTTCGTAGACGAGGGCGGCGGCGGTGCCGCCGACGACGCCGGCGCCCGCGAGCAGCGCGGTGCCGCTGCCGGTCCAGGTACCCACGAGCAGGAGCGTCCACCCGACGCCGGTGCCGCCGTGGCCCAGGGCCATCGTCCGGCGCCCGGCCCACAGAAACAGCACGCCGCCGACGAGCATCGACAGCGCGAGCGCGGCGGCGGAGAGGACCACCGGTCGCACGCCCACGGGCCCGACGACGAGGAAGTCGATCCGCAACTGCAACACGAACAGCGCGCCCGAGAGCGCGAGCAGCGAGCCCACGACGGCGCCGACGGGGTCGATCCCCCGCTGTACGGAGCCGGGCGGGGCCCTGAACTCCACGTCGCCGTCGAGGTCGCTCCGTGTCGCGGTCTCGGTCGCCTCGCCGTCGCCGGCCGTCGACTCGCGGTCGGTCACAGCAGGCGCAATCCGTCGCCGTCCTCGACCAGTTCGCCGCGCTCGTGCAGACGGTCCAGCAGGTCGGTGGCGGCGTCGGCGGGGACGCCTCGCGCCGTGGCGTACTCGCGGACGGCGTCGCGGTCCGGGCGGTCCAACTCGTGGAGTGCGTCGCGGACGACCTGGTCGCGGCTTCGGGAGCCACCGCGACCCTCGGTGGCGCGGTCGCCGGCGGCGGCAGTGGCCTCGGAGTCGACGCCGCCGCTCTGGAGGTACTCCTCTTCGTCGACGCCGGCGTCGTCGAGCCGGTCCTCGAGGTCGGCGTAGGCGTCGACCTCGGCGAAGGCGTCGGCCTCGTCCTGGCGGGCGGCCAGCATCGAGGCGCGCACCTCGCGGGCGTGGTCCTCGTCGTCGGTCTCGACGAACCGCTTGAGTCGGTCGAACTGGTGGCGCGTGCCACACCGGGGACACTGTGTGCTGTCGCGGTCGTCGGCGACGACCCACAGCGCCGAGCAGTCCGAGCAGCCAACGACGGCGTACATACCCGCTCGTGGGAGGCGACGGTGTTGAACGTTTCTCGTCCGGCGCCTGGGGCCTGGAGTCCGGCCTGCCCGGGCGGTCAGTTGTACAGCGAGCGGTACAGGGTGCCGAACCCGACGATGAACGGGACCGTCTCGGCGATGTTCATGATGGTGGCGAACTGGCCGGACTCGGCGGCGCGGGCGGACAACACCATCACGGCGGTGCCCATGCTGATGAAGGCGAAGCCGATAAAGGCGAGTTCGAGGCGTTCGCTCTGTTGCTGGCGGTACGCCTGGAAACTGATGATCGTCAACCCGAGCGCGAGCGCGAACATCACGAGTCGCAACAGCGACAGGGTCGCCCCCAGGATGACCTCGGAGTTGTCCAGCAGTATGTCGACGACGCCGGACTGTGCCACGGCGAGTGTAGGGTCGGCCACTACCCCCGAATGCGCGGGGGGTGTACAAAAATCCACCTCGCGAGGGGTTACTTGCTGAGGTCGTCCCAGAGGTTGGCGAAGCGGTCAGGGACGTTCTCCTTGCGGTAGATCCGGACGTCGTACTCGTCGTCCTCCAGCCGGATGACGGTGCTGTCGAAGTTGGACTCGTACACGTCGTAGTGGTTGCCGTCCTCCGCGACGTAGGTGTTCGACCGGACGAGGTTGTTCTCCTCGAGCATCTCGATGCGACGGTACACCGTCGGCAGCGACATCTCCAGCGCCTCCCCGAGTTCCTTCGCCGAGCGGGGTTCCTCACTGATGGCGGCGAGGACGTCACGGGCCTTCTCGTCCCCGATGGTGTCGAGGACCTCCTCGATCGGTCGGTCTTTCTCCACACCACACTCACAGTCGGGTGCGGTGTTAAATGTTTTCTACCACACGGTTTCGCGAGACGACACCCGGACGACCGCCGATCGCGGCGCCCCGTTTTCAGAACCCGAAAACGCTCTGGAGTGACTTTATGTGTGTAATCCATTGGGGTGTGTATGGCAACGACCAGGGATTCATTCGACGGGCTGACCGAGTACTGCGACAGCTGCGAGACCGACACCCTCCACCAGGTGTCGGTCCAGATGCGGACCGAGAGCACGAAAAGCGAGAACGCGGAGTTCTCCCGTGAACCGTACCGCGTCGCGGAGTGCCAGCGGTGTGGCACGCGGTCGAGCCAGCGGATGAACGACATGTAAGCGTCTCGACGTACTTCTCACCCCCGCCGGACGCTCCCCCGTCTCGCCTCGAACTGTCGAACGTCTTATCTGTACTCCTGTCAGTAGTAACGTCATCCAAAGCAGCGCCGCTTGCCGGTATTATCGTCTTCGAAAAGGTAGGATTTTGATTCAGCGCTGCCGCCGACGAACGGAATTATGTCGGTCCTGTCTGGCGATTTAATCCGGCTAAATCCGGCTACAGTTACGTTCCCTTATATGATACTCCCCGTCCAAGGTGTGAGTGCACATGGCGACGACCAGGGACTCACTGGACGGGTTGACCGAGTACTGTGGTGACTGCGACTCCGAGACGCTGCACGAGGTCAGCGTCCAGATGAAGACCGAGAGCACGAAAAGCGAGAACAGGGAGTTCTCCCGCGAACCGTACCGCGTCGCGGAGTGCCAGCGGTGTGGCACGCGGTCGAGCCAGCGGATGAACGACGCCTGATCAGCGGGTGGTGACCTCGCAGCCGTCGTCGGTGACGATGACCGTGTGTTCCTTCTGGCTCACCAACTCGCCGTCGGCCTCCTTCAGCACCGGGTAGCCGTGGACGACGTCGTTGGCGACCAGGCGTCGGAGCGCCATCTCCGCGCGCGGGCCGTCGAGCCACCGGGTGGCGAACGGCAGCGTGCGGAACTCCTCGGTGATCTGTTCCAGCGCCTGCCGGGCGGCCCGGTCGCGCACCGTCCGCTCCTGTTCCAGGGCGTAGATCTCCTCCTGTGCGCCCTCGCGGACTTTCCCTGACCCCGTCGTGGCGAACGGCTCCACCGCGACCACGTCCCCGCACTTGAGGGTCGCGGACTGCTCGACCGCCCGGTTGGGGATGTTCGGGTCGGTGTGCTGTTCCCAGTGCCCGAGGCCGTGGCCCGAGAGGTTGACGACGGGGTTGAACCCGTAGCCGTCGATCGTCTCCTCGATGACGGCGCCGACCTCGCCGGCCTCGACGCCGGCCTCGATCGTGTCGATCGCCGCCGCCAGGGCCGCCTCGCTGGCCTCCACCAGGTCGGGTTCGCCCCGCAGGTCCACCGTGACGGCGGTGTCCGCGAGCCAGCCGCCGACGTGGACGCCGATGTCCAGCTTGACGACCTCCTCGCCGACCGTGCGGTCGTCGTCGGGGCCGGCGGCGCCGTGGGCCGCCTCCTCGTCGACGCTCACGTTCACCGGGAACGCCGGTTCGCCACCCAGCTCGCGGATGCGGTCCTCGGCCCACTCGCTCAACTCCAGGTAGCTCGTGCCCACCTCACAGCGCTCGGCGGTCTCCTCGCGGACCTGCGCGAGGATCTCGCCGGCCTCGCGGTGCTTCTCGTACCTGTCGGCGTCGAGGTCGACCTCGGCGTCTGCCATGCCCCCGCTTGCTGCGGCCACAAGAAGAGGGTTTCCGTGCGAGCGCGGGCGGGAGCCGTGCCGCGGAGCCGCGGTGTCCCCGTGTCTCCGGGGTGGCGATCAGCGCCCGGCGGCGGCGGTCTGCATCCCGTCGCTGTTGTAGGCACTGCCGACCCCCTCCTCGCCGATCAGGATGATCCCGACGTTCGCGTCGGGGGCCTGTTGCTCGAACTCGTTGACGGCGAACCGCGCCGAGGTGGAGGCGCCGTGGCCCGCCTCCATGTAGCCGACGGCCCGGCGGGCGAGACTCGCCTGGGCGATCTGCTCGCCCGCGCCGGTCGCGCTCGCGGCGCCCGCCTCGCTGCAGTAGACGCCGGCGCCGACCTGTGGCACGTCGCCGACGCGGCCGGCGAGTGCGAACCACCGCCCGCCCGTCGAGGTGGCCGCCGCGAACGCCTCGCCGTCGCGGGCGACCGCGCCCACGGTGTCGTGGTCACGGGGGTCCTCTCCGAGGCCGGCCCCGACCTCGGTAACTGGGTCGGTGGCGGTGCCGTCGTCGTCGTCGCCCGCCGACTCCTCGCTCCCGGCGAAGCGGTCGTTCACCCACCGGAGGTGGGCCCGCGGGCTGGAGCCGGTCGGGTGGTCGACCGAGTCCCAGCGCTCGCGGGTGGCCTCGGTCCAGAGGTCCCGGCCCGTGCTGACGCCGTAGTCCTTCGCGAGGACGGTCGCCTGCGGGCCGGTGACGAGGACGTGTGGGGTCTCCTCGAGGACGACGCGGGCGGCGCTGACGGCGTGTTCGACGCCCTCCATCGCGCAGGCACACCCCGCCTCGCGGTCGCTGGTCATCACGCCCGCCTCGGTGCGGACCTTCCCGTCGCTCTGGACCGCTGACCCGACGCCGGCGTTGAACCGTGGGTTCGACTCCAGGCTGCGCACCGCCGTCTCCACCGCCGACAGCGGCGCCGTCTCTGCGGCGCCCTCCTGGGCGGCCTCGTCGAGGACCGACTGGCGCTTCTCGGGCTCGTCCGGAGTCCCGCCGGCCCCGCCGTGTACCAGCACTTGCATACGCAGGGGTTCGCTCGGACGGATTTAACTCTCCCGCCGCTGTTCCCGGTGGTCGCGATCCGACGCTCACTTCACCCGTCGCCGCGGTCGGCCGACGATGCCATCGTACCACCGCGGTCCGAGCGACGGCCACCGGGTGATCGACCGCTGGGACGGCGGCGTGGGCTGGCTGGCCCACCCCGAGGAGTCCGGACGTCGCGCGAGCCACGCCGTCCGCGGCCCCGCTCCGAACGGCGGTGAGGAGGGCGTGTGGCTACTCGACCCGCTCGACGCCCCGGGGGTCGACGACCTGGTCGCGGAGCTCGGCCTGGTCGTCGGCGTGGCGGTGCTGTCGGACTACCACGCACGCGACGCCGCCGCCCTCGCGCGCCGTCACGACGTCGCCGTCCACGTCCCCGCCTGGCTCGACCGCGCCGCCGACCGCGTCGACGCCCTGACGGAGCGTCCCACGGCGTCGGTCGCCGGCTTCCGGTTGCGTCGTCTGCGGCCGCTGCGGGCCTGGCGTGAGACCGTCGCCTACCGCGAGCGCGACGGCACGCTGTACGTCCCCGACGCACTGACCGCCCTGTCGGCGTTCACCGTCGGGCCCGAGCGCGTGGGGATGAACGCACTCGTCCGCCTGTCGCCGCCCCGCGAGACGTTCGCCGACCTCGACCCCGACCGGGTCCTGTTCGGGCACGGGCCGGGCGTCCACGCGGACGCGACGGCGGCGCTGCGGTCGGCGTTCCGGGGGGCGACCCGGCGACTCCCCCGTGCCCTCGTGCGGACCGGTCCCCGCACGCTCCGGTCGGCACTCGACGCCCTCCGGTGAGCACCTCGCGATGACAGCACCTATGCGTGGCTCCGCCCAACTCGGGGGTATGGCCTACGACAGGACCGACGTTCCGGACGGCTCTCGCGTCACGGTCGACGACGCGGGCGACCTCGACGTGCCAGACGACCCGATCGTCCCCGTGATCCACGGTGACGGCATCGGCACCGACGTCGCTCCCGCCGCGAAACGGGTGCTCCAGGCCGCGGCCGTCGAGACCGGCCGGTCGATCGAGTGGATGCGCGTCTACGCCGGCGAGAGCGCCCGCGAGCGCTACGACAAGAACCTCCCCGCCGAGACGGTCGAGGCGATCCGCGAGTTCAACGTCGCGATGAAGGGCCCGCTGACGACGCCGGTCGGATCGGGCTTTCGCTCGCTGAACGTCGCCCTGCGACAGACGCTCGATCTGTACGCCAACGTTCGCCCGACCTACTACCTGGAGGGAGTACCCTCGCCGATGAAGGCGCCCGAGGAGATGGACATGGTCACCTTCCGGGAGAACACCGAGGACGTGTACGCCGGCATCGAGTGGG
>CAYODS010000151.1:0-4429 GCA_964402765.1 uncultured Halobacteriales archaeon
CCGAGATGGCGACCGCCATGCCGGAGTCCGGCGGCACCTACCTCTACATCGACCGCGCGATGGGGCCGCTGTCGGGCACCGTCGCCGGGGTGGGCGCGTGGTTCTCGCTCGTGTTCAAGAGTTCCTTCGCGCTTGTGGGCCTGGGGGCGTACCTCCTGTTGCTCGTGCCCGACGCGCCCGCCGGCATCGTGACGCCGGTGGCGCTCGGACTGGCGGGGCTGATCATCGTGCTCAACATCTCGGGCACGAAACAGAGCGGCTCGGCACAGGCGGTGGTCGTCTCCGGCGTCGTGCTCGCGCTGGTGGCGTTCGTCCTCGACGGCGCGACCGCCGCGGACCCGGCCCGGTTCGACCCGTTCCTGAGCGAGAAGACCGGCTCCGCCGGCGTGGTCACCGCGGCGGCGTTCGTGTTCGTCTCCTACGCCGGGGTGACGAAGATCGCGAGCGTCGCCGAGGAGGTCGAGGACCCCGGCCGGAACCTGCCGCTCGGCATCCTCGGCTCGCTCGGCGTGATGACGGTCATCTACGTGCTCGTCGTCGCCG
The DNA here is from genome assembly GCA_964402765.1 of uncultured Halobacteriales archaeon. GTDB lineage: Archaea > Halobacteriota > Halobacteria > Halobacteriales > SW-7-71-33 > SW-7-71-33. The sequence goes on from CAYODS010000151.1 coordinate 544, forward strand.
CCGTCGTCGGCCTGAACGACCCGGCGACGCTGACCGGCGGCCCCGACGGTGAGGTCTCGCTCACGCCGATGGCCGACGCCGCCGAGGGGCTGTTCTTCGGCCTGGGCGAGCCGATCGTCGCCGCCGTCGCCGTCCTGGCGCTGACCAGCATGGGCAACGCCGGCGTGCTCGCCTCCTCGCGGTTCCCGCTGGCGATGAGCCGTGACTCCCTGCTGCCGAAGACGTTCACCCGGGTCAGCCCGCGGTTCAAGACCCCACGGAACTCGATCCTGCTGACCGGCGGCCTGTTGCTCGCGCTGATCGCCTTCGTCCCCGTCGTCGACCTGGCGAAACTGGCGAGTGCCTTCCAGATACTGGTGTTCTCGATCATCAACGTCGCGGTGATCGCCTTCCGCGAGAGCGACGTCGACTCCTACGACCCCTCCTTCCAGGCGCCGGGCTACCCGTTCGTGCAGGTCGTCGGCCTCCTGGGTGGGCTGGGGCTGCTCACCCAGATGGGGACGATACCGCTTCTCGGCGCCGCGGGGATCGTCGTCGGCGGCGTCGCCTGGTACCTCGTCTACGGCCGCTCGCGGACCGACCGCACCGGCGCGCTGGGGACGATCATGGAGCGCCGGCGGGACGAGGAGCCGGCGACGGCGGACTGACCGCCCGCGGCGCCGAGCGTCGGTCACCCGGCGCACGCCCCGACAAAAGACGTAGAAGTGTCGGCCGCGAAGAACGGGGGTTATGACACGGGACCTGCGGGTCGTGATCGTCGGCGGGGGCCACGTCGGCTACCACACGGCCGTCCGCCTGGAGAACCGCGGGCACGACGTGGTGATAGTCGAGAAGGACGAGGACCGCGTGGACTTTCTCACCGAGCAGTACGTCGCGACGGTGATCCACGGGGAGGGCGGCCGACCGAGCGTCTTGCGGCAGACGGACCTTGAGCGCACCGACGTGGTCGCCGCCTTGACGAACTACGGCGCGATGACCAACATCGGCATCTGTGCGACCGCCCAGCGCATCGCCCCGGACGTGCGCACCGTCGCCCGCATCGACCACGGCGACGACGACGAGTTCGGCGAGATGGTCGACGCCACGGTGTACCCCGAGGAACTCGCGGCCCACGCCGCCGCCAACCAGGTGATCGAGGTCAGCGGCGGCGGCGTCCGCACGATCGAGGAGGTCACCGCCGACCTGGAACTGATGGAGGTCCGCGTCGAGGCGAACGCCCCGGCGGCCGGCAAGCGACTCGACGCCGTCTCGTTCCCGCGCGGGGCGCTCGTCGTCACCGACACCCGGACCGGCGAGTTCCCCACGCCGGAGACCGTCCTCGAACCGGGGGTGCGGTACGTGCTCGCGGTCAACGCTGGCGTCGCCGACGAGGTCGTCCAGTTACTGCGGGGCTGACGGCACTCGCTGGCGGTCCGACCCGCGTCTCGGTTCGCGGCGACCGAAGGAGGTATTTGCCACGGTCCAACACAGGTAACCCGTAGCAGATGTACGCCGCGACCGACCGGCAGCGACCCGGCGAGGGACACTCATGAGCAGCCACGAGGACCGCTCCCCGCAGGCCGAACTCGGACTGCTCGACGCCACCATGATCGGCATGGGGGCGATGATCGGCGCGGGTATCTTCGTGCTCACCGGACTGGCCGCCGAGATCTCCGGCCCGGCGGCGATCGCCGTCTTCGCGCTGAACGGCGTCGTCACCACCTTCACGGGGCTGTCGTACGCCGAACTCGCAAGCGCGATCCCGAAATCGGGCGGGGGCTACGCCTTCGTCCGCGAGGTGTACGACGACTTCGTCTCGTTCATCATGGGGTGGATGCTGTGGTTCGCCTACATGATCGCCGGCGGCCTGTACGCGCTTGGCTTCGCGCCGAATTTCATCGAGTTGCTGCACGTGTACGTCGAGGGCGTGCCCAAACCCGGCGAAGTTGCGGCGATCGCGGTGCCGGTCGTCCCGGTGGACGTGCCGCCGTCGGCGCTTCTGGCCTTTGTCGCCATCCTCGGGTTGCTCGCGCTGAACGCCGTCTCCACTGCCGCCAGCGGCTCCGTGGAGACCATCTTCACCAGCGTGAAGGTCGCGATCCTGGTGGTGTTTGTCGCCTTCGGCTTTGCCTCCGCCGGCGGCGGCACGGAGACTTCCTTCACCTTCCAGAAGTTCGACCCCTTCTTCACCGACGGCGCCGGTCCGCTGTCCATCCTTCCGGCGATGGGGCTCACCTTCATCGCCTTCGAGGGGTACGACCTCATCACCACCGTCACCGAGGAGGTCGAGAACCCCCGTGAGAACATCCCGAAGGCCATCTTCATCAGTCTCGCCGTCACCGTGGTGGTCTACCTCGCGGTCGTCACCGTCGCCGTCGGCACGCTCGGCGCCCCCGGACTCGCCGACGCCGGCGAGGCGGGCATCGCCGAGGCGGCGACATCGTTCATGCCCACCGGTATCCCCGTCATCAAGAACGGCGGCGCGCTGATCGTGTTCGGCGCGGTGTTCTCCACGCTGACCGCGCTGAACGCCGTCGTCATCGCCTCCTCGCGGGTGGCCTTCTCGATGGGCCGGGAGGGCCAACTGTTCCCCTCCGTCGGCCAGATCCACCCCCGCTTCGGGACGCCGTTCGTCGCCGTCCTGCTCAGCGCCGTCGTCATGCTCGCCTCCGTCGTCCTGCCCACCCAACTCGTCGGCAACCTCTCCTCGCTGTTTTTTCTGCTTTCCTTCGTCGTCGTCAACTTCGCCGCCATCAGCCTGCGGCGGCGCCGCCCGGACATGAACCGTCCCTACGAGATGCCGTTCTACCCCGTGCCGCCGATCCTCGGCATCGTCCTGAACCTGCTGCTTGCGGCGGTGTTCGTCCGGTTCAATCCCCTCACGCTCGGGCTGGCGGCCGTCTGGGTCGGCGTCGGCGTCGTCGTGTACCTCCTGCTGGGGCGCCAGCGCGAGACGGGCACGACGGCCACCAGGACGGCCGACGACGCCGAACCCGAAACGAACGTCCCCCCGGAGGACGACTGAGTGCCCATGGCAGAGGACCTCCGCGTGGTGATCGCCGGCGGCGGCCGCGTCGGGATGCAGGCCGCCCGCATCCTCGACGACCGCGGTCACGACGTGCTGATAGTCGAGGACGACCCGGACGTGGTCGAGACCATCTCCGACGCCTACGTCGCGACGGTGATCGAGGGCGACGCCACCCGCCCGACCACGCTCGACCAGGTCGACCTCGACCGCACCGACGTCGTCGCCGGCCTCACCAGCCACACCGGGATCAACCTCGCCGTCTGCATGGAGGTCCAGGAGATGGCCCACAGCGTCCGCACCGTCGCCCGCATCGAGGAGGGCGACCCCGAGGAGTACACCCGCTTCGTCGACGCCGTCGTCTTCCCCGAGCGGGCCGGCGCCCGCGTCGCCGTCAACGAGATCGTCGGCTCCAGCGTCCAGACCATCGCCGACGTCACCGGCACGCTTGACATCCTGGAGGTGCGCGTCGCCGAGGGCGCCCCCGCCGCCGGCAAGTCACTGCGGGACGTGCGCTTTCCCGCCGGGACACTGGTGGTGTCGGACGACGACGGCGAGCGCATCGCCCGCCCCGACACCACGCTCGACCCGGGCAAGCAGTACGTCGTCGCCGTCGAACCCGACATCGTCGACGAGGTGATGAACCTGCTCCGGGGGTAGCGTCCCGGGTTAGGGCGTCCCGTCGTTCTGCGCTCTCGTGTGGGTGCTGCTTGGGAATCTGTCCAGACAGCTCCGTTCCGCTGTTCTCAGTCCGTGGTGCTGCTGCTGTCGGCCCGGAAAGCCCCCCCTCAGTGCTCTTGCTCGCCGTGATTGCTGTCGGCCCGGAAAGCCCCCCCTCAGTGCTCTTGCTCGCCGTGATTGCTGTCGGCCCGGAAAGCCCCC
>CAYODS010000151.1:4529-6423 GCA_964402765.1 uncultured Halobacteriales archaeon
TGCTCGCCGTGATTGCTGTCGGCCCGGAAAGCCCCCTCTCAGTGCTCCTGCTCGCCGTGATTGCTGTCGGCCCGGAAAGCCCCCTCTCAGTGCTCCTGCTCGCCGTGATTGCTGTCGGCCCGGAAAGCCCCCGTCCCGCTGGGGGCACCTCGGTCGCTGCGCTCCTCGTCGGTCGCGGTGCTCCCTCCTGCGGTGCTTGCGTCCCGACGCGCCCCCAGCGGGACGGCCCCTTTCAGTCCCACCCCCAGCGGCCGCCACCTCGCGCCTCCCCAGCCTCTTCCCTCCCTCGCTGCGCTCGGTCGGTCGTCCCTCGCGCGCGTCGGGTCGCGCGCGCCCTCTGTGTCCCCCCTCGTAATCCCTCTCGGTCGTGATTCCTCCGCTCGCAGTCCCCCGGTCGTCGGGCGTGAGCCGACCGACGGAGTTCAGGCGCTCCCCTCGCGCTCGACCAGCACGAGGACGTGCCGCACGAGCGAGCGGTGGACGCGACGGCGCAGGTTGGTGTCCACGTGCCACCCGGCCTCGCGGGCGGCGTCGCGCCAGGGCTGGTCGCCGACGACGACCGCGCGGGGGGCGACCCGACGGGCCTCCCGCAGGGCGTCAGCGACCAGCGCGCGCAGGTCGTCGGCGCGGATCGCGGACTGCCGGCCGTAGGGCGCGTCGAACACCACGCCGTCGGCGCTGTCGTCCGCGAGCGGGAGACGGGCGGCGTCCCCGACGACGGTCGCCCCGCCGCCGACGTACTCGCGGAGGTTGCGGGCGGCGCCGCGGGCCATCCGCTCGCGGGCGTCCACGCCGACCACGCTCGCGCCGACGAGTCCCGCCTCCACCAGTAGCCCGCCGGTGCCACACATCGGGTCCACCAGCCGCCGACCGGGCGCGGCACCCGCGAGGTTCGCCAGGGCGCGTGCCAGGTCCGGGGCCATGCTGCCGGGCTGGAAAAAGGGGCGGTCGGTGGGCTGGGGGGCGAACTCGCGGGGCAGTTCGCGGTCGAGCCATCCAAGCGCACACACCATCTCGCGGTCCGTCTCCGGCGTGGGACCGGCGGCGACCGGTTCGACCCCAGCGGCGTCCCGGCTCACCGTGTCTCCCCCAGCGTCCAGGTCCGCGCCGGGGTCCGCCCAGGCGCTGGGCCGTGAGAACAGCGCCCGCAACTCGTGGTCCGGGTCGTCCAGGTCGACGGAGTGGCCGCGCTCGACCAGGGCGTCACCGAGACGGCGCTCGACCCGCTGGGTGTCGACGCCGGTCGTCGAGCGCACGTCCCGTGCCCGCACGGCGACGGTGCCCTCGTTGTCGGCGTCGTCGCCCGCCTCGGGCGTGTCGGCGGCGGCGAGCAACCGCTCGGCGTCCTCGGGCGTGCCGTCGGCCACCCCCACCAGCCGGGAGACGCGGTGGGTGAGCGCCAGGCGCTCGACGCCACCGACGCCACGGGCGGTCGCCAGCCCCGCCCCGAGCGGCGACACCTCGGCGGCGGCGGTCGCTGCCTCCCGGGCCGCCAGCCGGTCGTCCTCGCCGGCCAGCTCCAGCAGGTGCACGCCAGCACTTCCGGAGGCGCCGACAAGAGCGCGTCGCTCCGGCGTATCGCTCGCCCGACACGACGCCCGCCGCAGCCGGTTCCGCCGCGGCCGATCCGTCCGTTCGAGAACGTGTCACGCACTCTCACCAAGCTTTATAATACTTAAATACGTCACTTAAGTCGAGACATGAGCGCAGACCCCAAGCAGACGATCAACATCGAGAACGTGGTAGCCTCGACGGGGATCGGTCAGGAGCTCGACCTGAAGAGCGTGGCGATGGATCTCGAGGGTGCGGACTACGACCCCGAGCAGTTCCCGGGGCTCGTCTACCGCACGCAGGACCCCAAGTCGGCGGCGCTCATCTTCCGGTCGGGGAAGAT
>CAYODS010000152.1:0-6348 GCA_964402765.1 uncultured Halobacteriales archaeon
GCGCGAGGTCGCGCCAGACCTCGGGGGTCATGTTCTCCGAGAGGATGTTGGCGACGACCCGGCCGGTGTAGTTGGCGCGGCCCGCGAGGTCGGGGACGGCCCGGAGCACGTCCTCGGCGTCGAACCGGGCGGTGACGGCGCCGGTGCGGTAGTCCACGGTGGAGGCGATCGTCCCGCCGGTGGAGATCAGCGCCACCGTCGGCAGGTCGTCGTCGAACTCGACGGCGGAGTCGGCCTCGTCGCCCTCGACGTCGACCTCGTGGGCGTCGGTCTCCAGCAGTTCGACCGTCGCCCGCTCGCGGTCGACGCCGACGTTGTAGCCGTCGGCCTTCTTTACGACGAGGTGGTCGGCGGTGCTGGAGGGCAGCACCACCCCCTCGTGGGTCGTCCCGGCGCGCTCGACGCGCACCCTGTCGCCAGGGTCCGGCCCGCTGTCGGTGCTCATACCACCCGCTACGAGCCCCCGAACTTCAACGCTCCGTCACGGCGAAAGACCCAAACTGTCGGCCCCGTAACGTGCGGTATGGCCGACGGTACCGACGACCTCGAGGAACTCGAGGCCGAACTCGACGCCACCGAGGACTTCCAGGACGAGGAGGCCAGCGCGGCCCTCTCGGAGGCACAGTCGGTCATCGACGACGCCAAGTCCACCGCCGGCGGCGACCTCGACCTCGGGGGCGACACCGGTCAGGCGGCCGCCAGCGACGCCGATGCCGACACCGACTCGGAGGCAGACTCCGGGTCGGGGCTGCTGCCCTCCCTGTCGTTGCCGTCGCTGTCGCTGCCCTCCCCGTCGGTGCCCTCACCCGGCGAGCTGTTCTCGACTCGCTTCTACGTCGTCGCCGTGGTCGGCGCCGTGCTGGGCGCGATCGGCGGCGGGCTGGTTCCCATCGTCGACAGCATCGTCGGTGGGCTGCTCGCGTTCGCCGGCGTCTCGTTCCTGCTCGGTCTCGTGGCGAGTGAGCGCCACTACCTGGAGACCACCCTCGCGGGCCTGAGCGTGTTCGGCGTGCTCGTCGCCCTCTCGGAACTGACGAACATCGTCCGCGAGGGACTCAGCAGCGGCGTCCGCGTGCTCGGGTTCGTCGCCGCCGGCGTCGTCGTCGCCGCCGTCGTCGGCACCTACCTCGGCCGGGACGTCCGCAAGGGGATCCTCGGTAGCCCGGACGACGCCGACCCCAGCACCGACACGGGTACCGACGACCTCGACCTTTAGCCGACGACGGTCCACCGGCCGTTCTCACGCTCCAGAAAGCCCGCCTCCGCCAGTCCGGCGAGTGCCTCCCGAGCCGTCGCGGGGGTGATCCCCGCCGTCTCGGCGACTGCCGCCGGCGTCCCGGCGCCGTCCTGCACCGCGAGCAACACCTCGGCGTACAGCCGCTCGTCGCGGTCGTCGCTCACGGCGGCGCCCACCCGCTCGATCGTCTTGGTGAGGCGTGCCTGCACCCACCGCTGGGCCAGCGAGAGTTCGTCCTCCAGGTCGTCCAGGCGGTCCAGGCGGGCGGCCAGCGCCGCCAGATCCTCGGGATCGTTATCGCGCTCGTGGCTCTCGCCGGGCCCGTCGCCTCGCTCCGGTCGCCCGGTGCGGTCGCCGCCGGCGGGCCGGTCGCCGGTGTCGATGTCGATCGAGACGTGCCGGCAGCGGGTGATGTCGAAGCCCCGGCCGGGCAGGGCCGACTTCGCCCCGAAGCGGTACGGCGAGACGCTCACCTCCAGGCGGAGGTCGCGGGCGATCTGGAAGTACTTCCGTCGGCCCTCGTCGACGCGACTGGTCACCAGCCCCGCGTCCTCCAGTTTGCGGAGGTGGTCGATGACCGCCTTCGGACTCACGTCCAGTTCCTCGCTTATCTCGGTGACGTAGCAGGGCCTGTGCGCGAGCAACCGGAGGATACGTCGGCGGTTCTCGTTTCCCAGGAGGTCGAGTAGTGCCGCCGAGTCCATCGGCCTCGATAGGTGGCGACGACTGAAAAGGGTGTCTGCGTCGCCGCCGGCGACCGGATGCCGGGCGTCTTACACCCCGGTAACGCCCCGAAGGCTTATCCGCTGCCCCCTGACAGGTGTGAACGCACAGCATGTTCGAGGAGTTCTCAGGGGGGTACTACCTGGGGCGGCTGTACGTCCGGCCGTCCGGGAGTGACCGAGCCCTGATGCACCGCCACCAGCACGAGCGCCTGAACGAGCAGCTGTACGCCGAGGACGAGACAGGCGTACAGCGACTCGACAACCCGCTCGTGATGAAGCTCGTGGACGCTCACTTCCCCGTCCACGGCGACGAGAGCGTCCCCGCGGACACGCTGGCGGTGCCCGAGGACCTCCTCGAGGAGCGGGTCCGGAACCCCCCGGAACTGAAGGAGGTGTTCCTGGCGAAGGCCGATCACGCCGACCGTATCCTCCGGCTCGCCGGCTACGACGCGCCGCAGTGCGACGTGACGTAAGCGAAAGAGCCTCGACCGTCGGTCGCCACGTCCGCTCGTGCGCGACCGTCTCCGGGCCGGTGCCGCCGTCTACAACGCCGGCCACCGTCACGCCGCCCACGATCTCTGGGAGGAGCGCTGGCTGGGCCTGCGCGAGATGGTCGCCGACGACGGCTCCGACCCGCCCGCGACCGTCCGCGAGGCCAGCCCCGACGACGACGTTGCCGTCCCCTCCGCGGCGGCCGACGAGCGCCTGTTGCACGCGCTCATCCAGTTCACCGCGGCCGTCCACCACCACGAACAGGGGTCCGACGGCGCACCCGGCCTCGCCGAGAGCGCCCTCGTCTACCTCGGGCCGCTGCCCGAAGAGTACCGCGACCTCTCGCTGGCGCCGGTCCGCGGGTGGCTGGCGCGGGTCGCCGACTCCGACACCGCCGCGAGTCGACCGTCACCACCGTCGCTCCGCCACGAGGGGGTGGCGGTCGGACTCGCGGACCTGCGCTTCGAGGCCGCGGCGCTGGCGGCGCCCGTCGTCGCGGAGGCGACGGGGTTCGACCCCGGCCCCGTCGCCGACGCCGCCGAGTACGCCCGCGAGGCGGTCGCCGCCGACGACACCTCGCCGTTCACGGCGCTGTTGCTCGACTTCGTGGCCGGCGAGGAACGCGCCCTGGTCCACCGGCGACTCGCCGCCCACGTCGACCGGCGGCGACGGCGCGACCGCGACGTGGACGGACTGTTCTGACCGGCGACGATCACTCGCTGACGACGACCCGGCCGTACAGCCAGCCACCGAGGCCCATGCCGAGCGCGAACAGCGTCAGCAGGGCGCCCGGGACCGTCTCGCCTCTCGCGAGGAACAGCCCCCCGGCGACGCCGGCCAGGACGACACCCGCGACGAAGACGAGGACCATCTGCCCGTGAAACAGCATCCCGTGGAGCGACGGTGGCATTTGCTTCAGGTCGTCGTGGCTCGTACAAGAGCATGTGGAGCCATCGGCCCCCCTCACCCGTCTCGGCCGTCGTCCTCGCGGGAGCCGTACGCGGTGCTCGGCCCGGGCCGGCGGTACCGCTGCTCCCCACCGAGACACCTCGCCTCAGGCGGCGTCGGCCCGGTCCAACTCGACGGTGAAGACAGTGCCCCGCGGCTCGCGGTCCTCGACGCGGATCTCGCCGCCGTACTCCGTGACGAGTCGGCGGACGATAGCCAGTCCCCCCTCGGTGCCGTCGGGTGGTGCCACGCGCTCGCCGTTGACCCACGCCGCTCGCTCCGCGGAGAGTCCGGGGCCGTCGTCGGCGACGCTCAACCTGACGGTGTCGTCGGTGCGCTCGACGGTCACCTCGACCCGGCGGTCGGCCATGGGGCCGTCGTTGTGCTCGACGGCGTTCTCGACGAGGTTGTCGACGACCGAGCGGACCCCGGCGTTCGCCAGCACGTGGGCGGCCTCGGGCGTCTCGGCGGTGACCGACGCCCCGACGGACTCGTCGGTGGTCTCGACCACGTCCTCGACGACGGCTGCGAGGTCGGTGCGGTCGGTGTCGGGGTCGCCCACGAGCGTCTCCGCCACCGCCCGGGTCGTCTCGATGCGGGCGAGTGACTCGTCGGCCTTCGTCCGGATCGTCTCGGCGTGGTCGCCGTCACCGGCCTCGCCCATCAGTTCGGCGGCGCTCTGGATCGCGACGAGGTCGTTGCGGAGGTCGTGCCGGATGAGCCCGTTGAGAAACATCAGCGCCTCGTTCGCGGTCTCGGCGCGGTCGGCGTCGACCCGGGCCCGCGCGTCCCGGTAGCCGGCGACGGCACCGGCGACGCCGCCGAGGTTACCCGCCGTCAGCAGTGGGAACAGCGGCTCCGCTATCGTCCGCCCCTCCAGTCCCCGAACGAGAAAGGTGAGTCCGATCACGCCGGTCCCGACGAGGACGCCGGCGGTGGCCCACACCGCGACCGTCCGCCGACCGACCGCGGAGAGGTCCGACCGCGACAGCCGGCGACCGACGTAGACGAGCGCCAGCGCCGGCACCCCGTCGACGACCAGCGCCGCCGCGGGACCGACCGGCGAGCCGACTTCGGCGACCTCCATGCCGTGCCACACTGCGGCGGCCGCGAACAGCACCGCGCCGAGCGCCACCAGTGCCACCGACGGATCTCGCCAGGACTCCCGATCACCCCTCGTGACTCCCGGCGAGCCCTCGACCATGCTCATCGATCTGCCTCCTCATGCAGCGGTTTTAGAGCTGTCGGCAGCCGCCGTCGACACGGGCCGGACCCCTGCCGGTCGACCGCTACGTCGGCGTCCCTGGTCGGTCTCGCCCCGGGTACCCGGTCCGGCGCGGTCACGTGTCGGTCGCCAGCAACCTTATCTCCCGTCCCGTTCTGGCGTGGGGCATCGGAGTGACATCCCGTGAGTGGTACCGTCCGTTCGTACACCGACCCCCGCCGACTGCTCCGCTACGCCCTGAACAACCCCCGGCGAGCGGCGCTGATCGCGGCGGTCGTGGTCGTCGTCGGGGTCGTCTCTCTCGTCGCGCTCTCGGTCCCGGCGGTGCCGGTGTGGATCGCGGGCTACGCCTTTGGCCTCGCCGTCCTCGGGTTCGCCTACCCGCCGTACAAGCGAGTGCAGTTGCTCCGTGCGGCCACCCCGACGGCGGCCGACTCGCTCGCTCCCGGCCCGACGACGGTCAGCGGGACCGTCGAGCCGGCCACCGACGACCTGCTCGAAGCGCCGTCCTCGGGCACCGAGTGTGTCGCCTACCGACACGTCCGCAAGCGCAGCAGCGGCCAGGAGTCGACCAGCGACGTCGACACCGACAGCGTCCCGTTCTACGTCGCGGACGACACCGGCCGGACGCTGGTCGACCCCACGAGCGGCACGCTCGACCTGAAACAGGACGAGCGCCCCGGCGTGTTCTCCAACACAGGGACCACGGAGTCTTACCTCGAACCCGGCGACACCGTCGCAGTGTACGGCGAGGTCGTCCGTCCCGACGTCTCCTACGACGGGCGGGCCGACGCGTCCGGTGACCCGGACGCCGGCCAGGACGACGAGGAGGTCACCTACGGTCTCCAGGACTCCGGGGACGACGGGGAGGACCAGGACTCGGGGACCGTCCCCGAGGGGGTGTCGTTCGGGTTCGACCCCGGTGACGTCCCGCCGGGTGCGATCCCCGAGGATGTCGACGTGCCGCCCGACAAGCTCCCCGACGGCGTCGACAGCGTCGAGGAGTTCGCCGCCGGCGAGGAGATGACCGCCTCGATGGAGGACGTCCCGCCGCAGTACCGCGAGTTCGTCCAGCGGATGGCGGACCAGTCCTCGTTTCCCGTCAGCGCGGGCGACACAGAGGACTCGGGTGCGGCGGCCTGGGGCGCCGGCGGGCGCGAGTCCGGTGGCCTCGGGTCGACCCTGAAGGGGATGGCCGAACTCGGTGCCGAGTTTCCCGGCCGGTACGACCACCTGCTCGCCGACGAGGAGTACGTGCTCGGTCGCGGCCCGGCACACGAGGCGGTGCTGGTCACCGACAAGGGGGGAACTCGTGTCTACGGCCGCCAGGTGCTCACGGCGCTGGCCGCCGTCGGCGCCTCACTCCTGTTCATCGGCGGCTCCACGGCGATGCTGCTCGGGATCTACTGAGCGCCTCTCGTGACTGGATTCTCCGACTGTGACTCCGTTCGAACCTCCGCCCGCCCCGCTGCTCTCACTTGTCGGTGGCGACGCTGGGGAGAGGACCCAGAAAGCCCCCGCCCCGCTGTTCTCAGTCGGTGGCGACGCTGGGGAGAGGACCCAGAAAGCCCCCGCCCCGCTGCGGGCCCCTCACTCGCTGCGCTCCTCGCTCACTCACTCCACTCGTTCGCTGTGGTGCTCGCTTCCTGACGCGGCCGCAGCGGGACGGCCCCTTTCAGTCCCACCCGCCGCGACCGCCGCCTCGCGCCTCCCCAGCCTCC
>CAYODS010000153.1:0-6224 GCA_964402765.1 uncultured Halobacteriales archaeon
GTCCAGTACGTCCACGCCCGCTGCTGTGGCATCCTCGAACGCGCCCGCGACGAGGGCCACGCGGCGCCCGACGGCGTGGGACCCGCGCTCGACGCTCCCGAGGAGCGCGCGCTCGCGAGGACGATCGCCCGCTTCCCGGCGGTCGTCGAGACCGCCGCTGCCGACCGCGAGCCACACGTCGTCGCCACCTACGCCCGCGAGTTCGCCGAGGACTTCAACGCCTTCTACCGGGAGTGCCCGGTGCTGTCGGCCGACCCCGAGACACGTGGGGCCCGCCTGGCGCTCGTGGCCGCCGCCCGCGAGACCGTCGGCAACGCCCTCTCGCTATTGGGCGTCGAGGCACCCGAGTCGATGTGAGCCGGGGTCACCGCCCGTCGCCGGTCGCGTCCCCGCCGAGTGCTCGCACCACGAGCGAGACGCCCGCCCCGGCCGCGAGGAGGACGGCCAGGTTGAACCCCGCCCGCGCCACCGCACGGTAACGGTCCGCGACCCAGACGCCGATCGCCGCGTCGACGCTCGTGTAGAAGCCCCACAGCGCGACGAGGGAGACGAGCGACAGCGCGACCAGCGCCGCCCGCAGCACCGTCGTCTGGGCGTCACCGCCCAGGACCGTGCCGACCTGGTCTCCACCGGGGTCGGCCCCCGTCCCTCTCCCCGATTCGGGCCGCGGTGCGTCCTCGCGGTCGGTTCCGGCGCCATCGGCCGTGTCTGCCTCGTCCCGCCCGGCGTCGTTGCGGTCGGTCACGGCGTCCTCGGCCGAGACCGTCTCCTCGTCAGTCATCGCGCCACCTCCCCGCGAGGACGGCGACGGCGATGCCGACGAGTGCGGCGCCGACGCCCAGGCCCGGCCCGCCGTCGCCGGTCGTCTCCTCGACGGTCGTCGTGCGCTCCGGGGTGGGGTCGCCGTCAGCGCCGCCGCCCTCGACCGACAGGCCGTCGCTTCGCTCCGAGCGGTCGACCGACAGCGAGGCGTTCGGGTCGAGATCGGCCGTCGAGCGGGCGGTGTCGAGCACCCGGCCGTCGCGCCGGAGCACCACGTCGAGGTAGTAGTCCTCGCCGTCGGCGGCCGCGAGTGAGACGCGGGGACCCGCGGTCGTGCCCGGCGCCAGTCCCTCGACGGTCGTCGCCTCGCGGTCGAGCACCGCACCGGAGTCGGACTCCCGGACCGTGAACACCACCTCGACCTCGTCGGCGACGGTCCGCCCGCCGTTGACGACGTACGCGGAGACGTTCAGGAGCGCACGCCCGTCCCTGCGGTCGGCGACGGCGTACTCCACCGTGGGGAACTCGAACGGTGCCCGCTCGAACCGCTGGAAGCCCACCGCACTCGCGACGTAGTCCGGCGTCAGCGAGTCCAGCCCCGAGACGCGGGTGCCGTCCACGTCCACGCGCCGACCGTCGGCGTACACGACGGTCTCGATTTCGTAGGCGCCCGACCGGGGGACCGTGAGGTTCGCGACCACCCGGCGCTCGCCGTCGAGGGCGCCGTCGACGGGGACGCGCCGCCTGTCGACCACCAGGCCGCTGTCGGCGTCCACCGCGCGGTACTCCACGGAGACGTTGCCGGCGGCGCCACCTCGGTTCCTCAGCCGCAGGTCGACCGACAGCGTCGCCGTCTCCCCACCGGTCTCGCCCGCGGAGAGGGTCAGTTCACGCACCGTCACGTCCGGCGGTTCGTCCGACGTGGTGGAGGCGATCGCTCCCGGCGCGGTCAGCGCGACGAGTGTCGCACCCACCACCAGGAGGGCGGTGCCACCGAGGACCGACTCTCGGCGCATACCGGCCGACTCGCGAGGCCGGGAAAGTGTCTTGTGTGGTGATAAGTGCTTTGTGCTGTCAGTCGTCGGGGTCCGGCGTCCCGTCGTCCAGTCCCGTCGCTCGCTCCGTGCCGGGCGTCGTCCCCCGGTTCGCCATCATCCCGGCGGCGCGGTCCGCCCAGTCGCCGTACCGGAACCCCAGCGCGACGACCCCGGCCATCCAGACGTACGAGGCGGCGACCCCGAGGTACGCGCCGACCGGTCCCGCGCCGCCGACGACGCCGACGAGGTAGGTCACCCCGAGCAGTCCCCCGGCGGTGCCGGTGACGCGGGCCACGAACGGGAGTCGCGTCTCGCTGCCGCCCTGCAGGGCGCCCGACAGCACGAGGTAGCCGACCAGCGCGGGTGCGGACAGCCCGTAAACGCGGGCGAACTTCACGCCCACCCGGACCGTCTCGGGGTCGTCGGTGAACACCGAGACGAACGGCCGGGCGCCGACGACGAGGGCAACTCCGAGCGCCCCGACCGTTAGCACGCCCAGAAGCGTCGTCGCCCACCCCTCGAACCGCGCCCTCCCCGGGTCGCCCGCGCCGAGCGCGGTGCCGACGACGACGTTGCCGGCGACGTTGTACCCCCGCGACAGCGGCGCGGTCACCTGCTGGTAGGCCCGCCGACCCACCTGGAAGGCGGCGTTGACCGAGGTACCAAAGCCCAACAGGAGGGCGTTGAACGGGAACTCCGCGGCGGTCGCGGCGAACCCCTCGCCGACCTTCGGCACCGAGAGCACCACCAACTGCCGGGCGATCACCGGCTTGCGCGGGCGGGCGAACCCCGCCCCGGTCCACTCCGAGGCCAGCGCCGCCAGGAACAGCCCCGCCGAGAGGACGTTCGCCGCCGCCGTCGCCAGGCCGACGCCGAGGATGCCCAGGCGGGGCGCGCCGTACAGGCCCAGGCCGAGGACCACGGAGCCGGCGACGTTCGCCAGGTTCGCGACGACGTTTACGTACATCGGCGTGCGGGTGTCGCCAGTGCCCTGCAGCGACCGGGCGGCGACCAGCGCGACGTGACGCGCCGGCGCCGTCGCGAACACCACCGCGAGGTAGGTGCCGCCCATCTCCGCGACCCCGGGCGGCGCCCCGAGGACGGCGATCAGTGCCGGCCCGAACAGGAGGCCGACGGCGACGAAGGGCACGCCCGTCACCACCCCGAGCAACAGCGCCGTCGTCACCGCCTCGTCGCGGTTCCGGTCGGCGTCGGCGCCGGTGTCCTGGCTGGAGAGGGCGATCGCCCCGCCGCCCAGTCCCAGGCCGATCCGCAGCGGAAAGCGGGCGTACAGGTCCGCCAGCCCGACGGCGGCGATCGCCGCCGGCGAGAAAAAGCCCGAGACGAGCACGTCCGTCGTCCGCATCAGCGTCCGGGTGGTGTGCTCCACGCCGACGGGCCAGGACAGCCCGAACACCCGGCGCCAGACCGCCGTGAGGTCCGAGACGGTGCGGTCGGCGGACTCGTCGCTCCCCTGGCGCTCCGTGCGGGTCGCTCCGCTCGACTGACCCTCGCCCACGGTGAGGACTCGTCCCGCCGCGTCAAACCACTGCCGGACGCGGCAGTCCGGCACGCACCGCGGGACCCCGACGTAACGCACTTGTTTCGGTGGCGGCCAGCGTCGGGTATGCAGTCGGTCGCGACCGCCGGAATCGACACGGACGACGTCCTGTTTTTCCTCTTCGTCGTCGTTATAATCGTGCTGGCCCTGAACAAGGAGGTGGCCCGGTCGACCGGCTACGAGTTCGACCCGCTCGCGCGGGCGATGGACCACCTGGGGAGCCGGGCGGCCGACTGGTTCCGCCAGCGGTTCGGCAGTCCCGTCACCACGGGCCTGGCCGTGCTCCTCGCTCTCCAGGCGGCGGCGCTGGTCGTCGCGTTCGCCGGCCCCGCCCTGGGTGCCGGTGAGGGCTCGGCCGTCCTCGGGCTGATACTGTTCGTGTCCATGCTCCCGCTGTCGGCGTACGTGGGGCACCTCTACAGCCAGGAGCAGCGCCGGGCGGCCCGCGAGGGGGCGACCGGACCGTCGATCCCCCACACCGGCGGCGGTTTCTCGGCGTCGGGGTCCGCCGCGTCGCTCGACACGCGCCCCGCGGCGTCGGTCTCCTCGGGTGAGACCGCGGCGGTCGAGGGGGTCGCCCGCCGCGCCGACCGCGGCGACGCCCTGTCCGGGGGCGACGTTAGGGGAACGACACCAACCCCGACGACCGGTCGCTCCGCGCTCGAAGACGGGGCAGACGACCGCTTCACGCTCACCTCGCCGGGCGGGGAGTCCGGCGTCCTCCTCGCGGCCACGGTCGTCGAGCGGGACACGCCCGTCCACGTCCCGGAAGAGTGGGACGCCGTCGGGCTCACCCTGCGGGCGCAGGACTTCCGCGTGGCCGACGACACCGGCACCGTCCGCGTGGAGGTCCCCGACGAGGTGGTGACGGACGTGACGACCGTCGGCGCGACCGGCGTGGCGGCCGACGACGCCCGCTACGTGCCGTCCTCGTGGGCGGTCGCCCAGATCAGCCCCGAGGGCGAGACACCACCCGAGCACGTCGCCGCGGTCGCGACGGCGGCCGACCTCGACCCCGCCGCCGAGCGCCTGCGGTACCGCGAGGCGACGCTGTCGCCCGGCGACCCCGTGACGGTGCTCGGCGAGGTGATCGAGTCCTACGGCGAGCCGACGGTCGTGCCCGCCGACGGGGACCCCGGCGGGCGCTTCCGTCTCTCCGTCGGGGAGTGATCCCGCGCCAGCCCCGCCGTCGCCCTGCCGCGGTCGCGTGCCGGCCCGCCGGACCGCCGGCTTGATACTCCCGCCGTGTCACGGCTCCCCTGATGTCGTCACCCGACCGTCCGGGCCGGGACCCGACTGCGCTCTCGGAGGAGGTGCCCGTGCGCCCGACGACGGCGGTCGAGCCGGGCGAGTGGGTCGCCGTCGACGGCGTGATCGAGTCGGTGGCCGACGCTCACGAGACGGCACGGGTCCCGGCGGCCGAGACCCTCCAGCCGGACCCCCCGCGGCCCTCGGGCACGCCGGGTGTCGACTTCGAGACGCCACCGGACCCGCCGGAGCGGGCGCGGTCGCTGTTCGGCGACGTTCCCGACCCGGCGATCGTCGCCTACGCGGTCGAGCGACTGCAGGACAGCGAGCGGCTGGTCGAGTTCGACCGTCACGGCGACGGCGATGTCCTCGTCCGGTGGCTGCGGGCGTTCCAGGGCGTCGCGTCGGTGCCGTTCCGGCTCGCGGACGACGCCGGCTCGGTGCGGGTCGCGCCCCCGTCGGTCACGGCGGGGCCGAAGACCGTGTTCGTCCAGGCGACACAGCCGGAGTGGTTCGCCCGGGACGGGGTCCGCGCGGACGCGACGCGGGCCACCTTCGAGTCGTTCCCGGTCGTCGACAGTGCCGTCGAGAGCGACACCGCCGGCCCGGAGGTCGCCGCCTTCGCCACGACGGCCCTGGAGGAGGCCCCCGAACGCCTGACCCTGCGGTACCGCGAGCGAGCGCTGGGCGAGGGTGACGCCGTCTCCGTGCTGGGGTGGGCCACCGAACGGGACGGCGACACGGTGATCACCGCGCCCGGGCCCGGTGGGACCTTCCTCGTCTCCGCGGGGTGACCGTGTGCGGGCGGTGGATTGATTGTCCCACCGCGACACCTCGACCCGTGACACCGCCGCGTCGCACCGACCGCGACCCCGCTCGACTCTCCGGGCGCGTCGACCCCCGACCGGCGACGGCGGTCGAGCCCGGCGAGTGGGTCGCCGTCGACGGCGTGATCGAGTCGGTGGCCGTCGGTGACCACGCCGAGCCGGTGGTCCCGTCGGTGGCGTCGATCGCGGGCGAGGAGTCACCGCCACGGCCCACCGGGTCGCCGTCGGTGCGCCCGGCGGAGACGGCGCCGGTCGAGAGCGTCTCGTCGCTGGCCGCCGGCGCCACGGACCCGGCGGTGGTCGGCTATGGTATCGAGCGGACGCGGGTCGCCGCTCTCAACGACAGCGACCGGCTGTACGACTGGCTCCGGGTGTTCCAGGGCGTCGAGTCGGTGCCGTTCCGGCTCGCCGACGACGCCGGCTCGGTGCGGGTCGAGCCATCGGGGTCGGCCAGTGTGGGCCCGTACGAGCCGGTGGGGTGGCACGACCTCGACGACCCCCGCTCGACCCGCGCCGGGCAGTTCGACACCGCTATCACGGGGAACATGCCCCGACAGCCGCCCTGGTACGTCGAGCGCGGCGGCGGTGTCGACCACAGCCAGTACGTCTTCGACACGTTCCCGGTCCACGACAGTGCCGCGATGGAGGACCGGACCGACCCGCCGGTCGGCGACCTCGTCCGGGCCGCACTCGACGGACTGGAGGAGGATCCCGAGCGACTGACCCTGCGGTATCGCGAGCGGGCGGTGGGCGAGGGCGACGCCGCCTACGTGCTGGGGTGGGCCACCG
>CAYODS010000154.1:0-1596 GCA_964402765.1 uncultured Halobacteriales archaeon
GACATCGAGCGCGGCATGGTTCTGGTGCCCCGCGACGCGGACCCGACGCCTGTCCGGGAGTTCGAGGCCGAGGTCGTCGTCCTGAACCACCCCACCCGGATCGGCGAGGGGTACGAACCCGTCGTTCACCTGGAGACCGTCAGCGAGGCGGCGTCCTTTCACCCTGCCGACGGCCAACTCCTGCCGGGCGACAGCGGTCGAACCCGGGTGCGGTTCAAGTTCCGGCCGTACCTGGTCGAGGCGGGCCAGAAGTTCGTCTTCCGCGAGGGGCGCTCGAAGGGGGTCGGAACCGTCACGAACATCACGCCGGCGGACGACTGACCGGACGTGAGCGACCCCGTCGAGGCGGTGCTGTTCGATCTGGACGACACGCTGTGCACCTACCGGCGCGGCGGCGCGGAACTGCTCTCGGTCGCGTTCGACCGTGTCGGCGTCGACCCTTTCTTCGAGGTGGCGGAGTACCACGGCCGCTACGAGACCTTCGCCGAGGAGAGCGACGGCATCGCGGACCTGCGCGAGCGGTGTTTCGCCGCCATCGCCGCCGACCGCGGTCGCGACCCCGACGTGGGGCGGGCGGTGGCGCAGGCGTTCGCCGACGAGCGCGACCACTCGAACGTCGACCCGCTCCCGGGCGCGACCGAGGCGGTCCGCTCACTCGCCGCCGACAACCGCCTGGGACTGGTGACCAACGGCGCCCCAGAGATGCAGCGGGCGAAACTGTCGGGGCTGCCGTTCGCCGACGCCTTCGAGACGGTCGTGTTCGCGGGCTACGATGCGCCCGCGAAGCCCGATCCAGAGCCGTTCGAGCGTGCGCTGTCGGTACTTGACGCGGCGCCCGAGCGGGCGGTCCACGTCGGCAACTCCCCGTCCGCGGACGTCGACGGCGCCCACGCGGCGGGGTTGCGTGCCGCACTCCTGCCCGACGGCCCGCCGACCGAGGCCGCGTCGACTCCCGACTACCGGGTGGAGTCGCTGTCCGAACTGGCTCCCCCGCCCTGGTCCTGAGAGGACCGGCTCAGAACGCGTCGTACCCCGTCGTCGTGTGCTCGACCGCGCCGAGGAGGGTGCCCCACTCCAGTAGTCGGCCCACGCGCTCGCGCCAGACCGGCTCCCACTCGTCCGAGCGGTGGCGCTCGTACTCCGGGACGTGCTCGCGGAACCGCTCGAACGCGGCGTCGGCGTCCAGGGGGCCCTCGGCCTCGAGCACCGCGCTGAGTTCCCGCGCGCCGTACACCCCGTCGAGGTACCGATCGCGCAGCGTTTCTGGATCCGGATCGTCCCTGGTGCGGGCGTACCCCCGCTCTGTCTCCTCGACGAGTGCCAGTGCACGGAGGAAGGTAAGCCATGTGCGCGCCTCGTCCCGTGCGGGCACGTCCGCTCGGTCGACCAGCCGCACACAGCAGGTGGTCTCGGGGTCAGGCGTGAGCGAGACCGCAGCCCGCACCTCGTGGAGTCGGTCGAGCGAGTCCGGCGCGGGCGGGACCGGCTTGCGGCGGGTCGGCATCAGAGACCGAAACTGTCGGCGACGACGGACTCGTCGACCTCCCCGTGGACGTACGTCGGGCCGCCGACGACGTCGACGGTGACCTGCGCGGG
>CAYODS010000154.1:1606-6149 GCA_964402765.1 uncultured Halobacteriales archaeon
GCCTGCGGGACCTCCTCGAACGCCCAGTCGGCGTCCTCGAACACCTCGTGGAAGGTGCGGCCGTGGTCCTCACTCGCGGCGGAGACGACCTCCGCGAACCGCTCGTCGTCTTCCTCGACGACGAGGTGGACCTGCCCGCCGTAGGCGATGGCGTCGTTCGTGCGAGCCATCGCGGTGCGCTCGTCGCCGGCGACTGGCGCCATCGGCGCGGAGCCACTCGCGGAGACCACCTTCGACGGGTCGTACCCGACCTCGAACAGCCGGTAGACGGCCGTCTCGGCGGCCCGGGCGGCCACGCTCACCGACCCGGCGACGCTCGCCGAGGCGAAGGCGAGCAGGTGGACGCCGGACTGCTCGACGCCCGTGCGGTCGGCGACGTGGCCGGCCACCGCTTCGCCGGGTAGCATGTCACACTCCACGGCCAGCGAGGCCAGGTCGAAGGCGTCCACGTAGTCCACGCCCCGGAACACGTCCTCCTCCGCGACCAGCGCCCGGGCCGGCCCCGAGCCCAGCCACTCGTCGCCGTCGAGGGACATCTGCCACCCGGCCTTCTGGGCGCACAGAAGCGACAGCACGGGGTGGTCGGTCTGCAGTTGCACGTGTGGCACCGGGGCGCCGTCGACGGTGTCCATCCGCGTGTCCACCGTCGCCAGCCCCGCCGTCTGGACCTCCGTCAGCAGGAGTCCGGCCTCGATCCCGCCGTCGAACTCGACGCCGAAGTCAAGCACCGTGGCACCGCCGTCGAGCTCGTGGGCGCCGACGCCGAACTCCTCGGCGAACTCCAGGGCCTCGTCGACCCGCTCTATCGCCAGCCGGTTGAGGCTCTCCATGTTCGCGTTCGTGGTGGACACCGAATGGGTCTGTCGGTCCGGGCCGACAGGCACGACCGACGGGGCCCGGCGTGGCCCCGCCGGGACGGCTCACTCGTCCTCGAACTCCGTCCCGGGGCTCTCGTCGTCGTGGTCGTCGGCCCCGTCAAGCGGTGGCCCGGCCCGGTAGACGGCGTCGAGGTGGGCCTTCCACAGCCCCCAGACGTAGATCGCCAGCCCGATCCCCCCGATCGCGCCGACGGCGAGCAGCCCCTCGACGGTCACCCGGAGGACGCCGAGGGCGTGGAGCGCGGCGTACCCACCGTAACCGACGAGTGTGAGAACGAGGACGACGACCCCGAGGGTCCGCGGCGGCGTCTCCCGGGGACCGGTCGTTCCGAGGCTGTCTCCGCCCCACGACATGCGTCTCCGTCGTCGCCGAACCGGCCTAAACGTTCGGACGGGCCGACCCGCTCACCCTCCGTCCGTGCCGTCGCTCCGTGGCGGTCGACCCAACTCGCGCTCGACGGCCGCGACCTTCGCCTCCGCGGGCCGGTCGTCGGTGCGCTTGTCGTCCACCTTCAGGAACGTCGAGACGCGGTCGGCGTCGACCGCCTCGTGGGCCGCCCGGGCGGCCGCGAACAGGGTGGCGGCCTCTTCGGCCTCGATCACCGTGCCCATGGGGTTCGTCTCGTAGGTGACGTCGAACTCCTCGAGGGCGGCCACCGCGTCCGCCACGTCCGCGCCCATGCTCTCCGTGCCCGCCGGTGCCACGCTCAGGAGGGCGATCGCCGTCATGTGACCACTCCGGGGGCCGACCACATCGGTCTGACGGAGACCGCTCGACTGGCTATCCCGGCGGCGCACGCGGGCCGTGGCCGACACGGACGCCGGCGGGCCGTCCGCTCGCCACACGCGACGCTCGGCGTCCCGGGTGCGTCCGCGAGAACCGGCTCGTCGGTCCGGGATCACTCCCGGTCGCCGCTCACATCAGACTCGAAGAGCCCTGGTACTGGGCGTCCCCGAACCCGAGCAGCGGGAAGAAGACGAACGGGAGGAAGATGAGTCCCAGCGTGTACAGGATCCCCTTCCCGAACACCTGCGCCAGGTCGTAGACGACCTTCAGCGACAGCAACTGGCCGATCAGCGGGACGAAGATGATCACCAGCAGGTACCACCACGGGTTGTCGGTGATCCTGAGCAGGACGTAGAAGTTGTAGATCGGGATGATCGCGGCCCACCCCGGCTCTCCCGCCTTCTTGAACACCAGCCACATCCCGGCGATCGGGACGAGGGCGAACAGCAGGAAGACGATCGGGAACAGTAACGCGGCCACACCCTCCTGGAGTATTACCTGTAGCATGACATCTTCTGTTTCGGAACAGTACGGTATAAGCGTTTGTGTGAGAGTTGTGATGTATCGAATAAATGTACCGGCCGAAACCCCGCTCGTGGCGGGTCTCCACCCCAGTCCGGTCGGGCGAGGTACTGTCCAGGACCCGTCACTCCGGGTGTCCCGACACGTCGTGGACTCGAAGGACACGTCCGACGCCGGTCACCCCTCGCTGGCGGTGTCGAGGGGTGCAGTGAGCCGGAGGTGTCACTCGTGGTGTCCCGAGGGAGGAGTGCACTGGCCGGGATTTGAACCGAAGCCAGACGGTCGTCCTCGCTTCGCTCGGACGCTGCGACGGGCAGGCCCCAAATCCCGGCAGTGCGCGCTCTCCGCTCACGAGGTTGTTCGTGGAGAAGTGCGCTGGCCGGGATTTGAACCCGGGTTATGTCCGTGGCAGGGACATGTGATACCGCTACACCACCAGCGCGCGTCTGTTGTCTGCGAGCCGAACTGGATATAAGCGTTCCGGACCGCGGACGTGACCGGCGGCGACGGATTTTATTTCTGGCGGGTCGTGGACTGTCGTATGAGTGCACGACACCGCGGCGGGCGGTGGCGACGGCGAGGCGTGGTGACGCTGCTCGGCGTGCTCGGGTTCGTCGCTGGCTACGTGGCGACGTATTTGCTCGCGGTCGGGACCGTGCGCCGCGAGGGTGTCGGGTTCGACCGCCTCCCGATGGTCGCCGCTGACCCCGCCGGGAACTGGCAGGCGGTCGGATGGTTGTTCTTTCTCGCTCACCAGGTGCCGGTGTCGCTGCGGAGCACGTTCGGGTACCGGCAGACGCTGACCGCCGGTCAGGGGCCGGCCTGGACGCCGCTCCTGTGGGCGGTGCCGGTCGTCCCGGTCGCTCTCGTCGCCGTGGTCGCCGTGGTCCATGCACCGCCCGAGCGTCTGACCGGGGGCGTCGCCCGTGGACTCGGCGTCTGGCCTGGGTACGCCCTGGCGACGGTCGCCGCGGTCGTGCTGTTCGGCTGGTCGACCTCGCGCGACGGACTGTCGGTCCGGGTCGCCGTCAGTGCCACCGAGGCCGTCGCCTACGCCGGGGTGATCTACCCACTCGTCGGGGGCGCGCTCGGGGGTGCGGTCGGATTCGCGGCGGTGTCGCTCGGACGGCGGGTCGGCGGCCGACCCACGGGAGGTGAGCCGGCGTGACCCGCGAGGACCGCACCGGGGGTCGTCGGTCTCGCGTCCCGCGCCGGCAGATACTCCGGTCGGTGGGCGCCGGTGGTCTCGGGCTCGGGGTGACCGGACTCGCCGGGCGACTCACCGGGTCCGACCCAGGGTCGGGACTCTCGCCCGGTGACACGCTCGACACCGCGGCGCTTCTGAAACAGGCAGAGCAACAGGGAGCGCCGAACCTCCTCGACGTGGGGACCGGCCTGATCGGTCGGTTCGACGAGATGCTCGGTGTCGCCGGCGGGCCGACGGGGGCCTCGGCGGTGTCGTCGGCGATCGAGACCGCCGCCAGACTGCAGGGCCGTCAGTTCACCCCGCCCGGGTCGTTCTCGATCGACCTGCGAGACTTCGGCTTCGACTACCGAGCGAACGCCAAGATGTCGAAACTGAAGTTCGAGGACCCGGGCAAGTGTGCCCCCGCCGACGTGGACGGTATGCTCACCGGCGGCGTGGCGTTCGCGCTGGAGGCGGTGGTCAGCGACGGCGACAGGAACTGGGAGACGGTGTACACCGCTCGCCCGTGGGCTGGTGTGGGGCTCAAGGTGCCGCCCTGCCTGTATACAGGGGCGGCGGCGTCCGCCGACGCACTGTCGAAAGAGCAGTTCACGGCAGAGGAGTTCTTCGACGCCGTGCCGATCATCCCGGACTTCGATTCCGTGAGCTGGGGGCCGTGTCGGCGACGGTGTCTCCGCGACGCTGTGGAGCCGGTCGCGGCGACCGTGGAGGACCTCGTCGAGGCCGGCGTCGAGTTCGTCACCACCGCACTCGAGGAGATAGGCGAGACGATCACGAACCTGGTCCGCGCTCCGCCGGCGGTCATCATCCCGCTCGTGATCCTCGTGCTGATCCTCGCCTTTCTGGCGCTGAGCAGCGTCTCGCTGGTCGGTATCGCCACGGGTCTGGTGACGGTCGTGGGGACGGTGGCGACGACGGCGGCGACCGCGCTGGGGGCGCTGTTCACCTCGAAGGCGGTGGGCGCCCTCGCCGTGTTGCTCGCCCCGATCCTGCTCCGGCAGTTGCAGTCGCCGGGCCCTTCGCGGCAGCCGTCGGTCGGTGGCTCCCTGTGACTCCCCGACAGGGCCGGGACGGTATCGGCACCCTTTAGTGGGCGCTCGGGAGACTGATCGCCACAGTCTAGTGCCACGGCGTGGAAGCGCCCCGGCA
>CAYODS010000155.1:0-6091 GCA_964402765.1 uncultured Halobacteriales archaeon
GACGATACCCATCAGTCCGGGCAACTCCGGCGGCGCGGGTATCGGGATCTCCAGGAACTTGAACACCCCGCCGGTGACCAGACCGGTGAGCGTCGCCAGCACGGTGAGCGTCCAGTCGACCATACCCCATGGGAGGCGACTCGGTAGTAACCGGTTGCGATCTGGTCCCGGCACCGCGCCGCCACGCGGCCGCCGTGGCGCGCCCGGGCGAGTCAGTCTCCCGGGGTGGCCGCCGCGCTCGCGGGCGCGGGATCAACTTCAAACGTGATGGCGAAGATCCCCGCGGCGACCAGCAGGAAGCCGGCGGCGGTCCAGAAGGCGCCGAACACGCTGGTGGCGTCCCAGATAGCCCCGACGGCGACGGGCCCGGACACCTGGCCGACCTTCCAGGCGATAGAGCGCAGCGACATCGACCCGGCGACGGCGTCGAAGTGCTCGCCCTCCTCGACGAACAGTGCCATGCTCGCCGGCAGCCGCAGCGAGTCCGCCACCCCGAGGACGGCGTAGGCGGTAAACAGCGCGAAGAAGGCGGGCGGCAACACCTCGCTCGTCCCCAGCGCGTCCACCGTCACCGACGGGAACACCGTGCCGGCGAACTCCGCCAGAGGGATGAGCGCGGTGCCGACGGCGTACAACGCCGCGCCGCCGAGGATGAACGGGAACCGCCCGTGTGTGTCGGTCAGGTCGCCGACGTACCCCTGGGTGAGTGACTTCGTCAGTTTCCCGCCGGCGAGGATGCCGCCGATCGCCAGCGGGTTGATGCCGAACTCCGTGCGGGCGTAGATGGGCAGGAAGATAATCACGGCCATCTTGCCCACCGAGAACGCCAGCCGGAAGACGACGAGTGCGCGGATCGCCGAGCGCCCGAGGAGGTCCCGCAGCGTCTCCAGGCCCGCGGACTCCTCGGGGTCGGCGTGACCGCCGGGGTCGTCCCGCAGGTATAAGAACACGAGCACAGTCGCCGCCGCGGTGACGGCGATAAGCACCGCGTAGGTGACCTGGAAGCCGTACAGGTACAGCAGCAGGCCGCCGAACACGTCGCCCGCCAGACTGGACACCGCCCCCACCTGGTTGTAACTGCCGAGCCACAGTCCCCGGGAGTCGTCCGGGCTGATCTCGCCGACGACGGCCGACCCGGTGAGCCACAGCAGCGACGCCCCGACGCCCTGGATCACCCGCACGACCAGCACGTCGGTGACGCTGCCGACCAGCGAGAAGCCGACGAACACGAGAATGTTGAGACCGAGTCCGGCGAGCAGGTACCGCTTGGCGTTGCCGATGTCAATCAGCCGCCCGAGCGGGAGCACGATCACCAACTGGGCGACGGCGAAGGCGGTCCCGAACAGCCCCTCCACGGTGCCGGTGGTCTGGAACAGGTCGGCGTACAGCGCCAGCGCGATGAGGATCGTCGAGTACGCCTGACTGCGGGCAAACGCGGTCCCCGCCAGCGCGAGGAACTCCCTGTTGCGCAGCAGTCCGACCGAACTCCGCCCCACTGTTACGTATCGAAACGGTGTGCGGGGGCCTAAATGGATCGGAACGGAGAGCGCGTCTCGTGCCGTTATCCGGCGGTCTTTGCCGTCTTCAGTTCAGAGAACGCGACACATCGCGGTCGCGCTCGCGGGACACAGCGAGTCGAACTGGGTCGTCTCTCGCACCCGGCGGGGGACGGCGTCGCGCTCGACCGCCTCGTACCCCCGGTCACCGAAGAACCCCTCGGCCGAGGTGGTGAGCAGGTACAGTCGTTCCACGCCCTCGCTCGCGGCGCGCTCGGCGAGGGCGTCACAGACGGCGGTGCCGACGCCCTCGCCCCGCGACCCAGGTTCGACGACGACCGACCGCAGGAGTGCATCGCTCCCAAGCACCTCTAGGCCCCCGACCCCGACCGGCGTGCCGTCGCGGTGCGCGAGGTAGGAAACAGCCGGGCTCGTCGCGCACGTCCTCGGTCGGCAGGTCCGCCCCGGCGAGCAGGGTCTCGACGTAGTCGAGTCGGCCGCGGGCCGACCGGAGTTCGACGGTCACAGCTCGATGCGTTCGAGCAGGCGGTCCTCCTCGGTGCCCTCGACGTTGACGGCGACGATCCGGACGTGGTCCTCCAGGCGGGACTGGTGGAGTTTGTGCTTCAGCAGTTCGTCGACCTGGTAGACGCCGGCGGCGTTGACCATCTCTATCTCGACGAGGACTGGCACGTCGTCGCCGGGCTGGAGGGAGACGGTGCGGATGGCGCGACTGGAGACGGTGTCGATCCCGCGGCCGCCACGCTCGTAGGGCATCCGCGAGCGACCCCGCTCCATGTCCAGGGCGTCGGCGACGCGGACGACGCCCGCCTCGGTCGACAGCGGCTGCTCGGCGGTGTGGTGACAGAGGATGGCGTGCAGCACCTCGCCCTTGATCTGGATGCGCTGTTCGATGTCGTACGGTCCCCACTCGGCGAGCAGGCGGTCCAGCAGGTCCGCGGCGAGCGGGATGGAGTAGTAGGCGTGGCGGTCCCGGTGGACGACGTGGCCGATGTCGTGCAGCGTGGCCGCCAGCGCGACGATCACCGCCTCGTCCGCCTCGGCGAGCCCGTGGTCGGCGGCGCCGTTGAACGTGACGCCGCCGCGCTTGAGCAGGTCGTACAGGCACAGCGCCCGGTTGCGGACGATGGAGATGTGCTCCTCGCCGTGGTCGTTGTACCGCTTTCGCTCGACGGGGTTGACGTTCTGTGCCCGGAGGTAGGCGTTTATCTCCGGGTCGTCACGGATCACCCCGAGGAGGTCGTTCACCCGATCGTCGGGGAACGCGTGGTCGCCGGTGGGGTCGTACACCCGGCCGTCGCCGCTGGCCTGGAGATAGCGGTCGGGGGCGTCGGGCCGCGGCGGCTCCTCTCTGTCACTCATACCGGCACGTGGACCCTCCCGGGCAAAAACCTGCCCACCCGCCGTGAGTCCGCCGCCCGCCCGGCGACCGCCCCCCGTCTTCACCACGCCGGCGGCGCCACCGTGGTTAAAATACCATAGTTTCGACCGGCGCTGGACTTCGTTTAGAGAGTTCAGTGGGGAAAAGATTATAACCACGGGCGGGGTGGATCGAGGTGTAATGTTCGAGGTACTGTTCGTCGGGGGGATCCCCGGCGGTCCCGAGTTGCTCATCGTGCTGGCGCTTGCGGTGTTGCTGTTCGGTGCCAGCAAGATCCCGAAGCTGGCTCGGGCCAGTGGCGAGGCGATCGGGGAGTTCCAGAAGGGTCGTGCGGAACTGGAGAACGAACTGGAGGAGGTCCGCGACGCGGCCCCCGACGAGGTCGTCGACGCGGAGCCGACGACCGACTCCGACTGACTGAAGTTCCGGGCGCGCCCACTCGCTTCTGGGGCGTGTGGCCTAGTGGACAGGGCGAGAGGTTCCTAACCTCTCGATCGCGGGTTCGAATCCCGCCACGCCCGCTCCCGTGGCGAACATTCACGTGAGCCGCGGGAGCGGCACGGGATTCGAATCAGGGAGGTCGCGCGCAGCGAATTGAGCACGTCCGACCGTGGTTCGAATCCCGCCACGCCCGTGCGGTCGCGAACTTCTCCGTGAGCGACCGCACCGGATCGATGGAGTCGTGAGAACGGACCGACAGTCAAACGAGAGACCGTTTCTGTGGGTTTCCTGTCAGGGGACGGATTGTCTCAACGGCGCCACGGCAGACACACGATCGCCTCTCCGCCGGGCGACACGTCAGGTGTCGTCGACTTTCTCGCGGGCGCTCTCGAACTGGAGTCGTTCCCCGCAGCGCCGGCAGTAGGTGGCGTCGCGGTCGTGGCGGTCGAGTCCACACTCCGGGCAGTGGGCGTCGCTGGTGCGGGGGTCGCGGGCGCGGGCGACCTGCCAGGGGATGACGATGGCGGCGACGAGCAGGCCGACGGCGGTGACCATCTCGCCGGCGAGCGTCTCCGGGACGACGTTGCCGAAGCCGGTCGTCGTGATGGCGATGACGGCGTAGTAGAAGGCGTCCCAGAAGTTCGCGATGTCCGGGTTCACCGACGCCTCGATCGAGTAGATCAGCCCGCCGGCGACGAAGAAGATCAGGATGATGCTGGTGATGATCCGCACCGTGAACAGCCGCGACCGGGTGAGCCGGTAGTTGAGGAAGGTGTCGTTCGCGAAGTTCAGCCGGGCGAACCGGAACACGCGGAGGACGTACAGACTCCGCAGAAAGCCGACGTTACCGGCGGCGGGGGCGACGCTGACGACGAACACCGGCAGCACGGCCACCAGGTCCGCGAGGGTGTAGGGATCCGTGAGTTCGGCCCGGGGGTCGTCCGCGGAGTCGACGCGAACGGCCACCTCGACGGTGAACAGGACCGCGAGCCACAGTTCGGCGGCGCGGATGAGTCCGGCCTGGGGGGCCGCCGCCTCGAACGTCGAGGCGACGTACAGGCCGACGAACACGAGGTTGAGGACGTACAGGAGGTACGTCACCACCTTGCCGCCCGGGCTCTCAACGTCGCGCAGGTAGAACCCCGCGCGACGGCGCACGTCCTCGAGGGCCACGTCCCCACGGGGGCGACCGACCCGCAAAAGCGGTGTGGTCGCCGCGCGCGCCGTCCTCCGGGGCCGTGGACTTTCGTTTCATACTGTGTTATCGTGTTACTAACGGCGCGTATATTTGGAATAAATACACGAAGACG
Source organism: uncultured Halobacteriales archaeon (assembly GCA_964402765.1). Lineage (GTDB taxonomy): Archaea > Halobacteriota > Halobacteria > Halobacteriales > SW-7-71-33 > SW-7-71-33. The sequence goes on from CAYODS010000155.1 coordinate 4,650, forward strand.
AAAAAACGTTTATTATTTCATGGATTTCTGCCGGTAAGACCTCGGTAAATCGTGTCCGGCAGGCGGTAGAAGGTTTTTTGACGGGTCACGATAACACACACCCAATGGCTATCGACGAGGCCGATCAGTCGGACTCGGGGCAGATCGGGTCGGTCGACGAGGACGAGCCAGGGGCGGTCGAACAAGACGGGCGTTCCGACGTCGCGCTGGGTCGGTACACCTGGGAAGAGTTCATGCGAGAGCACGGGTACGAGAGCGAGGCCCGGTCCTACACCGGCGGCGGTGACGGCACCGACCTCGGACTCGGTACCGCGAGCGAGTTCGAGCCGGCCCGCTTCCTCGGGTTCCAGCCCGCCGAGACCGAAGAGCAGTTCGGGGACGCCGTCTCGACGGTGAAGGCCCTGGCGGAGATCGTCGACGAGCGCACCGTCAACACGATCGATCAACTCGAACCCGGTGAGATCGACGGCGTGGGCCGGGAGGACATCGAGGCGTTCGACGAGGACGAGTTCTTCACCACCCAGAACGGACACACCACGGTGGTCAACCGCTACGACCTGGAGAAGGCCGTCCCGATGGAGAAGAAGTCTCACTTCCGCGAGGAGCAGCGGTACTGGGTGAACAAGCCGTACTCCTTTATAATCATCTTCCACTCGATAAAGGAAAACGAGAAGAAGTACTACGCCGTCGAGCCCCACCTCAACGAGATCGAGGACAACCTCCGGGAGTTCCTCACGGGCAAGCTGCGGACGGCGGTGAAGTACTCCCAGGACAGCGTCACCGTCGAGGGCGACGAGGACGAGCGCCGCGGCGTCATCGAGCGCGAGACCCGCCAACTGCTGGACCGGTACGACCTGTTCTCCGGTCGCGAGCGCGGCGGGTTGATCGGCTCGGTGAAGAGCGCTCTCGGGAACGGCGAGGCACACGAGCGCTCCGAGGGGCAACTGGAGGGCATCGAGGTCCGCCCGGAGCCGCTGGTCGTTGCCGAGGACTCGGAGACGCTCACCGAGTACCAGGTCGAGAAACTGCTGTACCTGCTGAAGCGGGACTTCATCGGCTACGAGCGGATCGACCCGATAAAGCACGACATCAACGTCGAGGACATCTCGTGTGACGGGTACAACTCTCGGGTGTTCGTCTACCACACCGACTACGAGCAGATCATCTCGAACGTCGAGCACGGCGAGCAGGAACTGGACGACTTCGTCGTGAAACTCGCCCAGCGCTCGGGCAAGGGCATCTCGAAGCGGCGCCCACAGGTCGACGCCACGCTGCCGGACGGCTCACGTGCCCAACTCACGCTGGGCCGTGAGGTGTCCGACCACGGCACGAACTACACCATCCGTCAGTTCAAGGACGTCCCCTTCACCCCGATCGACCTCGTCAACTGGAGCACCTTCTCGCTGGAGGAGATGGCCTTTCTCTGGCTGTGTATCGAGAAC
>CAYODS010000156.1:0-6050 GCA_964402765.1 uncultured Halobacteriales archaeon
GGGTCCCGCGATACTCCGATTGCTCCGGGGCGAGTTGTAGTCCTCACCGCGAACGGCGTCGTCGTCAACGGCATCCTCGTCCTCGTCCCCGTCAGGACCCCGGAATGTCGACTTGTTACTCCGGGAGTTGTTGTAGTTCGCGGCCAGGAGGGGCGTCGAGGTCACCCAGCCCTCCAGTTCGGCGCTGCTCGACAGTAAGCCAGACCCGCCCGAGACCCGTGGGGTGAGCCGACTCACCCTCGGCTCGACCCGCGCGATCCGGCCGCCACCGCCGCCGTCGCGGCGGCCCGCGAACACCGCCGCCGGCGACGCCCTCGTGTTCGTCACCGACGAGGTCAGCGTGCCCAGACATCCGGCGAGTCCGCTGACGGCGACGACGCCACCCGCCGCGAGCAGTTCCCGACGGCCGGTCGTCCAGTGTCGTCCCGTTCCGTCCCCGCTTTCGCTCCGGTTCTTCGTTCTCGTCACCCAGTGCCGTAGTGCGCACGTAATCATAAGTATTGTTATAATTATGTCGTTGGTATCGCTGCCCACCGGCCGGCGTCGGCGTTCGGTGGTGGCGACGGGACCTGCCGTTTCTCCGGTGTTCGGCGGGGTCGAACCGACGGCCGCCGTGGTGGCGTCACGGAACGCCCGCTCCGAGCGTTCTAAGTGCCGGCCCCACCTCGCGGACGGTATGGACACGCTGCTGTTGGACGGGGATGACGTCGACGAGAACGCACGACTGGAGGACGTCATCCCCGCCGTCGAGGACGCCTTCCGCGCGTACGCGGAGGGTCGCACCATCATGCCGGCGAAGTCCTACATCGACCTGCCGGCGTACAACGGCGACTTCCGCTCGATGCCGGCCTACCTCGACGTCCGGGACGGCTCGCTCGCCACCGCCTCGGGCGACGCCGGCGACTGGGACGCCGCCGCGGTCAAGTGGGTGAACGTCCACCCCGACAACCCGGCCGACCACGACCTGCCGACCGTACTCGGCACGGTCATCTACTCCGACCCCGAGACCGCCTTCCCGCTCGCCATCATGGACGGGACGGTGCTCACCCGCAAGCGGACCGGCGCCGCCGCCGCCGTCGCCACCGACCACCTCGCCGTCGAGGGCGCCACCTCGATGGGGATCGTCGGCGCCGGCGTGCAGTCGTACACCCAGTTGCAGGCCGTCGCCGAGGTCCGCCCGATCGAAGAGGTCGTCATCGCCGACCGCAACGAGTCGAAGATCCGGTCGTTCGTGGACACATTCGAGGACCAGTTCGACGTGCACGGCGGCACCATCGCCGAGGCCGCCTCCTGTGACGTACTCTCGACCGTGACGCCGGTCCGGGACCCGATCGTCGAACTGGCCGATGTGGGCGAGCACACTCACATCAACGCGATGGGCGCCGACGCCGAGGGGAAACACGAGCTGAGCGACGAGTTGTTGCTGGCGGCGACGATCGTCATCGACAACTACGAGCAGTGCACCCACTCCGGCGAGATCAACGTCCCCTGGGCGGCGGGCGTGCTCGACGACGACGACCTCCACGGCGAACTCGGCGACGTGGTCACCGGCCGCATCGCGGGCCGCACCCCCGAGGACGGGATCACCGTGTTCGACTCCACCGGCCTCGCCATCCAGGACGTCGCCGCCGCCCACGTCGCCTACGAGCGCGCCGACGACGTCGGCAACGGCACCCCCTTCGAGTTGCTGCGGACCGACATCCCCGAACTGTAGGTCTCATCCACTCTCGCCGCCGTCCCCGCCGACTTTGTCCCGGGCGCTCCAACGCCCGGTATGGCACGCACCACCATCGGGTACGAGGACGGCCACGTCTACGAGTTCGGCCCCGACATGGAGCCGGTTTACACCGCCGACCCGGGCGAGTCACTCACCGTCGAGACCGTCGACAGCCTCGAGGGGACGATCCAGTCCGACGACGACCGCCTGGAGGCGATCCCCGACGAGGTCAACGCCGCCACGGGACCGATCGCCGTCGCGGGCGCCGAGCCGGGTGACGCCCTCGCGGTCGAGATCGATGCGGTCCGTCTCGCGGAGGACCGCGGGCGGGCGGTGACGACGCCCGGCTTCGGGTTGCTGCAGGACGACCCCGACCTGGAGCACCCCTTCACCCGCGTCACCCCCGTCTCGGAGGACGGCACGACGATCGACTTCCAGGGCCACTCGGTCGCCGTCGACCCGGTGATCGGGACGATCGGCGTCGCCACCCGCGAGGAGACCCACTCGACGCTCGTGCCCCACGACCACGGCGGCAACCTGGACACCACCGACGTGACCGCGGGCACGACCGCCTACTTCCCCGTGTTCCAGCCGGGCGGGTTGCTCGCGCTGGGCGACGCGAAGGCGGCGATGGCCGACGGCGAGATGTGTGGCACCGGCGCCGAGATCGCCGTCGCGGTCGACCTCACCGTCGACGTCGTGGAGCCGGCGGTCCCGCTGGAGCGGCCCGTCCTCGACACCGGCGACGCCTGGAAGACCCTCGCCAGCGCCGCCGACCTGGAGACCGCCGTCGCGCAGGCCAACCGCGACATGCTCGATCTCCTCCAGAACGCGCACGGCTTCGAGCGCACCGAGGCGTACCTCTTCTCCAGTCTGGTCGGCGGCCTGGAGATAAGCCAGGTGGTGGACCCGCTGGTCACCGCGCGCAACGCCGTTCCCGCCGAGCACCTGCCCGACCCGCTGTGAGCGGGGTCAGTGGCCGTCGAGGATCCCGGGCAGCGCGCCGAGGTCGTCCACCTGGTACGTCGGGTCGTCCCCGCCGTCGAGACGGCGGCCGTCCCGGCGGACGAAGACGCTGTCGACGCCGGCGCGGGCGGCGACGGCCACGTCGCGGGAGCTGTCGCCGACGACCAGCGCCCGCTCCGCGGGCGTGTCCGTCTCCGCGAGTATCCGCCGCAGGTTCGTCGGGTCGGGCTTGCGGTGCTCGCGGCCCTCGACGCCGGGGGCGACGCCGCGGGCGACGGCGAACCGGCCGGGGAAGTGCCGATCGACGACGCGGTCGACGACGGACTGGTAGTTGTCGCTGAGCACCGCCACCGCCGCCGGCCGGTCCTCAAGCGCCGCCAGGGCGGTCCGGGCGTCGTCGTACGGCGGCTTCCCGCCGTCGTCGATCACGGCCCGCTGGCGCTCGGCCAGCGCGGGGTCGAACCGCTCGTAGAAGGCGGCGGGGTCGACGCCGTGGGTCTCGCACACCGCGCGAGCGTTGGCGGTGCTCTCCTCGGCGACGGCCCGGAGTTCCGCCTCGGTCGGGTCGATCCCGACGGCGGCGAACGTCTCGCGGGCCACCGCCCGGCGCAGGTCGTGGCCGGTGTACTCGACGAGCGTGCCGTCCATGTCGAACACGACCGCCGCGTACCCCTCGGTCATCGGTCGCGCTCGGTGGCCGAGCGGGGTAAGTCCACCGCCGCGGTCACTTTCTGACGCTGCGGTAGCCGACCGCGAGGGCGATCAGCCAGAACACGCCCGCGAACACCCCGGCGAACAGCAACAGCGCCCCGCCGGACTCCTGGCGGACCAGGAATGACTCGCCGGGATCTTTCTCGTTGACGTACACCGTCACCGTCTCGCCCTCGGGGTACTGGCCGGTGAAGTTCTCCGCCGCCGCACGGGAGTCGAAGTCCGGCCGCGAGATGGGGTAGACGCTGTCGGACTCGTACTCCTGGCCCCCGTACGTGTACCGGTACCGCACCTGGGGGACGAACTCGACCTCGCGCTCCCGTTGCTCGTACCGGCCGTCGTCGTCCGGGTCGCGCCGGTCGACCCTCTCCTCGCGGTCGACGCCGGTGCTCAGGACGGTGCCCTCGTGCTCGACGGCGTTTGCCAGCTGTTCCTGCTCGTCCTGCTGGAGCGTCCAGGCGCCGCCGAGGACCGCGGCGCCGACCAGCACCAGCACCACGACCGCGACGCCCGACTTGAGGTCCACGTCGTGCGGTGTTGCGACGGTCCGGGAAAAATAGGTGGCGGCCCTCGGCGACGCTCTCTCCTGGGGTCAGGCGTCCCGGCCGGCCGGGGCGTCGCCCAGGTCGTGCTCGACGGCGTCGATCCCCAGCTCCTCGATCGCCGCCCGCAGGTGCTCGCCGCGGACGAAGTCGGCGCCGTCCTCCACTCGCCGGGCGTGGGCGTGGGCGAGTACCTCGCCGCGGCGGTCGTCGGGCACGTCGAACTTGTCGGCAACCAACTCGATGACGAGACCGTTGTTGTCCTCGGTGTACAGCGAGTGGAAGGCGCCGCGGTCGTACTCGCTGACCGGGTGACCGGCGTCCTCCAGGGCGGCGGTGATCTCCGGGATGCGGTCGCCGTCGATCCGGAAGGCGAGGTGGTGGACCTGTCCCGGGTCGGGGTCGTCTATGTCGACGGAGTCTCGCTCCTCGCTGACGAAGACGGTGAGCAGTCGGCCGTCCCCGGTGTCGAAAAAGAGGTGGGTCAACTCGCCGCGGTCGAGGTTGGGCTGGCGCAACACCAGCGGCAGCCCCAGGATGTCGCGGTAGAAGGCGATCGTCTCCTCGACGTCGGTCCCCTCGACGGTGACGTGGTCGGTGCCGTGGACGCCGACCTGGCTCTCCGGCGGCGTCGCGTCGACGGCGTGTCGTGTCTGCTCTGCCATACCCGTTCCGGGCCTCGCGCCCGAAATAGGGTTCTGGCCGCGGCCGGTCTCCCCCGTAACGAAACCGTTACACGCCTCCGGTGGAGGTCACTCGATGTGGATCGCCGGCCGGTACGGCCGGGCGCTGTCGGCGCGGTCGGCGGGGTCCACGGGGTCCCCGTCCTCGCGGTACACCTCCACGTCGGCGTCGAACTCGCGGGCGAGAAAGTCCGTCGCTGTCTCGTACACCGCGGTCTCCTCGGTGTCGCGCAGGCGGTCGACCTCGGCGGCGGGGCGCTCGCGGACGAACTCCACCAGGTCGCCCACCAGCTCGTTCACCGCCTCGCCGCGCTCGCGCAGGTCGGGGTCCTCCATCACCGCGGACATGACGGCGCCGCGGTCCGGGTCGGGGGCGCGCTCGGCCACCGTCGCCAGCACGTCGCGTTTCCAGTCGGCGGCGACGTACACCCGCAGCACGTCGGGGTCGGTGCCGGTGACGTCGATCACCTCGTGGACGTCCTCGGTGAGCGCCCGCACGAGTGACTCGCGGGTCTCGACGGCGGGGTCTGCCAGGTCCGGGTCGGCGGCCGGCCAGTCGGCGTCCTCCGCCGGCTCGCCCGTCAGGCGCTCGTGCAGCTCGTTCGAGAGGAACGGGGTGAACGGCGCCAGCAGTCGCAGGCGGGTGCGCAACACCCGCTCCAGGGTGTGCCGGGCGGCGGGGTGATCGGTGTCCACGCGACGCCGGTACCACCGCAGGTGGTCCGCGAAGTCATAAAAGACCGCCTGGGAGGCCTTGCGGGTCTCGTAGTTCGCCAGCCCCTCGGTCACCTCGCGCACGGTGGTCTGCAGCTTCGACAGCAGCCAGCGGTCGACCGGGCGCAACTCGGGGTCGGCGGGGGCGTCGGTCTCGATCAGCTCGACGGCACGGTCCCACAGGCGGTCGACCGCCTCGCGGGTGGAGGCGACTGCCTCGGGTCGCCAGTCGAAGTCCTGCCAGGGCTCGGCGGCGTTCAGCTGGAAGAAGCGGACGGTGTCGGCGCCGTACCGGTCGACCACCTCGCCCGGCAGGTCGACGTTGCCCTTCGATGAGGACATCTTCTCGCCGTTCTTCAGACCCATGCCCATGACGGTGATGCCCTGGGGCCAGTCGGGGCGGTCGAACAGCTCTGCGTGGTGGTACAGGAAGAAGGTGAGGTGGTTGTTCACCAGGTCGTTCGCCGAGAAGCGCACGTCGACGGGGTACCAGTGCTCGAACTCCTCGCGCAGCTCCAGCGCCCGCTCACGGTCGCCCTCGCCCAGCAGCAGGGTGTCGAAGAACTCCTGGTCGAGCTCCTCGACGGGCACGTCGTCGATCCGGTGGGCGATCGTGTAGTAGCTCATGTAGATCGTCGAGTCCGACAGCGGCTCGATGACGAACTCGTCGTCCCACGGCAGGCGGGTGCCCAGCCCGTAGTTGCGGATGCAGGGCCA
>CAYODS010000157.1:0-5904 GCA_964402765.1 uncultured Halobacteriales archaeon
GACGACATCCATGATAACCCCACCCTTCTGCATCTTGGCGAAACCGCGCTTGACCAGGTCAGTCCCACGCCGGAGCTCCTCTAAATCCGTTTCGTCACTCATACGCCAACGGAAGGGCTGGATTCACTTAACGGGTGTCTTTCCCCCGGCCACGGAACGCGGCGGACCCGATACCGTTTTGACACCCCCGCCCCAGCCTTCGCCAATGGCAACCTCCGGTGTCGGCTCGCGCCTCGACTCACTGGTCGCCCGCGTCTTTGACGCCCCGATTCCCGACCCGGCAGGACTCCCCCGCTACGTCGCCCCGCTCCCGATGTGGCTCGAAAATGTCGCGCTCCGGCTCGCCTGGCCCATCGCCATCATCAACCTCGTCGGCACACTTTTTGGGTTCTGGTACTACGCCGGGCGCCCGCTCTCGCTGACACTCGGGGGGCAGTTCGCGATGGCACCGCCCGCCGCCTACCCGCTCATCCCCGACTCCCCCGTCGCCACCCTCTTTATTGCCCTGTCGCTTATTGCGTGGCGTCTTGACTGGCGCCCGTCCATCACGGAACCACTGCACGTGCTGGCCTTTTTCGGCTGTATCAAACTCGGCCTGTGGACCCCCTACGTCCAACTCGCGCTGAACGGCTCGGATGGAATCGCCGCATGGCTCTACTGGTTTCTGATTCTCTCACACATGGCAATGGCCGTCGAGGCCTTCATTATCCACCGCTACGCCTCGTTTTCGGTGTCCGCTGTCCTCGTCGCCACCGTCTGGTACGGGTTCAACGACGTGGTAGATTACTTCTGGCCGATTCTGGAGGGGCCACACCACACGGTTCTCCGCGCGGAAGTCATCGACGGCGAGATTACCCACGCAATCCCGGCCCACGACTTGGCAGCGGGGTGGGCTGTCGTGCTGACTCTCTCAGCGGTGTTTCTCGCACTGGTGACGCGCGTCGAGAAACTGAAACGGCGTTCTTAGGCCAGCGCGTCCGGTTCGGAATCGCCGTGGGCGCGCACCCACAGTTCACCGATACGGGAGAGTCGCGTCCGGTAGGATTTCCCATGTGACTCCTGCTCGATGTACCCCTTCCCGCCCGGTCCCAGGCGGTCGACGTTGTAGATGACCTTCGAGCGGAAACTGTCGGTGTACTCCTCGCCGAGTTCGCTGGCGAGCGTCTCCGCGAGCGCGGAGACGGAGTCGAACTCGCCGTGTTCGCCCAGCGTGAACAACACGAGTTCCTCGAACGGTTCGACCGGCGAGAAGGAGGCGACGGGCAGCTCGATGACGTGTGAGCCGTCGAACTCCTTGGCGCCGATGGTGGTGCCGCGCTCGTCGAACTCCTCGATGAGCGTGCGACCCTCCTCCAGCCACGCCCGCAGGCGGTCGCGGTCCTCGTCGGTGCCGTCGGCGCCAGTCGCCTGGCCGTCGAGCACCGACGCCGCGAGGTCCAGTCCCTCGCGGAGGCGCTCGGCGAGTTCGGTCTCCAGGTACTTCTCGGGGGCGGTGTAGTAGGTGTGGATGCGGTCGCGGTCCTCGGGGCGCTCGACCATGATCGAGTGCGCCGCCGTCGCGAAGGCGAAGGAGACGGGCCGGGGCATCGAGGAGACGTTCACCCACACCTCGCCCTCACCGTCGCCGGCGGCGAGTTCCTCGTTGATGAGGTCGTAGGCGCGCTCGAAGGCGGCGTCGTAGTCGTACACGCCGTCCAGGCGGGCGCGCTCGGTGGTCGCCCCGAGGAGGTTCCGGAAGTCCCCCTCCAGTTTCTCGGCGAGGTTCCGGGAGTACTCCACGTTCGCCTCGCTGCCGACGGTGCCCTCAAGCAGGACGACCCGGTCGACGTCCATCTGGTCGCGGACCAGCGGGGCGATGATCCGGTCGTAGTCGAAGCCGACCGGCACGACGTGGGTCTGCATACTCCCGCGTTCCGGCGAGCGCCCTAATAGCGTGTCGACCGCCGGTCCTCGGGCGAGGAAAGAAGTTTGATTACGGTCGCCGGCCAACGGCGAGGAGAGATGGACATTTCTCAGATAGCGACTCGGGAGCACGAGTCGGTCGACGTCGACACGCGGCTCGGGAAGGTCCGTGCGGTGTTCGAGGCGGACAACCCGAAGGGTGTCATCGTCACCGACGACGGCGAGTACCGCGGCGTGCTCACGGAGCGCGATCTGCTGCAGTCCCACGTCGAGGACGACGCCAAGGTCGCCTCGCTGATCAAGCCCTCGCGGAACGACCCCGCCCCGCGGATCGACCGCACGGAGGACGTCCGCGAGACCGCCCGGATGCTCATCGAGGGCGGCACGAAGGTCGCCCCCGTGTTCGAGGGCGAGGACCTGTGGGGGATCGTCACCGCCGACGCCATCCTCGAGGCGGTTCTGGAGAACCTCGACTCGCTGACCGTCGGTCAGATCTGCTCGGAGGACGTGATCACCGTCCGCGAGGACGACGGCGTCGGGCTCGTCATCAACCGGCTGCGCGAGCACGGCGTCTCCCGACTGCCGGTGCTCAACGAGAACGGCCGGCTCACCGGCGTCGTCACCACCCACGACATCGGTGACGTGGTGGTCCGCAGCATGACGAAACAGACCCGCGGCGACCGCAAGGGCGACATCGACCGCATCATGGAGATCCCCGTCTACGACGTGCTGTCGAGTCCGGTCGCCACCACCACGCCCGATGAGTCCGTCCGTGACGCGGTAAAGCGGATGCTCACCGAGGACTACGGCGGGCTGGTCGTCACCCCCGAGGACGACGACGAGCGCGTCACCGGCATCGTCACCAAGACCGACGTGCTCCGGGCGCTTTCCTACACCGAGCGCGAGCGCCTGGACGTCCAGATCACGAACATCGAACTGCTCGAGGGGCTCTCGCGGGACGCCGTCCGGGAGGACATCGAGCGCGTCGCCGACAAGTACGGCGACATGGAGGTGTTGCACGCCCACGTCCGCTTCCACGAGCACAAGGAACGCCTGCGGGGCACCCCGCTGATCCAGTGCCAGATACGCCTGCGCACCTCGAAGGGGCAGGTCGCCGGCTCCGGCGAGGGGTACGGCGCGAAGAACGCCTTCAACATCGCCGTCGACAAACTCGAACGGAACGTCCTCGAACTGAAGGGGATCACCAGCGACGAGGAGTACCGCGGGCAACTGCTGCGGAAACTCGGCGAACTGTAACTACCCGTACCGGTCCTCAGCCCACGGGTCGGCGGTGTCCGAGTAGCCACGGCGCTCCCAGAACCCCCGCTCTCGTTCGGTACGGAACTCGACGCCGCTGACCCACTTCGCGCCCTTGTACGCGTAGCGGTGTGGCGTCACCACTCGCACCGGCCCACCGTGCTCGCGGGGCAGCGGGGCGCCGTCTAGCCCCCACGCGAACAGCACGCAGTCCCGGTCACACCGCGACAGCGGCAGGTTCGTCGTGTAGCCGTCGTGCGCGTGAAAGAGGACGTGGCTGGCGTCGTCGTGCACGCCGGCCCGCGCCGCGACCGTGGGGAAGGTGACGCCGGTGAACTCGACGCCGAGGCGAGACCACCCCGTCACGCAGTGGAAGTCCTGGCGCTGTGTCTCGCTGGGCAGGGCGCGAAACGCCGCCCAGTCGAGGTCGAGGTCGCGGTCGACGGCGCCGGTGACCGACAGCGTCCACTCCTCGCGGTCGACCGACGGCTCGTCGCCCTTCGACAGCACCGGAAAGCCCGTCGTCTCCCGCTGGCCCGGTGGGAGTCGCTCGCCGCCGAACTCGCGGTGGAGGTCGGTCACGTCACGGTCGACCATGCCCGAGGGTCGGCGTGGGGGCACTTGTGCCCCGCGGACGGACCCGTGGGCGTTCCCCGTCGACTCAGACGTCCTTCCGCGGGAGGAAGGCGAGCGCGACCAGGAGGACGGCGGCGAACCCGCCGAGCAGGGTGATCCCCCAGAGGCCGTTTGTGCGCTCGTGGTAGCGTTCGGCCTGGGCGACCTGCTCGCGGTAGTCCGAGGCGTCACTCGTCAGGGTCACCTCGGGGTCCGCGTCGTCCGGGGTGGCCTCGGGGAAGAACGTGAAGAAGCGCTGGCCGTTGAGCGTGGCGTTCTGTTTCTGGGCGAGGTCGACGGTCTGGGTGCGGGGGGCGGTCCACGAGAGCGTGACGCCGTTCTGGGTGACCGACACGGTGGTCTCGTTGCCCAGGTAGGAGACGGTGCCCTCGGTGACGGTCTCGCGCTGGAGGGGGTCGTACTGGTCGATGGGCACCTGCTCGATCGACCCGTCCTCGCGCTCGAACTCGACGAAGGTGACGCCGTCGCGCTCGGTGTAGTTGAGGTCCTCGGGCATCGCCCGCAGCGTGGCCTCGCCCGGGTCGGACCCGTTGGGGACGAGCACGCTGTAGGTGCCGTTCAGCCGCGCCCCCTGGAAGGTCAGGTCGAGGTCGACGGTGTCGCCGGCGTCCCAGGTCTCCGTGTAGCGGGCGGAATCGTTCGTCCAGGCGACGCTGGCGGCGTACACCAGCCCGCCGCCGCCGTGTTCACCCTCCTCCTCCTCGACGGAGACCGACTGGACGGTGTACGTGCGGCCGTCGACGGTGAACTGGTCGTCCGCGGTGAGGCGGTGGTCCGGGTCCTCCACCGTCACCGTGGGGGCGGCGTTGACGGCGATCAGGCCGTACGCCCCGGCGGCGAGCACCAGAAACAGCGCCACGTACCCCGCTGCTGCCCGGCGTTGCATTGCCCCCGCCTAGCCGCGCCGGCGGTCATAACCGTTGCTCTTCGTCGACGCCGGGATCGAGGGGTCTATGCCGGCGTCGGTCGAACCACTCGCATGGACTCGGACACGTTCCGGTCGGTGCTTGGCCGGTTCGCCACCGGCGTCACGGTCGTCACGCTGCCCACTGAGCCACCCCACGGGATCACGGTCAACGCCTTCTCCAGCGTCTCGCTGGACCCGCCGCTCGTGCTCGTCTGTATCGACCACGACACGCAGGCGTACGACCTGCTGGAGGACGGCGCGGACGGCTACTGCGTGAACGTCTTGACCGCCGACCAGCGCGAGTTGGGCGAGCACTTCGCCGACATCGTCGACTTAGAGCGGGACCCGTTCGTCGACGACCCCACCCGCGTCGAGGCGTCGGGCGCCCCGATCTTCGAGGAGGCACTCGCGTACGTCGACTGCACGGTCGAGACGGCCCACGAGGCGGGCGACCACACCGTCTACCTCGGACACGTCGAGGGCGCCGACGTCCTGACCCCCGAGGCGGAGCCGGTCACCTTCTACGACGGCGAGTGGGGCACGCTCGCCGCGGAGTAGCGGCGGGTCGCCGACACCGCAGACGGCCATGGCGAACCACGCTGACGGCCGTACGACGCCGTCGAAAGCCTTTTTCGCGTCCTGCGAGTGGTCCGGGTGATGGTCGACGTGGTGGACCTGCTCGGCGACATCGTCGCCGACACCGACGCCGTGTTGCTGTTCTCCCCGAGCGGGTCCTTCTACGGACGCTTCGCCGACCCCGAAGATCTCACGGTGGTCGTGGTGGCGCCGGACAACGACGTCGGTGCCGAGCGGTTCGTGGAGCTACCCCTGGAGTTCGACGAAGTCTCCGAGCGGATCCGCTTCGGCGTCGAGGGCGCACTCGAGGACGGCCACGTCGAGGAGGGCGACGAACTCGTCTGTGTCTCGCGGGTGTTCGACGACGGGATCGACACCGTCTCGCGGGTCCGCTCTGACGCCTTCCCCCGCAGCGGCGTGTACGACCTGTTCAGCGACTCGCGGGCGCCGACCGACGTGATCCGCGACGTCCTGGAGTTGGCGATCGAACTCGGCAAGAAGGGCCAGAAGGGCAAACCCGTCGGCGCCCTCTTTGTCGTCGGTGACGCCGGCAAGGTGATGAACAAGTCCCGCCCGCTGTCGTACAACCCCTTCGAGAAGTCCCACGTCCACGTCGGTGACCCCAT
>CAYODS010000158.1:0-5802 GCA_964402765.1 uncultured Halobacteriales archaeon
GAGGGACGAGTGAGGGAGCGCAGCGACCGAACGAGGAGGCTGGGGAGGCGTGAGGCAGCGGCTGGCGGGACTGAAAGGGGCCGCCACGGTGCGGGCGCGTCACGACGCAAGCACTGCAGGGAGCGGAGCGAGCGAAGCGCGCAGCGAGTGAGGGGACCGCACCGTGGCGGGGGCTTTCTGGGACCCGTTAACGGAGTCGTCTGAAAGCACCAGGACGGGGGCTTTCTGAGTCTCATCAGTTGCGTCGTTGGCTGAGAGCACCGGGGCGGGGGCTTTCTGGGACCCGTTAACGGAGTCGTCTGAGAGCAGCGATACGTGGACGCCACCACCGTCGAGTCAAGAACCGAGAGAGGCGTCACCAGACCTTTCGACCCGCGAGCACTACCCCGAGTATGGCACACGAGGAGCCGACCCAGGACCACGAGAACCGACGGACAGCCGTGATCGCGGGCGTCGGGCCGGGACTGGGCGAGTCGCTGGCCCGCAAATTCGTCACGGAGGGGTGTCGCGTGGGGCTGTTCGCCCGCTCGGAGGACTACCTCGCGGACCTCGCCCGGGAGCTGAACGAGACCCACGCGCCCGAGGACGAGCGGGTCGCTCTCCCCGTCCCGACGGATCTCGCGGAGCCCGAGCGGATCCACGCGGGGTTCGACCGGGTTCGCGAGGCGTTCGGCCCCGTCGACGTGCTCGTCAACCACGCCAGCGCGGCGAGTTGGGAGGGGCTACGAGAGCAGGACCCCGCGGAGTTCCGGCGGGCGCTTGCGGTGGGGCCGGAGGCGGCGCTGCACTGCTCGCAGGAGGTGGTCGAGGACATGCTCGGCGAGGCGCCACGGGCCTCGGACGAGGGAGACGGCGACGGCACGGTGATCTTCACGGGCGCGACGACCTCGGTGCGTGGTCGGGGAGGCGCCGTGGGCTTTTCGGCGGCGAAGTTCGCCTGTCGTGGGCTGGCGGAGTCGATGGCCCGCGAACTCGGGCCCCAGGGCGTCCACGTCGCCCACGTCGTCATCGACGGGCAGATCCGCACGCCGAGCGCGCGGGAGGCGCACGACGAGCGCGACGAGGAGACGTTCCTCGACCCCGACGCCGTCGCCGAGTCCTACTGGCACCTCGTCCAGCAGGACCGCTCCTCGTGGACGCTGGAGTTGGACCTGCGGCCACACGTCGAGGAGTTCTGACCCGGAGCGCGACGGACACGACCGTGCGACCGACGGGAAGCGGCCGGTGACCGCACGACCGGTTGGAAGCGACCGGCGACCGACAAGACATACGTGGCGGCCGGTTCGATCGCGGGTATGGGCTTCGGCAAGCACCTCGTCAACGGGATCGTGTCGTTCGTGATCAGTGTCGTCGCCACCGTCGCCACCGCCGACCTGGAGGAGGGGCCGTACACCCTGTGGGACATGGTGCTGGCGGTCGGCGTCTCCGCCTTCCTCTCCGGCTTCTTCACGAGTTACTTCGCCGAGGACTGAGGCCGCCCGCGACCGGAGCGGGAGGACTTATACCGCCCGGCGTGAACGCCCGCACGGATGGAGGTCGAGGCGATCCCCGGCGTGGGCGAGAAGACCGCCGCCGCCCTCGCCGAGCTGGACGACCCCGAGCGGGCGCTGCGGGAGGGTGACGTGGCGCGGATCGCCGCCGCGCCCGGCGTCTCCGACGGGCGCGCCGCACGCATCGCCCGGGCGGCGATCCGCCACCGCCACGACGACCCCGGCGACGTGCTGGCGACCGACCGCGCCCGCGAGGTGTACGACGAGGTGCTCGCGCTGCTGAAAGAGCGCACCGTCACCGACTACGCCGCAAAGCGCGTCGAGACGTTCTACCCCAGCGCGGCCGAGTCCCGCATCGAGGAGGTCCGGGAGTTCGTCGAGCGGGCCACGGAGCGCGAGCCACGCGAGGCGGTGCTCTCGGCGCTGGAGGGTGTCGAACCCCTGGAGGCGCCCGACGATGTGCGGGTGCGGGACCGCTGTCTCGCGACGGCGGACGCAGAGCGCTACGCCGCGGCGAGGGAGGCGGTGCCGGAACTGCCGGTGGAGGTGGTCGACGACGCCCGCGATCTCGCCGAACTCGCCCGCGGGTACGCTACCGTCGTCGCGATCGACGAGGCGTTCGCCGGCGTGAGCGTCGAGGGCGACGTGCGCGTCGAACCGGACGCGCTGGACCGCCCCGACGAGGTGGTGCCAGAGCGCCCGCTGGCCTTCTTCGCGCGGAACCGCGACCGACTCCGGGCGGCCGCACGGGTGGCCCGCGAGGCCGACCTGGAGCCGGCGTGTGACCCCGAGGCCCTGGAGGACGCCCTGGCGCGGCTGGACGGCGACGGCAGCGTGGTCGGCGACGAGGAACTCGACCGGCTCACCCGCGCGGCGAACGACCTAGACGCCGCCGTCTCCACCGCCGAGAGCGTCGCCGACGACCGCCTGCGGGAGGCCATCCGCGAGAAGGACGTCACTATCGAGGGGGCGGACCTCCTGTCGCTGGTCGAGCGCGGCGCCGGCGTGGACTCACTCCTGTCCCGGGAACTCGCAGACGAGTTCGCGGCCGCCGTGGAGCAGGCCCGCGAGCACCTGATCGACGCGCTGGAACTGGAGGACGCCGAGGCCGAGATGGCCCGCCGGGCCTTTCCCGACGACCCGACGTTCCCGGTCGAGGCCGACGACGGCGCCGTCGGACGGCTCCGCGAGGAGTTGACCGCCGCCCGCGACCGTCGGGCCGCCCGCCTGAAGCGGGAGCTGGCGAGCGATCTGGCGGCGATGCGCGAGCCCGCCCGCGAGTTGGTGGAGGACGCCCTCGAACTCGACGTCGAGTTGGCGGTGGCGCGGTTCACCCGTGACTTCGACTGTACGCTGCCGGCCTTTGGCGGCGAGGGGTTCGCCATCGAGGGCGGGCGCTCGCCGGTGCTGTCCGAGCCGTTTCACCGGGTGGAGCCGGTGGACTACCGCGTCGAGGGGGTGGCGCTGCTGTCAGGGGTGAACAGCGGGGGTAAGACCTCGACGCTCGACCTCGTGGCGACGGTGGTGATCCTCGCCCAGATGGGCCTGCCGGTGCCGGCCGAGCGGGCGCGGGTCGAGCGCGTCGAGCGGTTGTTCTACCACGCGAAGACCCAGGGGACGCTCGACGCCGGCGCCTTCGAGTCGACGGTTCGGGAGTTCGCCCGCGTCGCCGAGGAGGGGCGAGGGCTGGTGCTCGTCGACGAACTGGAGTCGATAACGGAGCCGGGAGCGAGCGCCCGGATCATCGCGGGCATCCTGGAGGCACTCGCGGAGAACGAGGCGACGGCTGTGTTCGTCTCCCACCTCGCGGCGGAGATCCGCGAGGAGTGTTCGTTCCCGGTGACCGTCGACGGCATCGAGGCGGTCGGCCTGGAGGACGGCGAGTTGCGGGTGAACCGCTCGCCGGTGAAAGACCACCTCGCGCGGTCGACGCCGGAACTGATCGTCGAGAAACTGTCCGACGAGGAGGCGACGCCGTTCTACGACCGACTGCTGGAGAAATTCTGAGAACTGATAGGTGGCCACCCAACTTAAGCCGTCCAGGGTCACAGAGAGGCGTACGTGACGGCTGGCGAGGGCGATCGCGTGGAGTTGGTCGTGATCGCCGAGACGACGACGAGCGAGGCGGTCGTCGAGCACCTGCAGGGGGTCGACGGCGTCGTCGAGACGGACCCCGAGGCGGCCCCCGAGCGGGCGACGGAGACGGACTGTCTCGCGATCGCGACCCGGCTGCCGGGCGCGGCCGGGCCGGAGTGTCTGCTGTCGGTGCGGGAGCGTGCCCCGGACGTCCCGGTGGTGCTGTTCGGCCCGGGCGTCGACGAGGAACGCGGCGGCGACATGGGCCGCACGGAGTACGTCGCCGGCGGCGATCCGGCGGTCGTCGCCGCGGGGATCGAGCGCGTGGTCGAGGAGTGGGAGAACAGCGACGTGGTCGAACTCGGCGGTGAGGACGAGGGCCCCGACCCCGTCGAGCGCCTCCTCGCGGGCGACACGACCGGTGCCGGCGGGGAGTCGGCGTTCGACCGGTTCCCGGAGCCGGCGGTGCGGTACGAGCACGACGACCGCCCGCGGGTGACGGCGGTCAACGGCGCCTTCGCCTCCACCTTCGGCGTCCGCGCCGAGGACGTCGACGGGGCACCGCTGGACGAGGTGGTGTTCAGCGTCGGCGGCGACGAGCACGACCAGTTGCTCGACGGCGAGGCGGTCGAGGCCGAACTGCGCTGCCGGACCGTCGAGGGCGTGCGGACGTTCCTGCTGCGGACCACGCCCCCGGACGACGACCCCGGGGTCGCGGTCTACACCGACATCAGCGACTACAAGAGCGTCGAGGAGCGGTACTCCGCGCTGGTGCAGTCCTCCTCGGACGCCCTGTTCATCCTCGACCGCCAGGGGATCGTCGACTACGTCAGCCCCGCCGTGGAGGAGGCGTTCGGCCACGACCCCGACGCGCTGGTGGGGTACCCGCTGACGGAGTACGTCCACCCCGCCGACCGCGAGAGCGTCGGGGAGTTGCTGTCGGACCCGACAGGATGGGCCGGCGAGACCCGCTCGGTGACGTATCGCTTCCGCGGGGAGGAGGGGTGGCGCACCGTCGAGTCCGCCGCCCGGTCGCGGCTGTACGACCCCGCGGTGGAGGGGGTCGTCATGAACTGCCGGGACGTCACCGAGCGCGAGCGCTACCAGCGCGAACTCGAACGACAGAACGAGCGCCTGGAGGAGTTCGCCGCCGTCGTCAGCCACGACCTTCGTAACCCGCTGACCGTCGCCCGCGGCCACCTCCAGAACGCCCGCAGCGGCCTGGAGGGCGACGGTGACCCCGCCGCCGCGCTGTCCGAGGTCGAGGTGTCGATGGACCGCATGGAGACGCTGATCGAGGAGTTGCTCACCCTCGCGCGCCGCGGCGAAGACGTCGAGGAACCCGAACCCGTCTCGCTGGCGTCGGTGTGGGAGGCGGCAGTCTCGACCGTCGACACCGACGCCGTCTCGCCGGTCGTCGAGGGTGACGCCACGCTGCTGGCCGACGAGACACGCCTGCGACGGGCCTTCGAGAACCTGCTGCGCAACGTCGTCGACCACGCCGGAAGCGGCACCGAGGTCCGCGTCGGCGTGATCGACCCGGGCGAGGCCGGACCGCTCACCGCCGCCGACGGCGAGGGCGCGACCGACGGTGACGACGAGTGGCAGGAGGAGCCCGTCGGCGTGTACGTCGAAGACGACGGGCCGGGCGTCCCGCCCGGAAAGCGCGACCAGGTGTTCGAGCCCCGCTACACCACCCACGAGGAGGGCACCGGCCTGGGGCTGAACATCGTCCGCCAGATCGTCGAGGCCCACGGCTGGTCGGTCCGGGTCACCGAGGGGCGCGACGGCGGCGCCCGCTTCGAGGTGACCGACGTCGAGTTCGCCAGGGCGGAGGTCGCCGACACGAACGGGGGGTGACCCCCAGAGACTCCCAGAGCGAGTTGTATCACCATCACCGGCGAAAAAATTATACCGGTGGAGCGGATTATACTATCTCGTGTTCACGCTCCAGGCGACCGCCGGCGCGGCGGTGCTGTTGTCGCTGTGTCTGCTCGCGGTGCCCGTCGCGATCCTCTACGCCGGCTACCGTGCGGCCGTCGAGGTCCACGCGGCCCGCGACGACGGTCGGTCACCGACCGTCCAGGTCGCGGACTAGTCTCGCCGCCCCGGTCGACCGGGGCCAGTGTCACGGACACCGGTAGTCGCCCGTCGCTGGCAGCCTCGACCGACCAGCACCCTGAACGCCGGTAGTCCCCGACAACGTCACGTCCACCCGTTCGCGCCCGCAGACCGG
>CAYODS010000159.1:0-5798 GCA_964402765.1 uncultured Halobacteriales archaeon
AGGGTCGTCCTCGTCCAGTTCGACGTCGAACACGTCGATGTCCGCGAACCGCTTGAACAACACCCCCTTCCCCTCCATCACCGGTTTCGACGCCTGAGCGCCGATGTCACCCAGTCCGAGGACGGCCGAGCCGTTCGAGACGACGCCGACGAGGTTGCCCTTCGCCGTGTAGGCGTAGGCGTCGTCGGGCTGGTCGCGGATGGCCCGGCACGGCGCTGCTACACCAGGTGAGTACGCGAGCGAGAGGTCTCGCTGTGTGTTCGTCGGCTTCGTGGTCCGGATCGCGAGTTTGCCCGGCGGCTCCTCGCTGTGGTACGCAAGAGAGTCCTCGTCCAATCCCATGCGCCCCCCCAGCGGCGGGCCCGCAAAAAGGGTGTGCCCTCCGACAGCCGGTCGTGTCACGGTGGGCGCGAGACGGTCGATCTCCTCCTGCGTCGACTCATCGAACCGATATCTCTCGCAGCACCTCCCGTTTCCCGCTGTCGAACACGAGTGCGACCGAGTCACCTGCCGACAGGCTGCGGCTCAGGTGTTGCATCTCGACCCCGTACGTCTTCTCGACGGTTTCGCCCGCGTCGATCGGAAAGTCGTCGTAGGTGGGCGTCGAGACGTCCGGTCGGTCGAGCTTCAGTTTGAAACTCCCCGTGGAGGCGCCCCGGTTCTCCGCCCGTACCGACACCGTCACCCACTCACCGATCTCGGCTTCGGCGGGCGTGGACACCGAGGAGAGGACGGTGTTCGGTCGAGCGGTCAGCGCCTGTACGTGCTCCTCGTCGAGGCCCCAGACGGCGACACTGTCACCCCGTTCGAACACGATCTTTCCTCGGTCGATCTGCTCATCAGTACCGATCTCGTAGGCCACGTCGGCGGCCCTTGGTCCGTCTGTCGAATACAGGCAGCCGTACGTGTGCTCGTACGTCTGCCCGCCGAGAATCAGCTGGGGGATGTTTTCGGAGTCGAGGCATCGGATTGCACCGCTGTCGAACCCCACGAGAACCCGGATGACCACGTAGAAACTGTCGTCGTCGCCGACGACGTCCACGTGGCTACTGGACGGTCTCGCCACCGTGTCCTCGACGTCGAACCGCTCGACGGTGACGTCTCCCCGGGACGTCGACGCGGTGTCTCCGATACGCAACTGCGAGTCGCCCTGATCCTGCTGCCGAGTGGTCCCGCCTGTCGGTCTGGTTGCCCCCTCCTCACTCGTCCGTTGGCAACCCGAGACCAGCGTGGCGGCAGCGATCCCGCCCGCCGAGAGCAGTTCACGCCGGCGGAGTTCGCCTGGGTAAATCACACGGACGCTGTTTCTTCCAGAGGTATAGGCTTTCTATCGCTGCACTCGGTCGCGTCGAGTCAGGGGTGGGGTGATCGTCGGTTCCGATGGCCCGCACCTGCCCCCGACCGCCGCACCGGCGACGCGGAGTACCGGACCACACCGTGAGTGGGTCCCGGGCGGTCGCAGTCGCTCACCGGAGACCCTGAGGCCACCGCTCGGACGCGGATGAGGCACCTGCCCAGAGTGCCACGGGGGGACGAGATTTATGTCCGCCGGGGCCCGAGAGTCAGGCGTGAGTTCCCGGACGAGTGCGCTCGACGCGGTCGTGTACGGGGTCGACATCCAGAGCGGTGACGTGCGCGGGACCGCACCCCAGTACGCGCTGGCGGTGTACGACGGTGACGGCTTCGAGCGCGACGTCGTCAGCTACCGCAAGCTCCGCCGGCTCATCGACGACGAGGCGCCGGCCATCGTGGCGACGGACAACACCTACGAACTCGCCGAGGACAAGGACGACCTCGTGCGCTTCCTCGGTGCGCTGCCGGACGGGACCCGTCTCGTCCAGGTGACCGGCGCCAACAGCCCGGAGCCGCTGTCGCGGGTCGCCGACCGCCACGACGTACCCTACGCGAAGGACCCCATGAGCGAGGCCGAGGCCGCCGCCCGCCTGGCCGCCCAGAACGTCGGCCAGGAGGTCCGCGCCTTTACCGACCGCACCCGCCTCAAGGTGTCGCGGGGCCGCTCGACTGGGAGCGGTGGCTGGTCCGAGGACCGCTACACCCGCCGCATCCACGGCGCCGTTCGCAAGCGCGCCCGCGAGGTGGGCTCCGCGCTTGACGACGCCGGCCTGGAGTACGACCGCGACGCCACCGAGAAGTACGGCGGGCTCTCGCAGGCCGTCTTCGAGGTCGAGGCCCGCCCGGAGGACATCCCCGTCTCCCGGGAGCGGTCGGGCGACGTCCGCGTGGAGATAGACCGCGTCCGCACCGACGGCATCGAGTTCCGCCCGCTCGCCAAGCGCCGCGACCACGTCCTCGTGGGCGTCGACCCCGGGACGACGACCGCCGTCGCAATCCTCGACCTGGAGGGTGACGTGCTGGACGTGCTTTCCACTCGCACCGCGGACACCGGCGACGTGATCGAGTGGATCGTCGACCGCGGCCGCCCGCTCGTCGTGGCGGCCGACGTCACCCCGATGCCCGAGACCGTCGAGCAGATCCGCCGCTCGTTTGACGCCGCCGGCTGGACGCCCGACAGCGATCTGCCGATCGACCAGAAGCAACACCGCACCCGCGAACTGGCCTACGACAACGACCACGAGCGTGACGCCGCCGCCGCCGCGCTGGAGGCGTACGACGACCACGCCGACCAGTTCCGTCGCGTCGACCGGAAGGTTCCGCCAGGTGTGGACACCGGCAGTGTCCTCGCCAGCGTCCTCGACGGCGAGTCTGTCGAGACCGCTCTTGCGGCACACGCCGATGACGACGGTGATGACGGCGACGCCGGCGGGGAGCCGGACAACGAGCCATCGCCCGAGCAACGGCGCATCCGCGACCTCGAACGGCAGGTCGAGCGCCTCGAGGACCACGTCGAGGACCTCGAGACAACCGTCGATCGCAAGGACGAGCGCATCGCCGATCTGGAGGACGAACTCTCGGAGGCCCGCCGCGAGGAGCGCCGCGAGGCCCGCGAGCGCCGCGAGGTGTCCCGCCTGGAGCGGGAGGTGTCCCGGCTGGAGTCCGATCTGGCGGACGAGCGCGACCGCGTCACGGAACTCGAGGGGAAGGTCGAGCGCATGAAGGCACTCTGGAAACTCGATCACTCCAACTTCAGCGACGTCGAGCAGGAGAAGGAGGGCCTCGTCCCGGTCAAGCCCGTCGAGGAGTTCACCGTCGCCGCCCTCGAGGCGGCCGAGGACGCCTACGGCCTCGCCGAGGACGACGTGGTGTACCTGCGGGACGCCGGCGGCGCCGGTCGCTCGACCGCCGAGCGACTGGTCGCGGTGAACCCGCGGGTGGTGCTCAAGCGCGGTGGCCTCTCGGACATCGCCGACGAGATCCTGTTCGAACACGAGGTGCCGGTCGGCCCCGCCGACGACGTGGCGATGCAGGAGGTGGACGAACTCGCCGTCGCCCGCGAGGACGACGTCGAGGCCGTGATCGCGGACTGGGAGGACCGCGCCGCCGAGCGCCGCAAGGAGCGCACCGCCGAGACGATCGACCGCATCATCAGCGAACACCGCGCCGACCGCGAACGGGCGGGCGACGGGGTCGGCGACTGAGCCCCGATGGACGTGCGGGCTGCCCTCGGGTCCGTTCTGAGGGCGCTCAGAACGCTAGTCGTCATCCTCACGATCATCGTGACCAGTGCCGCGGCTGCGGGCGCCGGCGGCGAGACCGCCGCGATCGTCCTCGTCTCAGGCCTGGCACTGGCGGCGCTGCTCACCGTGGTCGCCCGCTACGTCTCGAATCCGGAGACCCCGTTCGTCGAACGGGTCCTCAGATGGTGGATTGATCCCAATATCGTCCCCACGAACGACGAGAGCCGGACGCTTGGACGATCCGACTCCTCGACGCCAGCGGACGCGTCGTCCGAACGTCAGTCGACCGGACGGCCCCGCCCCTCGGCGCCAGCGGACGCGTCGGTCGATCCCTGGGAGACCGACGCGGGCGACGGCGACCCCGACCGGGAGCGAGAGCGGGAGCCGGCCGCCGAGGGCGAGCGCGAGCCGTGACGACCGAACGCTTATTCGCCGGCCCGTGAAATGCGGGGTAATGAGTGGACTCCCCCCCGTCCTGGAGATGGACGACACGATCGAGCGACTCGCGGAGACGACCCCGGCGTCGGCCCGCGCGGACGTCCAGCAACTCCGTCGGGAGTACGAGGTGCTGAAGGCGAAGAACGCGGGCGGCCGCGAGAGCGCTGTTGACGACATGTCGAACACCGTCCTCCACCTCCAGGAGGTGATCGACGACGACAGCGAGGCGGCCCGCTTCGCGGCGTCGATAGAGGCCCAACTCGACGAGTACCGCCGCACTCGCCGGCAGGTCAGCGAGACGCTGCACCTCTCGGGGACGCGGTTCGAGACCGGCGGGCGTCGCACGACCCCCTCAGGTGCGGTCGGTGAGACCGTCGACGTCTCCGCGACCGTCGTCAACCAGGGCGAGACCTCCGGGGCGGTCGTCCGGCTGGTGTTCTACCACGACGACGTGGCCGTACGCACCGTCATGCTGCCGATGGGTCGGGTCGCCGCCGGCGAACAGAAGCGCCTGGCGACCAGCGTCTACGTGCCCTCCCCGACCACCGACCACTCCGTCGCCGTCGTCGACCCCGCCGAGGACCGCTCCTTTCTCTCCGACGAGGAACTCCGCCGGGTGCGGACCTAACCCGGGCTCTCCCGGTCAGTCGCCCGCGATCGCCACCTCGTCGCCCACGGCGACCGCGACGTCGTCGCCGCCCGGTCTGCGCGTGTTCACCGCGAGCTTGAAGAAGTGGTCGAACCGCTTGGCGGGCGCCCACTCGGGCAGTTCCTCGCGCCGTCCCGCCACGAGTCGCTCGCGGAACCCCGGCGTCTCCCGGCCCGTGTCGGGGTCCCGCAGCGGCACGACACACCGGTTGCACGGTCCCGTCCCGAGCAGTTCCAGGTCGCCCACGCGAACGCGGACCGGTCCCGTTCCGTAGAGACGGTCCTCCCAGAACGCCGGCACGCCGCCGACCTCGACGTTCGCCCGGAACCGCCGGCGGACGCTCTCGACCGAGACGTCCGTCCACGCCGCGACGCGTTCGAGGGTGGCCGTCGAGACGACCGTCGGGCCCGCGTTCGTCGTGTCGTCCGGGAAGCCGCCGCGACGGTCCTGGCGCAGGCGCACCTCGTGGCCGAAGTACCGCGACAGCAACGCCGGCAGGTCACCCTCGGCCCCGGCCGCGGCGGGCAGCGAGAACCGCTCGCCGTCTCGCAGTCGGTCGGGGGCGTCGTCGGTCTCTGCGCGGAGGTCGAGGCTCGCGGGGCGCCCGTCCTCGAAGGTCACGGCGCTGCGCAGGCGGTGGACGGCGGCGGTCCGCTTGCCGTTGACGTACTCCCCGTCGGCGTCGACCATCGCGTACTCGCGGTCCCCGGCCAGGGCGCCGCTCTGCAGTACCGTGACCCGCTCGCGGGGCTCCGGGTCCAGCGACTTCACCGGGTGGACGGCGAGACGGGCGACGTGGGCCACACTCACGCCTGGGACGGTCACGGCTTAGTCGTTGCCACGGTGGTGGTGTCGTGGTGGTCCGGAACGCTCTCGTCTCCCGACCCGGGTGCTCTCAATCGGTCGTGGCGCTGTTGTGAGGGCTCAGAACGCTCTCGCCCCGGTGTTCTCAATCGGTCGTGGCGCTGCTGAGACGGCCCAGAACGTTCTCGCCCCGGTGCTCTCACTCGGTGGTGCCGCCGAGGAGACGGCCCAGAAAGCCCCCGCCCCGCTGCGGGCACCTCACTCGCTGCGCGCCTCGCTCACTCACTCCGTTCGTTCGCTGCGGTGCTTGC
>CAYODS010000160.1:0-5623 GCA_964402765.1 uncultured Halobacteriales archaeon
TGGGTTACGTGCTCACGCCGCTGATGGTGAACCAGATCGAGGACACCGCCGAGGAGCGGGGCATCTCCGAGCAGGAAGTGGTCGAGGACGTGATGCTCGGGCAGGCCCGCACCAAGCGGATGATGACCCCCGCCGAGGTGGCGAACCTGTTCGTGTTCGGCTTCTCGGACCACGCCGCCCTGCTGAACGGCGGCGATCTCCTGTTCGACGGGGGCTACACCACCACCTATGCCTGACCCCTCGAACGACACGGTGCCGCCCGGGTACGGCGCGCCGTCGGGACGTGACACACGGATGACGACCGACGGCGGCACGCCGGCTGACACGGACGACGGGCCGACGACGGTGGCGATCGCCTGCCAGGGCGGCGGCAGTCACACCGCCTTCACCGCGGGCGTGTTGCGTCGGCTGTTTCTCGACTGGGACGACGACCACGACCTCGTCGGGATCAGTGGCACCTCCGGCGGGGCGTTCAACGCGTTGGTGGCGTGGTACGGCCTCGTGACCGACGGCCACGAGCGGGCGGCGGAACTGCTGGACTCGCTGTGGGACGACCTCGCGGCGGCGTCGCTGGACGACCACCTCACCAACCAGTTCGTCGTGGGGCTCTCCCGGGTCGAGAGCACCGGCGTGCCGCTGCCCCAGGTGAGCCCCTACCAGAACCCCGGCGCGAAGATGGGCCAGGACCGCATCCGGGCCGCGCTGGAGGCCCACGTCGACTTCGAGCGCATCGCCGACCTCTGCACGCGGGGGGCGCCAGAACTCGTGGTGGGTGCCGTCGACGTCAACGCCGGCGTGTTTCGCACCTTCACGAACGAGGCCGTGACCACGGAGGCGGTGCTGGCGTCGGCGGCCGTGCCCGACCTGTTCGAGGCGGTCGAGATCGACGGGCACTACCACTGGGACGGCCTGTTCTCGCAGAACCCGCCGGTCGACGACCTGCTGATGCAGCCCGCCGGCCGCAAACCCGAGGAGCTGTGGATCGTCCAGATCAACCCACAGGAGCGCGACGGGGAACCCACCACGCTCGAGGCCATCGAGGACCGACGCAACGAACTGTCGGGCAACATCTCGCTGAACCAGGAGCTGCGGTTCGTCGAGCGGGTGAACGACTGGATCGAGGAGGGACACCTCCCCGAGGCGGAGTTCAGCCACACGACGGTGCGCCGCATCGAGATCGGCCGACAGTACCCCGCCTCGACGAAGGTGGACCGGAGTCCGGCCTTTCTCGAGGAGTTGCAGGACCTGGGTGAGCGCCGGGCGCGCGAGTTCCGCGAGGCGGACTGACCGGCGAGCGCTCAGTCCCCGTCGCCGTGACCGTCCCAGAACACGTCGGGGAGGTCGCGGTCGGGGTTCCCCTCGCGGTACTCCCGCTTCGTGAGGTTCGCGTCCTCGATGAGCGAGGCGGCCTCGCCGGCCCAGACGTAGAACCCCACGAGCGTGTCCCGGCGCATCCGCTCTAAGTCGATCGAGTGGTAGACGTTGACCACGCCGCCCTCCTCGCGGTTCAGCGTCGACCGCTGCAACAGCCCCAACTCGACCAGGTCGTTCAGGTACCGCGTCACCGTCGAGCGGTCGTAGTCGAGTTCCTGTGCCACCTCGGTCGCGGACAGTGGCCCCTCGCCGATCACGCAGAGACAGATGTCCAGTCCGGCCTTCGGCAGCCCGAAGGCGTCGAGCAAGACCTGCCTCAAGTCGGGCGGCCGGACCGTCATCTCCACGTCGCGAACGGGTCGCATCGGCTCGCCGTGACACGCCATCGAGGGGTCGTCGACGCCGACTGACAGCACCACGTTGTCACACTCGGCGCACTCGTACACGTCGTACGTCTCCCCGTCGGGGTCGTACTCGACGTGGTCGGGCTCGCCCGCGCCGGTGGCGTCACCGGGATCGCCCTCGGCGTCGTGTGTGTCTGACATTCGACCGGGGAGGGTACGCGGTGGATCGTGGTAAGTGTTGGCAAAGCGTCACTCGCAGACGGAGTCGAGGTCGAGGACGACCTCGCCGCCGACGTCAAGCGCCAGCAGCTCCTCGCCGGTGACCGACACCCGGACGTCGTCGCCGTCACGCACCGCCAGGTCGCAGTCGACCAGCGCCGCGACCGTGGTGCGGACCGCCCGCTCGGGAGCGTCGAGTCGTCTCGCGAGGACGTCGACGGTTGTCCTCCGGCCCTCGGAGTCGCTCTCGGCAGCCAGCGCCGACAGCACCGCCTGTCTCGTCACCATCGGGGTCGTGTGTGAGGTGGGTGGGACCCGGCGTCGGGCGGGGTGTCAGTCGTCGCCGGCGGCCGCGCCGCCGGACGTGCCGGCGGAGCCACCCTGGCTCTGGGACCCGGACTGCTGGACCCGCTCGCGCTCGACCTGGGTGCGCTCCATCTCGTAGCTCAGGCGGTGGGGCATCAGACTCAGCACGCGGACGATCGCCGCCAGCGCGATGAAGATGCCGACGAGGACGTGGGCCACGCCGCCCAGTTTCAGCCACAGGAGCGTCGAGGGCCACTTGTTCAGTTCGGCGAGTTCACCGCTGACGGCCGCGCTGCGCTCCGGCCCACCGCCGGCGAGGCTCGTGTTCGGGTTGTCCGTCGCGAACGCCTCGAGCATCGGGTGGAACTCCGTCAGCTCGAAGAAGATGGCGCTGCCGACCAGCAGGTAGCCGACCGCCGCGAAGACGGCACCGGCCAGCAGCATCTTCTTGACGCCACTGATTGTCGACTCGATCTGTTCCGGGGGGATCCGTTCGATGTCCGCTATCTCGTCCGATGTCATGGGACACCACGACAGACACACCCAACCGTCTAAGTGACACCTCGCCCGTGTGAATGGGCTCGCACGCGGCGCAAGGTATTTATCGGTGCTCGTCCGGGTCGTCGCCCTGCTGCGGTCACTCCTCGACGCGACGGCCGACCTCCAGGGTGTAGTCGCCGAGGAGGTCGCGCCCGAGGATGACCGGGTGCCGCATCGACGACCGGTCGGCGACGCTCGCGGTGACCGAGCGCCACCGCCCGTCGAGCCGGAGGTCGACGTCGACCAGCGGCCGGGTCTCGGGGTCGGCGCCGGCGCCGGCGCGCACCTCGACGGTGTCCAGGATCGGACCGGCGCCGATCCGACCCGCGAGGGCCGTGTCGAGACTCGTCCGCGCGGCGCCGGTGTCGGCCTTCGCGACGACCGTCTCGACGCCGTCACGGCCGCTCACCTCGAGGCGGTTCGTGTACCCGAGCGTGGCGTCGTCCGTCGTCCGGCGGGCGGGCTTGCAGTCCGGCACGGAGTCGTCGAGCGTCTCGGCGACCGCCGCGACGCGGTCGGGATCGACGGTCCCACCGGCGCGCTGGACGGCCAGGCGCGCGACATGGGGTGCGACCGACTCGCCCGTGGCCTCGAACAGTCCCTTGAACCCCGCGGTGGCGTTGACCTCCAGAACGTGCCAGCGACCGTCGACCGGCAGCAGGTCGACGCCGGCCACGTCGAGCCCGAGGGTGGCGGTCGCCTCGCGCGCCAGTCGCCGTGGCCGCGCCCCGAGGGAGTCGGTCACGCCCTCGACCTCGCCGCCGACGGCGACGTTCGTCCGCCAGTCGCCCTCCGGAGCGTACCGCCGCATCGCGCCGACGACCTCGTCGCCGACGACGTACGCCCGGACGTCGTAGGTGCGGCCGTCGCGTTCGAGCAGCTCCTGGACGAACGTCTGCTCGTCCGTCAGGGCGGGCGTGACGGTGTCCGAGCGGTCGACGACGCGCATGCCCTGGCCGTTCGTCCCGACGGTGGGCTTGTGTGCGGCCCGGTCGCCGACGTGGTCGGCCCACGCGGCGAGCGTCCGTGGCGACCGCCCGAAGAGGGCGTCCGGGACCGGGAGCCCGGCCGCTCCCAGGATCGCGCCGGCTCGGAACTTGTGGGTCGCGTCCGTCACCGCCTCGGGCGGGTTCACCACGGGAGCCGTCTCACCGTACAGCGCCGCGAGCTGGAGGTCCTCGAACTGCTGGTCGCTCTTCGTGAGCAGCAGCCGGTTGACGAGCACGTCGACGGGGGGCGACCCGTGGACGGAGCCGTCCTCGATACGAAAGGAGACGTTCTCGTCTCGCACCCACACCGGGTCGTGACCCAGGGCCCGGACGGCGTTGCAGATCGCCTTCGTCTCCGCGCTGTTGTGCGGACTCAACACCCCCACCCGGACAGTCCCGTCGTCGGGACGGTCCCCCGGGGCCGCCCGCCCGTCACCGTCCACCCGCCCGGGGTCCAGGCGGTCGGGACCACCAGTCGAGTCTGGTCTGCTCGTCATGTCGTGTCGGTCGGTCCCCCCGTGTATCGTGGTTCGGCGGCCGTGCAACCCACCCACAACGGGTGACCGGGACTAAACCGGGTGGGCGGGAGATCCGGGACGATGAGCGACCCGGCAGCGTTCACCTACGACGGCGGTCGCGTGGCACCCGGCGAGACGGAACACGTGCGGTTCCCCGTTAGCGAGACGTACCTCGGGGACCCGGTCGAGATACCCGTCACCGTCATCAACGGCCGGGAATCCGGGACCACGGTGTTCCTCTCGGCGGCAGTCCACGGCGACGAGCTCAACGGGATCGAGGTGGTCCGCGAGGTGGCACAGGAGTGGAACCACGACGACGTCGCCGGGACGGTCGTCTGCCTGCCGGTGCTGAACGTCCAGGGGTTCCTCACCCAGCAGCGGTACCTGCCCGTCCAGGGGCGGGACCTGAACCGCGCGTTCCCCGGCAGGGAGGGGAGCACCTCCTCGAACCGGATCGCACACCGGATCTTCCACAACTTCATCGAGCCGTGTGACGTGGGGCTGGACTTCCACACCTCGACGCGCGGGCGGACGAACACCTTCCACGTGCGGGCGGACATGGAGAACGGGGCGGTCGCGCGACTGGCCCGTTCGTTCGGCACCAACGTGATCGTGGCCGGCGAGGGGTCGGAGGGGATGCTCCGTCGGGCGGCCACGGAGGCGGGCGTGCCGACGATCACCCTGGAGATGGGCGAGGCCCACCGGTTCGAGCGCGACCTCATCGACCACGCCCTCGAGGGCGTCCGCAGCGTGTTCGCGGAGTACGGCGTCCACCCACAGGAGACCGTGCGCTGGCCGGGCTGGACCACCGTCGTCGAGGGATGGTCGGAGAAGACCTGGCTCCGGGCCGACGACGGCGGGGTCGTCGAGATGCACCACGACCGCGGTGCCCTCGTCCACGAGGGCGAGGCCGTCTGCCGGATCACGAACCCGTTCAAGACCGAGGCGACGACCGTCGAGGCGCCGTTTACCGGTCTGCTCGTCGGCGTCCTGGAGAACCCCGTGGTGTACCCCGGGAACCCGCTGTGTCACCTCGCCGCCGTCGACGAGACCCGCGCACGGCTCATCGAGTCCGAGGGGGGCACGGGGCCGGCGTGATCGCCGCACCGTGGCCCTCACCGGCCGACGCCGGTCGTCGGTCGTCGGGACTGCTCAGTCGTCGTCCTCAACCTTCTCTGGGTGGTGTTCGGCGGCGTGGGCCTTCAGTTCCTCGAGCGTCTCGAACGTCGCGCCACAGTCACAGGCGTGGATGTCGTCGTCCGACATACACCACCGTCTGGCAGTGTTCAGATAAGCGCTGAAGAGTGAGGCGGATCGATTTCGTGCTGTTCCA
>CAYODS010000161.1:0-5622 GCA_964402765.1 uncultured Halobacteriales archaeon
GACGACGAAGTCGAGTTGGTCGACGACGGGGAAGGGGGCGCCCCGTCGTCGACCGGTGCGACGCTTCAGGAAGGAGGCGGCGATGTCACCGAGTAGCGCGCCCGCGGCGAGTCCGGTCGCCGCCGTGAGCGGGAACGACGGCAGCGCCACGCCGAGCGCTTCCCCGACGGCGTCGTGGACGGCGGAGAGCACGAGCGCCAGTCCAACGCCGGCGAGGACGCCGGCGGCGGTGCCGCGCCAGGTCTTGCCGTCGCCGAGCAGGCGTCGGTCGCCCCAGGTGCGACCGCCGTCGATCGGGGCGCCGCCGCCGGCGAGGACGGCGACGTTGTTGGGCACGTAGGCGGGTAGCATCGCCCACAGGGCGACGGCGACGACGGCCAGTCCCGACGGGTCCGACGCCGCGTGCATACCCGTCACGGTGGGGCCGGCCACAAAGCCGGTTCGCTTCCGTCCGCGCTCGACGGGGACGGAAGCGCTCATAACGGGCGACCGAGATGGTAGCGTATGGCCGCCTGGAAGCGGGACTTCGCGTCCGGGCTCATCGTCTTGGTCCCTGTCATCGTCACGGCCTACGTTGTCACCTGGCTGTACGGGATCGTCGTGTCGGTCACGCCCGCGTCGATCGTGGAGGCCGACCTGCTCGAGGACCTCGGTCTCGCAAGCGTCGGCCTCGACAACGCCACGCAGTTGGTCAACGTGAGCATCACGATAGTGGTGTTCGTAGTGTTCGTGTTCGCGATCGGCTACCTGATGCGGACGACCGCCGGTTCCGCGGTGGAGAACGTCCTCGACGGTGTGGCGAACCGACTGCCCGGACTGCGCGTCGTCTACAACGCCTCGAAGATGGCCGCCGAGACCGCCCTGGGCGGGGCCGACTCGCTCCAGAAGCCGGTGAAGATAGAGACCTGGAACGGTCTGCGGATGACGGCGTTCAAGACCGGCAAGACCACCCAGGACGGTCGTGAGGTGCTGTTTCTCCCCACGGCACCGAACATCACGACTGGCTTCGTGGTCGAGGTCGACCCCGAGGACATCGCCGACCTCGACGAGAGTGTCGAGGACGCCCTGACCCGCATCCTCTCCGCCGGCTTCGGCGAGAACGAGCGGTCGGCGGTCTCGATACAGGACGTCGTGGGCGAGGAGGACGTCGACCCGGAGCGCTCGCCCGGGGACTGATCACTCCTCGACGTAGGTGAACCACTCCTCGTGGTCGTCCGTGCGGCGCTCGACGACCTCGAAGAACCGCGACTGGATCTCCTCGGTGACCGGGCCGCGCCCGCCGTCGCCGACCTCCACGTTGTCGACCTTCCGGATGGGCGTGACCTCCGCGGCGGAGCCGGTGAAGAACAGTTCGTCGGCGGTGTACAGTTCACCCCGGCCGATCGTGGCGTGTTCGTGGACCTCGTAGCCGAGTTCGCGGGCCAGCGTGATCACCACGTCACGAGTCTCGCCCTCGAGGATACTCTGTGAGATCGCCGGCGTGAAGATCTCGCCGTCGCGCACGAGAAAGATGTTCTCGCCCGGCCCCTCGGCGACGTACCCCTCCTTGTTGAGGACGATCGCCTCGGCGTAGCCGTGCCGACGCGCCTCCTCGCCGGCGAGGAGACTGTTGACGTACGGTCCCGTCGTCTTGGCGTTCGTCGGGATCTGGCTGGGGGCGTGCTTGCGCCAGGAGGACACCTTCACCTCGACGCCGTTCTCCAGGGCGTCCTCGCCGAGGTAGGCGCCCCACGGCCAGCAGGCGATCGCCGTCCGGGTCGGCGACCCCTCCGGGCTCACGCCCAACTGCCGGTAGCCGTAGTAGACGATCGGGCGGATGTAACACGACTGCAGCCCCTGCCGGCGGATGAGTTCCAGCGTGGCCTCGGTGAGTTCTTCGGGCTCGTGGTCGATATCGAGTTCGTACGGCTGGGCGGACTGGTACAGGCGGTCGAGGTGTCCGTCCCACCGGAAGATCGCCGGCCCGCGCTCGGTGTCGTAACAGCGTACGCCCTCGAAGACGCCGGTGCCGTAGTGCAGCCCGTGAGTCAGCACGTGGATCTGGGCGTCCTCCCAGTCGACGAACTCCCCGTCCATCCAGACCGTGTCGACGTCCATCTCCTCGAATGTCGCCATGCACCGACAGAGCGGCGCCAGCGTAATCAGTATTGACGATCGCGACCGTTCGAGCTGCGGTGTAGCCCCGGCACTCCGGCGGAAGCTACGAGTCGCCCTGGACCGAATGTGGACCATGCGCGAGAGGCTGGGACGGGTCACGACCCACGCCGGGGTCGCCGGTGCGGTCGTCGCCTTCGCCGCGATCGCGGTCGCGGTCGTACTCGCGCCCTGGTTCTCGCTCACTGGCAACGCCCTCTCGGACCTGGGTGAGCGCTCTCGACGGTCCGCACCGGTGTTCAACTGGGGGCTGGTGCTCGCGGGCGCGCTGGGAGCGACGTTCGTCGGGCGCCTGACCGCCGAGCGGGGTGGTCGGGTCCGTCGACTCGCCCAGGCCGTGCTGTTCGTGGCGATGGTCGCGCTCGTGGGGATCGGGCTGGTGCCGATCGACCACCCCTCGGGCCTGCACGGTCCCGTCTCCGTGACGTTCTTCGTGGCGCTGACCTACGGGCTGGCGCTTGACGGCACCGCCTCGATCCTCGACGGGCGCGGCCGGACGGGACTGCGGTTCGTCTGGCTGGCCTTCGCGAACGCGACGGGGTGGCTGGTGTACGCGCTGGTCGCGGCGGGCGAAGTCGACCCCGGCGTGGCGCTGCCGGAACTCGTCGGGGCCGTAGCGCTGGCGACCTGGGCGGTGACGAAGACCTGTCGACTGCGGTAATCAGAGGTGCTCGACGAGGGCGCTGCCCTCGACGAACGGCATGTCGTGGGCCCCGGCGTACGAGCGGGCGTCGGCGGGCGACAGCGCGGTGCCGGTGTCGGCGTCGAGCATCTCGGCGCCGGCGACTGCACCGCTCGTGCCGGCCGCGCGAGCCAGCGCAACGCCGAGTTCGGTGTGTCCCTGTCGGTCGGCGAGCAGCCCGGGCGCGGCCCGGAGCAGGTGGACGTGACCGGGCACGCGGAACTCGCCGGCGAAGTCGGTACCGGCGGGGTCGGCCGCGGCCGCCGCGAGCGCCTCGATCGTCCGGGCGCGGTCGCGGTCGGTGATCCCGGTGAACGTGTCGCGGTGGTTGACCGTCAGCGAGAACGACGGCCGACCGTCGTACGCGAGGTCGCTCACGTCGGCCGCGGGATGGTCGACCACCTCGTGACGGAACGGCAGGTCGAACGTCTCGGCAACGTCGTCGGGGAGCGCGACGAACAACAGCCCGCCGGCGTCGTGGCGGAGTCGCACGACGGCGTCCGTGTCGACGGCGCCCGCGGGGTAGAGCACGTCCGTCTCGCCCTCGCGGTCAGCGGCGTCGTGGACGAGGACTGGGTCGCCGGCGGCGAAGGCGTCGACCGCCCGCTTGACCGCCTCCGGTCGCCCGCCCGGTGTGGTCGTCGTTTCGGCGTCGGCTCCGGTGTGGGTGTGGCTCATCGCTCACCCCCCACGCGCACCGCCACCGGTTCGTCGTCGGTCAGTCCGAGCGTGTCACGCAGTTTCTCCGGCGCGATCACCTCCAGGCGACTCTCGTCGTGGTGGGTGCGCTCGGGGACGATGGCGTGGGCCCGGTCGTACGCCTCGCCGGTCTCCAGGG
This sequence comes from uncultured Halobacteriales archaeon, assembly GCA_964402765.1. GTDB lineage: Archaea > Halobacteriota > Halobacteria > Halobacteriales > SW-7-71-33 > SW-7-71-33. The sequence goes on from CAYODS010000161.1 coordinate 3,675, forward strand.
CCATGACCGAGGCGGGGTAACAGTCCGCCGGGCCGTAGGTCCGGTTCTCGTCCTCCCAGCCCTCGATGCGGACCGAGTCCCGGGCCGACAGCGCCGACCGGCCACGGACACCGGCCTCGGTGAGCGCGACGTTCAGCGTGCCCGGAAACGGCTCGTACCCCAGTTTCGAGCGAAACTGCTCCATGTAGCCCGACAGCGTGATGTAGTGACGCCCCTCGCCCATGCCGTCGGTGACGGTGCCGACGAGTTCGACGGCGCGGTCCTCCTCGAACAGCGTCCGGTAGTCCTCGTACTCCGCCCGGAGGGCGCGTTCACCTTCGTCGGTGACGGTGAGCCACTGCCCGTCGCCGACGGTCTCGCGCTCGACCAGTCCCGCCTCCGCGAGCCGCCGCAGGCGTCGGGAGGCGGTCTGACTGGAGGCGTCGAGACGGTCCGCCAGCGACCGACACGAGGTCTTCGTTCCCCCGGACATCGCACCGTCGATCGCCAGTATCTTCAGTACCGCGAGTTCGTCGTACCCGACCGCCCCGTCAACGACCGTGTCCATACCTCCGATCGTGGGTCGGCGCGCAAAAGCGTATCGAACCCGGAATGCGTCACGAGAACGTTACGGAGCGGGCCACGAGCTGGGATCCGTTCGCGGGACGATCCCCCGCGGTATGAACGCACCGATGATCGGGTCCCGCAGGTGATAAAGGGGTCCCCCCGGAACGGGGGGTATGTTCCTGGCGTTCCGCGAGGAGGTCGAGGCCGCCCTGGAGACGGCCCTGGCCTCGCTGGACCTGCCGACGATGGACCTCGGGGTCGAGGAGCCGCCCGAGGACGTCGACGCGGTGCTGGCGTCGAGTGTCGCCTTCCGGCTGGCCGGCGAGGTGGGTGCTCCCCCGCCGAAGGTCGCCGGTCGCATCGCCGACGCGGTCGAGGTCGCCCCCCACGAGTACGTCGCCGCGGTCGAGACACAGGGCCCGTACGTGAACTTCCGGGCGACCGAGCACTACCTCACCGACACCGTCGAGACGGCCCGCGCCGGCGGCTGGGGACGCCTGCCCGACCGCGGGGAGTCCGTCGTCGTCGAGCACACGAGTGCGAACCCGACCGGCCCGGTCCACGTCGGGCGTGCGCGCAACCCCATCGTCGGGGACGCCGTCGCCCGCGTACTCGACTTCGCCGGCTACGACGTCGAGACCCACTACTACGTCAACGACGCCGGCCGGCAGGTGGCGATCCTCACTTGGGCCTACGAGACGGTCGACGAGTCCGACCTCCCGGAGCCGGCGGGCGAGACCGAGGACTACGATCTGGTGCGGTACTACCGCCGTGGGACGGAGATTCTGGAGGAGGGCGACCCGGAAGTCGTCGAGGACGCGGAGGCGGAGATCGCCGCGATCATGGAGGGACTGGACGAGGGCGACGAGACGACACGCGAGCGCGTCGAGCGTGTGGTCGAGCCGATGCTGTCGGGGATGGGTGCCTCGCTGGAGCGGCTCCCGGCGACGTTCGACCGCTGGGTGCACGAGACGGAGTTCATGCCCGAGGAGACCCGCGACGTGGTACAGCGCCTGCGCGATCTCGACGCCGCCGTCTACGAGGACGACGCCTGGCAACTCGACCTCGGCGCGTTCGACATCGAGAAGAACCTCGTCTTCCTGCGGTCGGACGGGACCTCGCTGTACCCGACGCGGGACATCGCCCACCACGAGTGGAAACTGGACAACTACGACCACGCCGTCACCGTCCTCGGGGAGGACCACCGGCTCCAGGCCGACCAGGTGCGGGCCACGCTGGAACTGCTGGGTCACGACACCGACCCGCTCGACCAGGTGATCTTCTCCTACGTCACCCTGCCCGAGGGGAAGATGAGCACCCGCGAGGGCACCGCCGTCAACCTGGACGACCTGCTGGACGAGTCCATCGAGCGCGCCCGCCAGGAGGTCGAGGACCGCATGGG
>CAYODS010000162.1:0-5559 GCA_964402765.1 uncultured Halobacteriales archaeon
CCCGGTGGTCCGCGAGCCGGAGGTGCTTGCGGTGCCAGACGACGGTGCCGGTCGCCCCCTCGCCGGTCACCGCCGACGGCGCCGGCACCGACGACGCCAGCGGGACCGCCGGCTCGTCGGCCGCTCCGGCGCTCGCACTCCCGTCGTCGGTCATCGACTCGTCCGACTGGAGGGGTGCCGGCGGTTTGAATCCGTCGCGCGGGCCTCACCGGGACGGGGCCGGGAGTCAGTCGAGGTCGAGGTGGCCCGTGACGCCGTCGCCGTCGAGTCGGCGGTCGGCGGCGGCCCGCGAGTCGGCCACCTCGACGGGTTAGCCGACCGCCTCCGACCGGCGCTCGAACGCCCGGACGACGACCTGGCTGGTGTCCTCGTCGGTGACGCGGACGACCCGGTCGACGCCCGACCGCTTCAGTTCCGCCTGGGCCTCCCGTATCGGCTCGGCGGCCTCGGGAGTCGGCGTCACGAAACCGGCGAGGTCGGTGACCACGTCCAACCCGTCGTCGAGACGACGGGCCTTCGCGACCGTCTCCGACGCCGCCGCCTCGATCGTCTCCGCGTCGACCCGGCCGCTGAGGTCTACGTACAGTCGGTTCTTCGCCGTGTCCGCCTCGATGTCGTACAATGACGATCCCGGGAGCGACCGCCGCTTAGACCTTGTCCGCGGCTATCAGGACTGATGACCGCTGGCCGGACTCCCACGCGGGGCGGGCGACGGCCGCCGGCACCCGCGGACCGCCGGGCGAGGCCGACGGTCGACGCCGCCGTGGAGCGGCGGTCGGGACGACAGACGGCAGACGACGGACGGGCTCGCGGGCCGGGGGAGCGAGACGGAACTCGGACAGGAGAGAACTCCGGCAGTCAGGTCGGGACGGCGGGGCGGGTCACTCGGCGTCGGTGCCGGCGCCAGCGTCCTCGACGCGAGCCACCCGCCGGGCGAGCGCCCGGGGGCGGCCGACGATCAGCACGACCAGACCGAGCAGCGTCCAGAGGAGCACCCACACCGCGGTCGCGAGTGCCTCGGGGGCGTACACGCCGAACAGCCCACCCGCAACGAGGACGACCGCGAGCGCGACCGCCTCCGTCCGGGGCGTGGAGACGAGCTCGTCGGGGTACCGCCACGCGAACAGGGCGACGGCGACACTCAGGGCGAACCCGGCCAGGGCCGCCTCGACCGCGACGAGCGCGGCGAGCGTGTCCGTGAGGGCAGCGATACCCAGCAGTCCCGCCAGGCCGACGGCGGTCACGCCGAGGCGGGCGGCGGGCGACGTTCGAGTGGTATGTTCGTTCATGGCCCCACGTACGTCGTGTGAGATAATAAACACCGCTGGGGCGCGAGTGACCACTGCACACGCCACCCGCGGGGCGCCGCCGAGGACGAGCGGCGCCGCGTCGAGGTCGACCACGAGGGGACCGACCTCGTCGTCACCGGCCCCGGCGCCCTCGGGGTCGTCTCGGCCAGGGACCGACCGTCACCTCACGGCCGACGGCCGGGACACACCGACCCGACCGGAACGCCTACGCGGAGCGATCGGGCCGGACGCTGTCGCGCACGTCTCGGGCGATCCAGTACGTGAGGTAGCCGAAGATCGCCGCCCCGAAGGTCGCCCCGACGACGTGGGCGGGGCCGGTCCCGCCGCTTGAGGCGAGCAGGCCGAACAGGCTGACGACGGTCACCGAGAGGGCGACCACCGTCGCCGGTGCGGTGAGACGGTGCTCGCCCGCGTCGGCCGAGTCGGGAGTTATGTCCACCATGGCTCTATCGTCGTCCCCGACACACCTCAGTCCGGCGGAGTGTCTCGGGCGGTGAGATCCCACGGCGAGCGGCGGGCCAGGAGTGGCGACGGGTCTGGAAGGGACCGCGTCCCGTCGACGTGGACGCCGCTGTGGAGTTGAGCGACGGGAGAAGTCCGCGAGTACGGAGTTGGACCGGACGGGAGACGTTTTCCACGTCCCTACGGCCCTGCCGGCGTTCCGCCTGCGGTCGGTGACCCGACCGTGACGGGTCGTCCACCACGGGGACAGAGTCTCACTGCCTCGTGGGCTCTCACCACGTGCCGTAGCCGACGGGTGCCGGGTTCCCGAAGCACCCTCGCGGGCACTCCGGTAGTTGGCCTTCACACCCCACCGCCCGGGTGGCGGGGGAGTGGGACGCTGCGGTTCTCCTTCAGGGCGTTCATCTCGTGTCCGTGTTACCGGACGTTCGATTTTTGCCCCCAACGCCTCCGGTTCCCACCGTGGCCTGCGACGGGTCCCGGACGCGTCGTCCGTGTGTCCTCGCGTCCTCGCGGACCTACACTTACAGCCCGGACCATTTTGAACGTTTCGGAACCCGCAAAAACGTCGGGCGACCAAACGGGATCGCCCGGTGAGGGACAGGACAGCGGCGCTGGAGGCGGCGAGGTGCCGTCGCGCCGGGAGAACGCTTTAGTCCGCGCCGCACCCTGTGACGGTATGGCACTGTTCTGTGAGACGCCCCGACAGTCACTCGCCGTCGGTCTCGTGGCCGGACTCCTCGCCGGTGGCGCCGGCCTGCTCACCGGGAGGCTGGTCGCCGTCCTGGTGACCGCCCTCCTCGTCGGCGTCGGCGGGGAACTCGCCGCCCACGAGTACGTCGGTGACGACCAGTACCGTGCGGCGAAGCGACGGGTGCTCGCCTGGCGACCGTAGCGGGCCGCCGTTCGGCGGGTGACCGCCGCCCGCGGGAGACGCCCCGTCAGTCGCCGGGGGGACAGCCGATGTGACCCGGCCCCGACCCGTCGTCGCGCTCGGCGGGGACCAGCGCCCATATGAGCGTCTCGCTGCCGACGGGAGTCCCCTCGCCGTCGGCGGTGAGGAACTTCCTGTCCGGCAGGGGCTGAGTGCGAACGTACAGGTCCTGCTGTATCCGACCCGACAGCGTTGCCCCGCAGTCATCGACCGAGTGCAGCGGCGGGTCCCCGGGAATGGCGATCGGGGACCCACCGGAGCCACCCGTCGGCACGTCCACGTCCGGTCCGGAGCCGCCCGAGGTGGTCTCCTCGCCCCCCTCGTCGTCCTCGCTCTGGATCATCGCGAGTATCCCGCTGCTGAAGCCCACCGTCGCCTCCTGTGAGTTGGAGCGGCCACGCGAGCTGGTGCTGTGGCTGGCACCCTCGCCGAGAAAGCCCGGCCACTCGATCCTGTAGGCGTCCTTCCCCGGCCGGAACTCCAGGTTGGCGTTCTTGTTCGTCTGCGAGAGGTCCACCTGGACGTTCGCCTCCGTCTCGGTGAGCGTCCAGGTGTCACCCTCCACGAGGTACTTCGTCTCGTCATGACCGCCGATCGCCGTGCCGGAGCCGATGAACACGTCGGACTCGGAGACGGGGTCACGCGAGTCGCTGCCGCCATCCCCACCGCCGGGCAGGGGGAGCAGTGAGCCGATGAACTGCAACAGCGCGGCGATGAACCCGAGGATGGCGCCGATGACGTCGGCGATCGGCGACCCGCCGGTCGGCACGACCGCGCCCGCAGGTTCGAATTCGAACTCCCCCTTGTACCACTGCTCGACCCTGTGGTACCCGCCGTCGTCCGGGGAGTCACCCTCGTACTCGATCTCCGCCTCGTAGGAGTACAGCACCTGCAGGTTCCACTTCTCGAAGTCGGTCAGCGGCGGCACGTCCGCCTCCTCGCAGGACTGGCACTTCGAGCAGTCCATCGGCGGGATCCCCCACTCCCGGGAGTTGTGCATCTCCTTCGCCCGCTTCCACTGGAGACACTCCGCCCACTTCATGTAGTCACCGACCCAGACCTGAAGTTCCCTCCAGAACAGCCGCTCGTCGGAGACCTTCCGTGACAGTTTCTGGCCGTCCCGTGGGGGCCGCATCACCGAGTCACGCCTGTCGAACCCCAGCCACTTCGTCGGGTCCTGGAGGTGCTCCGTGACGCGCTGTGAGGTCGCGAGTACGTCACAGACGTGGTACAGTTCGTGTTCGAGCACCTTCTGAATGTACTCACACCACTCCTGGCGGCACTCCTCCGAGACGTTGTGGGTCGGGTGCCAGTCGGGGATGCGTATCTCGGGCTCGGCCTCGACGCTGACGTCGAGCGAGTCGAGCGTGAGCCGTTTCTTCCCGCCGTCGAGGCGCTCTCTGGTCACCGTCGCCCGCTCCTCGATCTTGCGAGTCTCGCTGTAGGTCGTCTCCCCGTCTCGCGCCTCACTCCAGGGCGCTTCCCGCCGGTGGAGGTACCGCTCACCACCGAACTCGGGGTCGTAGATCCTCGTTCCCGCGTCCTCCGCGTGCCCGTACACGGTCCAGTTCGGGAGCGTCGACGAGATCGCGTTGCTGGCGTCGTCGCCACCGGTCTTTCGCTCCTCCTCTCTCTGGTACTCCTGTTTCGCCGGACAGTGTGACCGCGTCGGTGGGGGTGACCCGCCACCGCCTCCGCCGTCTCCGCCTTCGCCGCCCCCGGGGTCGCCCTGACTCTCGCCGGTGTCCGTGCCCCCGCCGGGGGCGTCACCGTCAGTGAGGTCGTACAACAGCCCCTCCGGGTCGTCCATGCCGCCGTTGGCGATGAACCGGTCGAGGTCCTCACAGGTCCCGCGGACGACCACCCGCTGCACCGGGATGCTGTAATTCTCGCCGTTCACCTTCACGACGACCTCGGACGGGACGCCGTCACCGTCGACCGGGTCGTCGGGCGCGCCGTTGTTCGGCCCAGACTCGGATCCGGGGTCAGTCGCCGCCGACACCGAGACGCCCAACTCGTTCACGAGCACACCGGCACCGACCCCCTGCAGCACCGTCCGCCGGTCGACGCCGCGATCCCCCTCGGCCATGTGCGGTCATCTGTCATGACGACAATAAACACAACGGCCAAACGTGTCAGTCCTCGCGGGCCCACCCCGTCGCCCGCTCGACGGCGTCGTGCCACCGCTCGTGGCGGGCGTCGGCGGTCTCCGGGTCCAGGTCGGGGGCGAACGACCGGTCGACGCGCCGGTTCTGGCGCAGCGCCGCCAGCGAGTCCCAGTAGTCGACCGCCAGGCCGGCGGCGTAGGCCGCCCCCAGTGCCGTCGTCTCCGCCACCGTCGGGCGGACGACCTCGGTGCCGACCAGGTCGGCCTGCAACTGGCAGAGGACGTCGTTGTTCACCGCGCTGCCGTCGACACGCAGTTCGTCGACCGCGACACCGCTGTCGGCGGTCAGGGCCTCGACCACGTCCCGGGTCTGGAAGGCGATCGACTCCAGGGTGGCGCGGACGACGTGTTCCCGTCGCGTCCCGCGGGTCAGCCCGACGATCGTGCCGCGGGCGCGGCCGTCCCAGTGTGGCGCGCCGAGGCCGGTGAACGCGGGGACCACGTAGACGTCGTCGGTGGAGTCGACCGAGCGCGCGAGGGCGGCCGTCGCCGCGGCGTCGTCGATCAGCGACACGTCCGCGAGCCACTCGATCGCCGCCCCGGTGACGAAGACCGACCCCTCCAGGGCGTACTGCACCGGCTCGCCGGACCGCTGGAAGGCCACCGTCGTCAGCAGGCCGTGGTCGCTCTCGACCGGCTCCGTGCCGGTGTTCGCCAGGACGAACGACCCCGTCCCGTGTGTCACC
>CAYODS010000163.1:0-5494 GCA_964402765.1 uncultured Halobacteriales archaeon
GGCGCGGGCGGTTCGAGGACCGTCTCGACGAGGAGCGCGAGCGCCTGGAGCGGTGGACCCAGTGGGGGCGGTACGGCGCGGTGGTGCTCGCGGTCGGGGTCGCGACGACGGCGGTGCGGGTCGTCGGCGTCTGACCGGTCAGTCGTACTCGTAGAACCCGCGCCCGGTCTTCTTTCCGAGGTCGCCGGCCTCGACCTTGCGTTTGAGGAGGTAGGCGGGCTTGTAGCGGTCGCCCAGTTCCTCGTGTAAGGTCTCGGAGGCGTGCAGACAGACGTCCAGGCCGATGTGGTCGGCGAGTTCGAGCGGTCCCATCGGGACGTTCGTGCCGAGCGTCATCCCGCGGTCGATGTCCGCCTTGTCGGCGACGCCCTCGTCGTAGGCGCGAATGCCCTCGTTCACCCACGGCATGAGGATGCGGTTGGTGACGAAGCCCGGCTTGTCGTCGGACTCCCAGGTCTCCTTGTCCAACTCGGCGGCGAGAGCGTGGGTCAGCGCGAGGGCGTCCTCGCTCGTGTGCTCGCCGACGACCACCTCGACGCCGTCCATCACCGGCACGGGGTTCATAAAGTGCATCCCGACGACCCGCTCGGGGGCGTCGGTGGCGGCGGCGATGCTCGTGATCGACAGCGTGGAGGTGTTCGTCGCCAGCAGGGCGTCGTCCGTGATCTCGGCGAGGTCGCCGAACACGTCCCGTTTGAGCTCCAGATCCTCGGGGGCGGCCTCGATCACGACCTGGCAGTCCGCGAGGTCGTCGAGCTCGGTGGTGCCCTCGATCCGCTCGACCACGGCGGTGGACTCCGCCTCGGTCATCGCGTCGCGGTCGACGAAGCGGGCGAGGGAGTCCTCGATCGTCTCGAAGCCACTCTCGAGGAACGTCCGTTTCACGTCCCGCATTACCACGTCGTAGCCCGCCGTGGCGGCGACCTGTGCGATCCCGCTGCCCATCGTCCCGGCGCCGACGACGCCGATCCGGTGCACGTCCGAGAGGTCGTACATGGCCCGCACGTGGGGCGGCGGCTACTAACCCGTGCCGGATCGACGGCGGGCGGGACGCGACGGGCGAGGACGGACGACAGACGGGGGTTCGGGACAGAACGGGACGGTGAAACCCGAGAAGAGGACCGATGCGGTGACGACCAGGGACTGACGCGTCAGCCCTCGATCGGGATCGTCTTGCCGGAGGCGGTGGCGCCCTCCAGCGCCGGGAGCGTCACCTCGAGGACGCCGTTACGGTACGACGCCGTGATGGCGTCCTCGTCGACCGCTCGCGGGAACCGGAACCGACGGTGGTAGGTCTTGCGTCGGTTCCGGCCCTCCTCGACGTGCTCGGCGGCGACGTTGAGCACGCCGTCGTCCCACGCGAGGTCGATCTCCTCGCGCTCGAAGCCCGGCAGGTCGATCGTGAGGACGAACTCGCCGTCCTCCTCGTACAGCTCGTAGTCGTTTCCGAACCCGCCGTCGCCGAACACCTGGGACGGCAGGTCGAGACTCTGCATCCACGAACTGGCTGGACTCGTTGGCAGTGCCATTTGCACCACCTCGGAGGCAGTCGTTCATTGTTCGCGGTTCATAATAAATCTTGCTCGAAACTCGTTGACAAACCGAACACATGTGACGGATAGTTTGGTCGCCGCGCGGGGTGTTTAAATATCACGTCGGGCGTCGCCGGGGACAGTCAGGCATTAGTACGGCGTCGCCGCGATCCCGGGTATGATCGACCTGTCCGACAGCGCGCTCACCCGCGACGGCAAGGTGCTCATCCTGGCGATGGACCACGGCCTGGAGCACGGGCCGACGGACTTCGACCCCGTCCCGGAGACGATCGACCCACGGACCGTCTTCGAGGTGGCGACCCACGACGCCGTCACCTCGATCGCCGTCCAGAAGGGCGTCGCCGAGACGTACTACCCCTCCTACGAGGACGACGTACCGCTTCTGGTGAAACTGAACGGCACCTCGAACCTGTGGATGGGCGAACCCGACTCCGCGGTGAACTGCTCGGTGGAGTACGCCGCTGAGCTGGGCGCCGACGCCCTCGGCTTCACGCTGTACGGCGGCTCCAACCACGAGGTGGAGATGGCCGAGGAGTTCCGCGACGCCCAGGAGACCGCCCGCGAGTACGACCTCCCGATGGTGATGTGGTCGTACCCCCGGGGCCAGGGGCTGAAGAACGACCGCAAGCCCGAGACGATCGCCTACGGCACCCGCCTGGCGCTGGAACTCGGCGCCGATGTCGCGAAGGTGAAGTACCCTGGCAGTCACGACGCCATGGAGTGGGCCGTCGACGCCGCCGGCGAGGTCAAGGTCGTCATGTCCGGCGGCTCCAAGACCGACGACCTCGACTTCCTGCGGCAGGTGGAGACCGTCATCGACGCCGGCGGCGCCGGACTCGCCGTCGGCCGCAACGTCTGGCAGCGGGAGAACCCCGTCGAGATCCTCGACGCCCTCGAGCGCGTCATCTACGAGGAGCAGAGCGCCGAGGCGGCCCTGGAGGCGGCCCGGGGCGAGAGCGTCGAGGCCGCCGAGGACTGACCACGCCCGACGATGGACACCAGTGAGACCGAGACGGTCGACCGGGTGATCGACACGGTGGCGGAGACAGCCCCGGAGATCGCCGCCGGTCTGCGCGGGCGCCGCGAGGCCGTCGACGAGCACAACCCCAGCGGCGAGCGCGTCACCGCCGCCGACGTGTGGGCCGACGAGCGACTGGTCGAGCGCCTGGGCGCCGTCGAGGGCGTCGGCGAGATAGCGAGCGAGGAGCGCGAGAGCGTCCTCGACTGCGGTGACGGCCTGGCGGTGGCGATCGACCCGCTGGACGGCTCCTCGAACCTGGCCTCGAACAACCTGATGGGCACCGTCTTCGGCGCCTACGACGCCGCCCTGCCGGCGCCGGGCACCGAGATCGTCGCCGCCGGCTACGTGCTGTACGGACCGATCACGACGATTGTCGTCGCCCGCGACGGCCGGGTGCGGGAGTACGAACTCGCCGACGAGCGCCGCCTCGTCGAGGACGACCTCACGCTGCCCGCGGAGCCGACGGTGTACGGCTTCGGCGGGCGCGTGCCGGACTGGCCAGACGAGTTCGAGCGGTTCGTCCGCGGCGTCGAGACCGAACTCAAGTTGCGCTACGGCGGCGCGATGGTCGGGGACGTGAACCAGGTGCTGCAGTACGGCGGCGTGTTCGCCTATCCCGGCCTGCGGTCGCGCCCGGCGGGGAAACTCCGCGTGCAGTTCGAGGCGGCGCCGGTCGGGTACGTCGTCGAGACCGCCGGGGGGCGCTCCTCGGACGGGGAGCGCTCGCTGCTGCAGGTGAACCCGGAGGACCTCCACGAGCGCACCCCGGTCCACGTCGGGAACGAGGCGCTGGTCGACCGCCTGGAGCGGGCGCTCAGTTGAACAGCCCGCGGTGGCGGTAGACGAGGTAGGCGTTCAGCAGGCTGAACGCCGCGGAGACGGGGTTTGCGGCCAGCAGGTCGGTCACCGCCCCGAAGGCGAACACCCCGATCGCCAGCGGGTAGGCGTACGACTCCAGTTCCCAGATGCCGTACGCTGTCAGCAGGTGTAACCCGCCCACGACGAGCAGGAGCACGCCCAGCGGCGGGGCGATAGCGATCCGTCCGAGGCCGTCGACAACGGCGACGATCCCGTCGGCGGCCGCGAGAAACGCCAGGAACCACACCGTCGTCGGCGGGCCAGAGCGGTACGCGCGTGCCATACCCGTCGATCCGGTTCACTCGTAAAATAAGTTGTCCCGACCAGGACAGATTACCCCGTCACGGACGGCAGGTCACGCCGGCGGTCGCGGGCGACCGACCGAAGTGCGTGGGTTTTTGCCCCTCGTCACCGTTCCGGGGCGCATGGACGTCAGGATCGCCGGGGACGCCACCGAGGAGGAGGCGAGCGCGGTCGCCGCGGCCCTCGCGGAGCACTACGGCCGCGCCGTCGAGGTGTACGTCGGCGACGCCGACGAACCGGCGGCCGTCGGCGAGGCCCCCGCGGACGAGACCGGGGACGACACCGCCGCGGCGGCGGGCGCGAGCGACAACGGCGTGACCGCCGACGCCGGGGACGACCTCGGCCCGACCGAGCGAGAGCGGCAGCTCCGCGAGGAGATCGCCGACATCCACGAGGGTGGCCCCCAGAAGTACCGTGACCGCCTCTCGGAGCAGGGCAAGCGGTTCGTCCGCGACCGGCTCGACCTCTGGTTCGACGGGCCGCTGTTCGAGGACGGTACCTTCGCGGAGTTCGACGCTTGGCACCTGAGTGCCAAGGACGCTGACGAGTCAGCGACTCCCGACGACCGACTGCCGGCGGACGGCCTGCTCACCGGCGCCGCCGAGTTCGAGGGCCGCGAGGTGCACTTCATGGCCAACGACTTCACCGTCAAGGCGGGGTCGATGGCCGAGAAGGGCGTCGAGAAGTTCCTCCGGATGCAACAGCGGGCGCTGAAGACCGGCAGGCCCGTGCTGTACCTGATGGACTCCTCCGGGGGCCGCATCGACCAGCAGACCGGCTTCTTCGCCAACCGCGAGGGCATCGGGAAGTACTACTACAACCACTCGATGCTGTCGGGGCGGGTGCCCCAGATCTGCGTGCTGTACGGTCCCTGCATCGCCGGCGCCGCCTACACCCCCGTGTTCGCCGACTTCACCGTCATGGTCGAGGAGATGTCCGCGATGGCGATAGCCTCCCCGCGGATGGTGGAGATGGTCACCGGCGAGGAGATCTCCATGCAGGAGTTGGGTGGCGCGCGGGTCCACACCGAGCACTCCGGCAGCGCCGACCTCGTCGCCGAGGACGAGGAACACGCCCGCGAGCTGGTCGCCCGGCTGATCGGCTACCTCCCGAACAACGCCGACGAGCGCCCGCCCCGCGCCGAGCCACGCGACCCCACCCGGTCGCCGCGCGGCATCGACGCCGTCGTCCCCCAGGAGCCAAACCGCGGCTACGACGTTCGCGACGTGATCGAGCGGGTGGTCGACCGCGACACGCTGTTCGAGCTACAACCGGAGTACGGCGCCGAGATACTCACCGCCTTCGCCCGTATCGACGGCCGGCCCGTCGGGATCGTCGCCAACCAGCCAAAGCGTCGCGCCGGCGCCATCTTCCCCGACGCCGCCCGGAAGGCGGCGGAGTTCATCTGGAAGTGTGACGCCTTCGACGTACCCCTGCTGTACCTGTGTGACACGCCGGGGTTCATGGCCGGCTCCCAGGTCGAGAAGGAGGGCATCCTCGAACAGGGCAAGAAGATGATCTACGCCACCTCGGCGGCGACGGTGCCGAAACAGTGCGTGATCCTGCGGAAGGCCTACGGCGCCGGCATCTACGCCATGTCGGGGCCGGCCTACGACCCCGAGTCCACGATCGCCCTACCCTCCGGTGAGGTGGCGATCATGGGCCCCGAGGCGGCGGTAAACGCCGTGTACGCCAACAAACTCGCCGAGATCGAGGACGAGGACGAACGCGCCGAGCGCGAGCGGGAACTCCGCGAGGA
>CAYODS010000164.1:0-5481 GCA_964402765.1 uncultured Halobacteriales archaeon
TCAACGATGTCCATCGACCGAGATACCTTCGAGAAGACGAGCGAGGACGAACTCGAGGAACTTTCCGTCCCGGATCAGGTCCTTGGATTTCTCGCCGCCAACGAGGATCGGGCGTTCAAGGCTCGCGAAATCGCTTCTCAGATCGGCGTCGACGAGGGCGCAGTCAGCACCGCCCTCTCGCGACTGAAGGACCGCGACCTCGTCGAACACAAGGCGACGTACTGGGCGATAACTGACGACGCTGAGCGCCTCGACGGATACAGCGGGTACGAGCGAGCGACCGCCCTGTTCAACCAGCAACTCGGGACAGAGGACAAGGAGTCCTGGCGCGAACACGCACCCGAGGAACCGCACCCGAGCGTCGAGGACGAACAGTGACCGACGAAGAGACACCGATTTTCGAGCGTGGCGACGTCGTCTACGGGGATGATCCGTTCAAAGGCGAGGAAGATGCTCGGCCATGGCTCATTCTCTCGAATCACGAAGGCCGTCCGTTCTACGGCGAACAGTACATCACGCTCACGTTGACGTCGAAATCTTGGATGGACGGCTTGATCGACATTCCTGATGAGAGTTGGCTTCGTGGTGGGGTGCCGGGTGAGAGTCGGATTGTCCCGTGGGGAGTCCAATCGATCGACCACGAGGACATCGACTTCTGGCAAGGTCGTCTTGACAACGATCTCGTCGACGAGGCGGTTGCTGCGCTCGTCGAAGAACTACACTAATGGAGACCCGTTGAAATTATATTTATTCGACGGTCCTCTACTGAAATCGCCGTTAGGTAGACGTGTGGATTGACCGTGCGTTCTACGTCGAATCGATTTGGTACTGATCGAGAGCGGTCAGAGTGTGGTGACGCTGCTCGTCGACGCCGGCGACTTCCGAAAGGTCGGGTTGCTGTTCTACAACGCACAGTTCGTCCCGGTTGATTCCGGGGCAGGCTACCGACACCCGATAAACGTCCTCGAGGTAGTACCGAACCTGACGATCCCCCGGCCACTGTGGACGCTTGCCATCGTCGTGGCGTTGGTCGGTGCCGGGTACGCCGCCGCCGCACGAACCGTCGGCAACCCGGTCGTGTCAGGCGCCGCCGTAGTCGTTGGGTACCTGCCACTCATGATCGTCGGTACGTTCGTTCTCGAAGGGAAAATTTACAACGATCTTTTCATGTATGTATCGTTCTCCCCCGAGACGTTCCCGGCGATCGCCGCAGGTATCTGCTTCCCGGTGGTCTGCGGTATGATCGGGGGGTCCTGAACGACAGGGTGACTGGCTGAACTACCCCCCAGCCGGTGACGGGGGGCAGCGACTGTGCTGCGTACGGCGCGTCCTCGGCCGGTCGTGGTGACGGGTTCGCCGTCCAGTGACCCCTCCGATGTCCTTATGACGAAACACATCATGTCTATGATGGTATACCGACCGTCCGGACCAACGACATCGACACCTACTACGTCACCAGGGGGGACGGCCCGCCGATCGTGTTCGTCCACGGGATGATAATGAGCACCAGCATGTGGACGCACCAGACGGACGCACTGAGCGACGCGTTCACCACCATCGCCTACGACGTTCGGGGGCACGGGCGGACCGGCGGCTCTCAGGTGGAGACGTACTCGATCGACCTCTTCGCGGCGGACCTCGACGCACTGCTCGACGCGCTAGGTATCGACCGGGCAGTCGTCTGCGGTCTCTCGATGGGTGGAACCGTCGCACAGGCGTTCGCCGCCGCTCACCTCGACCGGGTCGCCGGGCTCGTGCTCGCGGACACGTTCCCCGCGGGTCCGTTGCCCCTCACCGGGCGACTCGCTCTGGCGAACGTCCGACTGCTCGCCCGGGTGGACCGGTTCATCGGCTACCAGACGCTGAACCGGTGGCAACTCAAGGTCGGCAACCTGCTACTCCCCGACGTGTCGGGCGACGAGGCGACAGTCCAGCGCCTCGTCGAAGAGGCTCCGACGATCCCCCACGCCGAGTTCGTGAAGATCGCCGACGCCACCGCACAGTTCCCCAAATCGGATGTCGACCTCTCCGTGGTCACCGCCCCGACGCTGGTCCTCCACGGCGAGCACCTGCCGACGGCCAACGAGGCGACGACCCAGCGACTGGTCTCGTCGCTCGGCAGCACGGACGTCACCGTCCACGTCGTCCCCGGGAGCGGGCACGCCTCGAACCTCGACAACCCCACCTTCTTCACGGCGAGACTCCGCGAGTTCCTCACCGAGCGTGTCTATCCCGGTGTGACCGGTGGTGGCGGCGACCCGGCGGGCGCCGACGGCTCGGCCTGACGGCGTCTCCGTCGGTGCCGTCGTGCGGACGCGGCCACGCGGTGCGCCGTCCGTGGCGTTCCGAGAGGGGTTCGACGTCCGGCACGGCCCGCCCGCCTCGACGACCGTCGCCGCCGTCGGGTCGCCCCGGAGCGAGCGCACCGTCGAGTCGTGTTCGAGCAGGCGCGACGCCAGGACCGGGTCGGCGAGGTGGGCCCTGAACAGGCCCCCCTCCTCGCGGTCGGCGACGTGGACCAGCCTCCCGACGTCGCTCTCCGGCCCAGTTCCGACCACCCGAATTCATTTTATTCTCTGGGGAGAACGTCGGGTATGGTAAGAGGAATGCTCGAGTCGCTCTGGGAGACGGTGCCGATCGAGTTCAGCACGGCGTCCAACCCCCCGCAGTGCCCCAGTTGCGGTACCGGACTGACGCCCAGCAAGCTCGGTGTCGACGAGGACGACCGCGAGGAGCGGCTCGAGATATCCGATCGGGACACGGACGGATATGGTGGTATCGAGTGTCCGGAGTGTGGCAACACGGACATGATGACCACCGACAACGAGATCGACCCGCTCCGTGACTGATCCGCCGCGCGGCCGACTGTGTCCAACGCCGTCCGGCCTCCATCCTTCGGCGTGTGAGAACTCCGTCGGACGGCGTGTGTGATACAAACCGATAGCGCACACCTCCGTCTTCAGGCGCGGGAGGAGGTCAATCGAACGCGTGTCTCGGGAAAGGTGTCGAGGACGACGAAGCCGAAGAACCACCCCTCCATCACCGAGACGGTCGCCGACGACTGCCGCTCTCGTCGTGGCAGTGTCGCCGTGCGAAGACGGCACCCAGTTCGTCGTGGCGGACCCCCGCGGCGGGGGCGGACATCCGGACGCCGAGCTGGTCGGTACGGCGATACAGCGTCGACCGGACTCCGCAGTGCTCTCCCCGGCTCACTCGGACGGTGCCTCGAAGCTGTGAACGACCTCCAGTCGGTCGACGACTCTGGCGGTCGGCTCGATGGCGTCCCCGATGGGGGCGGCCGATACGTCGGCGCCCGGTGACTCCTCGGCCGGGAACTCCGTGGCGTAGACACCGGCCTTTGTCCCGTCGCTCCGGAGGCGCTTCTCGCTGTACTCCCCCTCGCCTGGCGACGACTCGTCACGCGGCCAGCGCCCTGACGGACCGAGCAATGCCGCTCGCCGTTCGGGCGTCTCCCCGCGAGGAGTGTCCCCGTCTGCACGTCGAACGGGACGACCACCCGCTCGCCCTCGTGGGCTCGCGTGGCCCCCTCGGGGACGGTCCCATCACGGGAGTCGACGACGTCGTGGCGAGCGCGGACCACCTCGGCCACGGCCGTTCCGATGGGTGTGACCACGCCGTGCTCCACCGACGGGTGATCGGGCCCGAGGCCCCCCGACCACGGAACGCAGTCCGGTAGGCGAGAGGAACGGGCTCGGGAACCATCGCGTCCGAGACGGGAGCGTGGTGTGGCCCCGGTTCAGGCCTGGGTCTGGCTGAACAGGTAGACGAACGTCGCGACGACACCGCCGACCGCCAGCACGCCGTACAGAAGGACGGTTCGCCACGAGCGCGTCCCGGCGTGTCGAACCGCGGCGGCGGTCCCGACTGCGGTGAGCGCCACCGACCCGTACACGACTGGTGGTCCCTCCAGTCCGAGTCGGTGGGCGAGGATCTCTTCGGCGACGAGGGGAGCGAGTAGCCCAGCACCGACGGCGACGAGTCCGGCGACCAGACGCCGAGCGTCCGAGGGCACGGTCTCAGTTGTTGGGCTGGGACGGTAGGATCACAGTGCAAACTGAGCGGGTCACTATGGGTCGCCGTCGACTCGGCCGACACGGGTCGCAGACGACGGGCCGGGCGTGCCGGCAGTACCGGGTGAACCTCGAGACGGCGGGGGCGACATCCGACGACGCCTCGGAACGGTAGTTCGAGTCAGCGTGACCGTGGTTCTCCCCGTCGCTCCGGTGCCGCCGTCTTCTTATGTAATATACGGCCCCAAAAGACGCGAATATATACATAAGAAGCGCCTCACCGGGGCGTCGATCTGCTGCCAGTGAGGGTATCCCGTGGCTCTGGCTCGATGAATCCCCTGACGGGAGCGGTACGTTGAGGTAGGCGGATGTGAACGTCCACACGATGTGCGAGCCGGACGACACGACCGACGTGGCACAACTCGTCCTCCGGCACGACCCGGCGGCAGCGTCGCGATACCGGTACTTCCTCGCCCGGCGGACGATGGACGAGACATGGGAGTTCATCGGCGGCAAGCGGAAAGCAGCGGAGTCAGTCCGGGAGGCGGCCGTCCGTGAACTCGACGAGGAACTGACCGACGTCGATCCGGAGACGGCCACGATCCAGTCCGTGGCCGGGTTCTGTTGAAATTCTAAACATCTGATACGATCGGCGTGACCGATACAGAGGACGTAGCCAGCAATCAGGTGTCGTTCGGTTCGGGTCTCGGGTGGTGAACCGGGCGCAGAGGTCGAACTGACTGCGACCGGTCACCGTCGAGAGTTTCGACGACTGAGGTGGTCCAGCGACGCGAAATCGGCCGCGGTCACGCCGTCATCAGATACACCTCGGGGAGATCAAAAGAAGTTCAGTGTCAGACGACTAGTCATTTCGTTAGCACCCCGCACTCTTATATTAACGTAGCACTGCGCGTTGTCCATGACCGACACGGTAGCCGTCATCGACCACGGCGACACGACTCGGGAGAAGGCGAAGAGAGCGTGTGAACTCGCCGCAGGTCACGAGTTCGTTGGCGAGGCTGAGGACAGTTATGCGGGTACGGAGTTGATCGCGGAAGAGTTCCCAGACGTGGTCGTGGTCGGGGTCATGAGGGACGGCGAGGACGCCAACGCGTTCCAACTGGTCACCCAATTGCAGAACGCCGACCAAGTCCCTCAGTTCAGACCCCTGCTGATCGCCTCCGAGGACCCGAACATGGAAATAATGAAACTGGCTATAAAGGGCGGCTTCGATGGGCTGCTCGCACGGCCCGTCGAGCCAGAGGAGATCGAACGCGCCCTGACCGGAGAGGAGGTCGAGTAAGCACGAGTTCGTCGTGGCTGCCGGGTGTGTAGGTCCGTTAGCGGACACCAGACACGCACGCCTCACCGGCTTCACAGTTCACGGACGGGGTTTGCCGAAGCCGGTCGAACTCCGCGGTCGTGTCCGTCGTCGACCCCCGGAGAACAC
>CAYODS010000165.1:0-5464 GCA_964402765.1 uncultured Halobacteriales archaeon
CGTACCTCGTGTACGTCGGCGGACTGCCGATCCTCGTGATCGGGCTGGCGTCGATCGCCAGCGGCGTCGCCTACACCGGCGGGCCGTACCCGCTTGGCTACCACGGCCTGGGTGATCTCTTCGTGTTCGTGTTCTTCGGTCTCGTGGCGGTGACGGGCACCTACTACGTCCAGGCGGTGACGGCGGTGGCGGCGCCACTGACGGCGACCGTGCCGCCGGGGACGGTGACGGGGACCGCCGTCGTCGTCGCGCTGCCGATGGCGACGCTGTCGACGGCGATCCTCGTCGTGAACAACGTCCGCGACCTGGAGACCGACCGCGCGGCCGGCAAGCGCACCCTCGCCGTCCGCCTCGGTTACCGGGCCAGCCGCGGGGAGTACGTCGCGTGTCTCCTGACCGCCTACGCCGTCCCCGTCGCCCTGTGGCAGACCGGGTTCGAGGTGACCGTGCTCGCGCCGCTCGCGACGCTGCCGTACGCCGCTCTCGTCACCCGGACCGTCCTGACCGAGACGGGTGGCGACGCGCTCAACCCCGCCCTGGAGCGGACGGGCCGCCTGCTCGCCGCCCTCGCCGCGCTGTTCGCCCTGGGGATGGTGGTCTGAGTGGCCGCGCTCCGCGTGACCGGCGTCGACGTCCGCGAGTTCGCCGTCGACCTCGCCGCGCCCCTGTCGACGGCGCGGGGCGATATCGACCGCCGCGAGGGGCTGCTCGTCCGGGTGAGCGCCGAGACCGACGGCGAGCGGGTCACCGGCGTCGGGGAGGCGACGCCGCTGCCGGGGTGGACCGAACCGCTCGCCGACTGCCGGGCGGCACTCGCGGCGGCCGCCGACCGCCTCCCCGGGACGGCCCTGGCCGACGACACGACGGCGTGTGTCGACGCCCCGGACGGCACGCCGGCGGCCCGGCACGGACTGGCGCTCGCGGCGGCGGACTGCAGGGCGCGACACGAGGGCGACCCGCTGTGGACTCACCTCCGGGCGGAGTCGGGAGCGGGAACGGTGCGGGTCAACGCCACCGTGGGTGACGGCGACCCCGCGGAGACCGTCGAGCGCGCTCACAGGGCGGTCGAGCGTGGCTTCGACTGCCTGAAGGTGAAGGTCGGCGCCCGCCCGGTGGCGGGGGACCTCGACAGACTCGGGGCCGTCCGCCGGGCCGTCGGCGACGGCGTGACGCTGCGGGCCGACGCGAACGCCGCCTGGGACCGAGAGACGGCACGGCGGTTCCTCGACGGTGTCGCCCAGCGGGGCCTCGACCTCGACTACGTCGAGCAGCCGGTCGCCGCCGACGGCGTGGGGGAACTGGTCGCGCTTCGCGAGCGCGAGCGCGGGCGGTCCCGCGGCCGGCAGACGGGGATCGCGGCCGACGAGTCCGTCGTCGAGGCGGGGCACGGGACGGTGCTCGACGCCGGCGCCGCCGACGCGGTCGTCCTGAAGCCGATGACGCTCGGCGGCCCGTCCGCGGCGGTCGACGCCGCGAGCGACGCCCGCCGCGCGGGGGTCACGCCCGTGGTCACGACCACCGTCGACGCCGTCGTCGCCCGGACCGCGGCGGTTCACGTCGCCGCCGCCGTCGAGGCGGGAGACGGCGACGGGGTGGCCCACGGGCTCGCGACCGCCGACCGCCTCGCGGAGGACCTCGCGCCCGACCCAGCGCCGGTCGACGGCGGGCGGGTTCGCGTCCCCGCGGGACCGGGCACCGGCGTCGACCCGGGGGTGTTTGAGTCGTGACCGACGACGAGCGAAGCGACACCGGTGGCGACCGTGATGACGAGCGCCGGACGGCCGACGCCTGGCGGGTCGGCGACTGGGTGGGCCGGCAGGCACGGCGGGCGCCCGGGACGACGGCCGTGGTGGACGCGGGCGACGGTGAGACGCTGTCCTACGACGAACTCGACCGTGCGGTCGAGCGGACGGCGGGCCGACTCGCGGCGCTCGGCGTCGGGCCGGGCGACCACCTCGGGGCGCTGGTCGGGACGCGGGTCGCCGCCGTCCGACTCGTCCACGCGGCCGCCCGCCTCGGGGTGACGCTGGTCCCGGTCGACCCGCGGGGCGGCGCCGACGCGGTGTGGGACCGTCTCGACCGGGCGGACGCGACGGCGGTCGTCTGCGAGCGGCCCACCGAGCCGGTCGCCGTCGCGGCGCTGCGCGGTGCCGCCGGGGACGACGACCGCCCACGGGCCGGTGGCGACACGGGTGGGGGACTCCGGCTGCCGCTCGCGTCGGTGGACGCCGCCGGGAGCGAGGCGGTCTCGCTGGCGGGCGTCGACCCGGTCGAGGTGACGCGGGCGCGGTGGGAGCTGGACGACCGGTTGCTCGTGCTGTTCACCTCGGGGACGACCGGGACGCCAAAGCCCGTCTCGCTGACGGCGGGCAACGTCCTGGCGAGTGCGCTGGGGTCCGCGCTGCGGCTCGGTCACGCGCCCGACGACCGGTGGCTCTGTGAACTCCCGGCGTACCACATGGGCGGGATCGCGCCGTTCTACCGCACCGCGATCTACGGGACGGCCGCCGTGGTCGTCGAGCGCGAGCGACCGGACGGCGGCCCGGTAGACGGCGAGGCGGAGGGCGACCGAGACCCGACCGGGCGTGCGGGGTTCGACGCCGACCGGACGCTGCGGGCGCTGCACGAGCACGACGCCACCGGCGTCTCGCTGGTCCCGACGCAGTTGCGGCGGCTGCTGGACGCCACGAGGGAGTCGGGACCGGACGGCCTGCCGGCGTCGCTGCGGTTCGTCCTGCTCGGCGGCGGGCCGGCGCCGGACGCGCTGGTAGAGCGCTGCGGTCGGCGTGACGTGCCGGTGTGTCCCACGTACGGCCTGACCGAGACCGCCTCGCAGGTGACGACCGCCCGCCCGGACACGGCGACGGCACACGTCGGCACGGTCGGCCCGCAGCTCGCGCTGACCGACGTGGTCGTCGCCCGGCGCGACGCCGCCGCGTCTACCGACGACCGCGCTCCGCCGGGGTTCCGCGAGTGCGCCGACGGCGAGACGGGCGAGGTGCTCGTCCGCGGACCGACGGTGACGCCGGGGTACTACGGCGCCCCCGAGCGGACCACCGAGGCGTTCGCCGGCGAGTGGTTCCGGACGGGTGACCGCGGCCACCTCTCGGGGGGACGACTGTTCGTCCACGGGCGCCGCGACGACCGGATCGTCACCGGCGGGGAGAACGTCGACCCCGGGGCGGTCGAGCGGGTGCTGCGGGGCGTCGACGGCGTGCGGGCGGCGGCGGTCGTCGGCGTGCCCGACCCGGAGTGGGGCGAGCGGGTGGCCGCCCTCGTGGTGCGCGCGGACGACGCCGGGAGCGAGGCGACGGAGCTGACCCGCGAGCGGTTGCTGGAGGCCTGCCGGGAGCGCCTGCCGGGTCACGCGGTGCCCCGCACGCTGCGGTTCGTCGGCGCCCTGCCGCGGACGGCGTCGGGCACCGTCGACCGGGATACCGCGCGCGAACTGGCGGATGAGACGGACGAGGCGGACTGAGCGGGGACGGGAGCGCGGGTTTTTGCCCGTCGGCCGCCAACCGCCGGGTATGTGCACGCTGACGGTCGCCTGGGGTGTGTTCGCCGACGAGCCGCTCGTGGTCGCCGCCAACCGGGACGAGCGCCTGGACCGCCCCTCGACCGGTCCACAGCGCCGCGAGGACGAGCTGACCGTCGTCGCGCCGCGGGACGGGGAGGCGGGGGGGACCTGGATCGGCTACAACGAGCGCGGCGTGTTCGCGGGGGTGACGAACCGGTGGACCGACGACCCGCAGGAGGGCGAGCGGTCCCGTGGCCTGCTGGTGCGGGACGCACTGGCCCAGCCCACCGCCAAGCGAGCGGCCCGGCTGGTCGAGCGCGAGGTGGCCGAGCGGTCGTACAGCCCTTTCAACCTGCTCGTCGCCGACGGCTTCGCCGGCGACCCGCCGGAGGAGTTCGCCGCCGAGGGCGGTGGAGCCGCGACGGGTGACGACGACCCCGCGGCGGCGATCTACCTGGAGTACGACGGCGCCTTGCGGACGCGCACGCTCGAACCCGGGGTACACGCCGTGGTGAACGTCGGCGCGGACGGGGAGTACGTCGTCCCCCGGCGACGCGAGGAGGCGGCCCGCGAGCAGGCCGCAAGCGCCGACAGACTGCGCGCCCACCTCCAGCCCGAGCCGGGCGAGTCGCCGGCGGCGTGGCGCGAGCGGGCCAAGGCGGCGATCGCGGACCACGAGTTCGGCGTCTGCGTCCACGGCGAGGGCTTCGGCACGCGCTCGTCGTCGGTGCTCTCGTTCGGTGCCGGGGGCGTGCGGTACGAGTACGCCGACGGCCCGCCCTGCGAGACCGCCTTCGAGCGGGTGGCGGCGTCGGTGCGGTAGACCGGTCGGCTTTTTCGGCCGGCGGGCGTAGTGTGGGTAGATGGCGCTCACCAAGCGGATCATCCCCTGCATCGACGTCGACCTGGACGACGACGGCGACCCGGCCGTCTACACGGGGGTGAACTTCCAGGACCTCGAACACACGGGCGACCCCGTGGAGATGGCCCGCCGGTACAACGAGGCGGGCGCCGACGAGTTCGTCTTCCTGGACATCACCGCCTCCGCAGAGGGCCGGGAGACGATGCTCGGCGTCGTGGAGGAGATCGCCGACGAGGTGTTCATCCCGCTGACGGTGGGGGGTGGCATCCGCACCCGCGAGGACGTCAAGGAGACGCTGCGGGCTGGCGCCGACAAGGTGTCGATCAACACGGCGGCGCTGGAGCGACCCGCGCTCATCGAGGAGGGCGCCGCGGCCTTCGGCAGCCAGTGCATGGTGGTGAGCGTCGACGCCCGGCGCCGGTTCGACGAGCAGGGCGAGCACTACGAGCGGGTCGACGGGGAGTCCTGCTGGTTCGAGTGCACGATCAAGGGGGGCCGCGAGGGCACCGGCCGTGACGTGGTCGAGTGGGCACGGGAGGCCGAACGGCGCGGCGCGGGCGAGCTGTTCGTCAACTCCATCGACGCCGACGGCACGGAGGACGGCTACGACATCCCGCTCGTCCGGGCCGTGTGTGACGCCACCTCGACGCCGGTGATCGCCTCCTCCGGGTGTGGCGGCCCCGAGCACGCCCTGGAGGCGTTCGAGGCGGGCGCCGACGCCGCCCTCGCGGCCTCGATCTTCCACTTCGGCACCTACTCCGTGCGGGAGGTCAAGGAGTACCTCCACGAGCGCGGCGTCCCCGTCCGTCTGTAGTCCGGCGTCCTCCGGCTTCGCTCCGGTGTCACCGCCGACCGGTAGCGCCCGGTCGCCTGCTGCGAGGGGTGTGAGCGAAAGCGAGCGCCCCGAGCGACTCCCGCGACCGGGCGGGGAGGTGTGGGGACCGCCCGCTTACCCTGGCGGAATCGAAGGGCGAGGCGTGGTGGTCGGGTCTGACGACGTAAGCACCGCAGCGAGCGGAGCGAGCGAGGCGCGTCCTCAAAATCGCCAGCGGCGATTTTGGGATCCAGCAAATCTTCGATTTGCG
>CAYODS010000166.1:0-5344 GCA_964402765.1 uncultured Halobacteriales archaeon
GTCCTGCTGAAGCTGGAAGCGGGCGATGGGGCCGCCGAACTGCTCGCGGTCGGTGGCGTACTCGCGGGCGGTCTCGAAGCAGTCACGAGCGGCGCCGACGGCGCCCCAGGCGATGCCGTAGCGGGCCTGCGTGAGACAGGAGAGCGGGCCCTTCATGCCCTCCACGCCCGGGAGAACGGCCTCGTCGGGGACGTGGACGTTGCGGAGGGTGATGTCGCCGGTGACGGAGGCACGCATCGACAGTTTGCCGTCGATCTCGTTGGTGGTGACGCCGTCGCGGTCGGTGTCGACGAGGAACCCGCGGACGGGGTGGTCCTCGCTGGAGAGATCACGAGCCCAGACGACGGCCACGTCGGCGATGGGCGAGTTGGTGATCCAGGTCTTGGTCCCGTTGAGCACGTAGCCGTCGCCGTCGGCGTCTTTCTCGGCGGTGGTCTCGTTCCCAGAGCGGGACGACGCCGAGCTTCGCTCAGCGGTGGTCTCCATCGCGCTGGGGTTCGAGCCGTGGTCGGGTTCGGTCAGACCGAAACAGCCGACCGCCTCGCCCGTCGCCAGGCGGGGAAGCCAGCGTTCCTTCTGGGCCTCGCTGCCGAAGGCGTGGATGGGATACATGACGAGTGCGCCCTGGACCGAGGCCATCGACCGGACGCCGGAGTCGCCCGCTTCGAGTTCCTGCATCAGCAGGCCGTACGCCGTCTCGCTGACGTTGGGCAGGTCGTAGCCGTCGAGGTTCGGGGCGTAAAACCCCAGTTCGCCCATCTCCTCGACCAACTCGCGGGGGAAGGTGCCCGCCTCGTAGTGCTCGCCGATGTCCGGTTTCACGCGGTCCTCGACGAACTCGCGGGCGGTGTCACGGATGAGTCGCTCCTCGCTGTCGAGGTCGGCCTCCAGCGAGACGTAGTCGAGCATACGCCGACGACGGGGGCAGTCGGCAAAAGCGCTGTCCCTCTCGGGGCGTCGAGCGGGCGGGCGACCGTGAGAACGGGACGGGGGAGTCGGCGGAGAGTGGTCAGTCGGCGGCCAGGCGGTCGGCGGGTTGCTCGAACAGCCGCGACTGGCAGTCGTCACACGTCACCGCGACCACCTCGTAGGAGCGACAGCAGGACTCCTCGGTGTGCTGGCCGAGTTCGATGTCGCCGTCACACAGCGGGCAGGTCTCGGCGAACACCCGCAGGCCCCGCAGCACCGTCGAGCGGTCGGCGGCGGTCAACTGGGCCCAGGCGTCGTACCGGCCCGCCAGGACCCGGGCGCCGGCCACGTCGGCGACCAGCGCGGCGTCGGACTCCCACTTGCCGAGTTCCTGGTTGTTCACCGTCAGGAGGATCGCCTCGCCGTGGTGGGTGAGCGCGGCCTCGTCCAGGTCGAGATCGAGATCGAGCACGGAGACGATGTCGTCGGTCTCGACGCCAGCCTCGGCCACCCGCCGCATCCCGTCGTGCCAGGCCGAGCGGTAGTCGTCGGTGAGACAGAAGTCGTCCTCGTGGGCACAGGGCTCGACGGCCCCCGCCTCCAGGAGCACCGACTCCGGGTCGACGTCGTGCTCCAGGGGCTCGTCGGCGTCGCCGTCCTCGGGCAGTTTGTCGAACTTCGCGAGCAGCCAGTCCGGGAAGTACCGCTTCGTGAGCGTCGGCGTGTACGGAACGAGGTACCCCCGCAGGTAGATCGCCGCCGTCGACAGCGCGAGCGCGACGGCTCCGGCGCCGGCGGCGACCCCCACGCCGACCCCACCCGTCACGAGCACGCCCGACAGCGCCGCGCTCCCGGCGACGGCGATGACGCTGTTGGCGATCGTGCACGGAGTACAGCGGTTCTCGCCGATGTACTCCGGTTGCTTGAGCGACTCCACGACTGACATGATACCTGTCCCCACGATCTCGCCGGAGACTCTTAGGTTTCACCGTCTCCGCGGCGACGGACGCGACGCTCAGTCGGCCGCCCGCGCGGGAAGTGCGTCGGTGAAGTTCCCGAACAGCGTCTTCGTCCGGGACGCCCGCCGGTAGTTCTCGTCGGTGATTCCGTCGAGCACCCGCCGCTCGCGCTGTGCGGGGAGGTCCTTGCCGCGGGTCACCTCCCTGGCCGTGCGCCGGTCGTACTCGGGGTGGAACTGCACGCCGACGCCGGTACCGTGCCGGAACGCCTGGAGGCCGTAGTCGTTCTCGGCGAGACGCGTGGCGCCGTCGGGGAGGTCGACGACGCTGTCGCCGTGGGTGGTGAAGGCCAGAAGCGGGGAGTCGACGCCGGCGAAAAGGGTGTCCGCGCGGCCCGCGTCCGTCAGTTCGATCTCCCGGTAGCCGATCTCGCGGTCGTCCATGGCCTCGACGGTGCCCCCGAGGGTGTCCGCCAGCAGCTGGTGGCCCCAGCAGACGCCCAGGACGGGCAACTCGCGGTCGAGCGCCCGCCGGACAGTCTCGCGGGTGGCGTCGATCCAGTCCTCGTCCCAGTACACCGAGGCGCGGGACCCGGTGACGACGACGGCGTCGTGGTCGAACTCGCGGGGCAGGTGGCCGTCGGTGGCGTTGAACTCCTCGACGCTCGCGTCCAGTTCCCGCCGGAAGTTCCGGCGCGTGTTCGTCGCGTCGTACGAGGCGTTCAAAAGCGCGACGCGTGGGCGGTCCATCGTCTCCGAGGAGGGCGCGGGGGGACTTCGGTGTTGGGACGAACCCGGGGGTTGATTGGCGATCGCCCCGAGGTCTCCGGCGATGACACGACACCGCACGCGGACGACCCCCGACCGACGGGGTGGTGGGTGGTGACCGACCGTCGTCCGGACGCCCCCGACGGGTTCGCGCCGGTCCACGAGCACTCCTCGCGACCGTACGACTGGGTCGGCGGGCACGTCGAGCGCCGCGCCCGCCTCTCGCCCGACGCCGTCGGTCTGCGGGACACGACGACGGGGACGGCGCTGACCTACGCGGCCCTCGACCGCCGGGCCGACCGCGCGGCCGCCCTGCTCGACGCCCACGGCGTCACCGGGGGCGACCGCGTGGCCGTCGTCTCGCGCAACCGCCCCGAGGTTGTCGACCTCTTTCTCGCGGCGGCCCGCCTCGGTGCGGTGCTGGCTCCGCTGTCACACCGCCTCGCGCCGCCGGAACTCCGTGAGTTGCTCGCCGACGTGGAGCCCGCGCTGGCCGCCGTCGAGACGCCCTTCCTCGACGACGCCGACGAGGCACTCGCGGCCCTGGACGAGCGCCCGCCGACGCTGGCGCTCGCGACCGGCGGCGTGGCGGGCGCGGACGGCCCCGACCCGGACCCCGGGGACGCCGGCCCGGCGGCCGACGAGCGCTACGACGCCGCACTGGCCGGGGTCGACGGGGACCCGCCGCGAGCGTCGGTGTCGATGGCGGACCCGGCGGTGTTCCTGCACACCGGCGGGTCGACGGGGACGCCGAAGGAGACCGTGATCACGCACGGCGGCCTGCTGTGGAACGCGTTCAACACGATCACGGCGTGGGGACTGCGCCCGGACGACGTGACGCCGATGACCTTTCCCCTCTTCCACACCGGCGGCTGGAACGTCCTGACGGTCCCCCTGTTTCAGGTGGGCGGCGAGGTGGCGGTCGCCCGGGAGTTCGACCCCGCCGAGGTGCTCGACTCGGTCGGGCGCCTGGGGGCGACGGTGCTCGTGGCGGTCCCGGCGGTGCTGCGGGCGATGGTCGACCACCCCGGGTGGGCCGAGACGGACCTCTCGACGCTGCGGTTCGTGAAGTCCGGCGGCGGCCCCTGCCGGAAGCAGGTGATGGAGGCCTGGTGGGAGCGCGACGTGGACCTCTCGCAGGGGTACGGGCTGACCGAGTGTGGCCCCAACAACTTCGCGATGCCCGACGACTGGGACCGCTCGAAGGCCGACGGCGTCGGCGTGCCGGCGCCGTACGTCTCCACGCGCATCGTCGACGACGACGGCGACCCCGTCGAGCAGGGGGAGATCGGCGAACTCGAACTCGCGAGTCCGGCGGCGGGCGACCGCTACTGGCGGAACGGGGCCGCCACCGCCGAGGCCTTCGGCGACGGATGGGTGTCGACGGGCGATCTCGCCCGCGTCGACGGGGACGGCTTCCACTACATCGAGGGGCGCAAGAAGAACATGTTCGTCTCCGGCGGGGAGAACGTCTACCCCGCGGAGGTGGAGGACGCCGTCGTCGCCCACTCCGCCGTCGAGGAGGTCGTCGTCGTCGGCGTCCCCGACGAGCACTGGGGCGAGGTGGGCCACGCCGTCGTCCAGGGCGACGACTCGCTCACTCTCGACGCCTTGCGGGACTTTCTCGACGACCGCCTGGCGCGGTTCAAGCACCCCCGTCGGCTGTCGTTCGTCGAGGAGATGCCCACCGCTGGCCCGGACAAGATCGACCGCCAGGCGGTCAAAGAGCGGGTCGACGGTGCGTAGCGGCGAGCGGAAACCGAAGCGGTTTGCCCGCCGCGCCGCGATCGGGAGTATGGACCCACGCGTTCGCGAGCACGCGGAGATCGTCGCGGAGCACTCGACGGACATCGAGGCCGGCGACCAGGTGGCGATCGTCGCGCCGCCGGTCGCGGAGGACCTCGTGGTGGCGCTGCACGAGTCGATCGGTGACCGCGGGGCGACGCCGCTCGCGTTCTTCGGCAGCGAGCGCGCCCACCGGGCGTACCTCCGGGCGGCCGCCCCCGAGGACTTCGAGACGCCGGCCCACGAACTCGCCGCCGTCGAGGAGTGTGACGTGCACGTCTCGGTGCGGGCGAACGCGAACGCCACCGAGACCGCCGACGTGGACCCCGAGACCGAGAGCGCCCGCTCACAGGCCCGCCAGCCCGTGCTGGACGAGCGCCTGTCGACGCAGTGGTGTCTCACCCAGCACCCCACGCCGGCGAACGCCCAGCTCGCGGAGATGTCCACCGAGGCCTACGAGAACTTCGTGTACGACGCCGTCAACAAGGACTGGGCGGCCCAGCGCGCCCACCAAGAGCAGATGGTCGAACTGATGGACCCGGCAGAGGAGGTGCGGATCGTCTCCGGCGAGGAGACGGACCTGCGGATGAGCGTCGCCGGCAACAACACGCTGAACGACGACGCCACCCACAACCTCCCCGGCGGCGAGGTGTTCACCGCGCCCGTCCCCGACAGCGTCGAGGGCGAGGTCCTCTTCGACATGCCGCTGTACACGCAGGGTCGGGAGGTCGAGGACGTGTTCCTCCGGTTCGAGGACGGCGAGGTCGTCCAGCACTCCGCGGGCAAGAACGAGGACGTGCTCACCGGCCTGCTGGAGACCGACGCCGGCGCCCGCCGCCTGGGCGAGTTGGGGATCGGCATGAACCGCGCCATCGACCGGTTCACCTACAACATGCTGTTCGACGAGAAGATGGGCGACACCGT
>CAYODS010000167.1:0-2474 GCA_964402765.1 uncultured Halobacteriales archaeon
CGTCCTCGCCGTGGTCGTGGTAGAAGGCGGCCACGGCGGGGTGGGTCAGAAGCGAAAGCGTCACCGGGGTGCGGACGCCGTGCCCGCAGGTCCGGCACTCGAAGGCGGCGAGTACGCGGCCCGCCGTCTCAGGCGTCCGGTCGACGCCGGGCGCCTCCCCGCCCTCGTCCGCGTCTGGCGGCGTCTCGACGGTCGTCTCGACGCGGCCGCTGCACTCCGGGCAGACCCCCTCTCGCAGCAGCGCCAGGCGGTGGCGGTGGTGGCGGTCGAACGCCCGCGGCACGGTCTCGGCGTCGCGGTCGCGGTACCCACGCGGGGGGAACGGCAGCGACAGCACCGGCCGGTCACAACCCGCACACGCCACGCCGACGACGTTGTCGACCGAGGTCGCCGACAGGTCCCCGGCGCCGCAGTGCGGGCAGTCGGCGTCGAGTGCCACGCCGTCGAGGTCGACGCTGTCGGTGTATGTCCCCGCCGTGACCGCGCGGGCGACCTTCCGCCCCGCGTAGGTGAGCCGGTAGCCCAGCGAGTCGCCGTCCTCGACGACCTTCTCGACGTACCGGCCCTCCAGTTGCCGCAGGTGGTAGGCGAAGCGCGCGGAGGGGTCGACGCCGGTCACCGCCCGCAACTCGGAGAACGAGACCGGCGGGTCGCGGTCCAGAAGCGCCGTCAGCGTCGACAGCCGCGCCTCGTCACCCAGCGCCTGGAAGGCGTCGGCTGCCGGGTCGTCCGCCTCACCCTCGCTCATACCCACGCCCAGACACTCGGCCGACAAAAGCCACCCGGCCCCCTCACGCTAGTTCGCTGACATAGCCGCCGGTATATAGTTTGCATAGTTGAGGGTATTGTACTAACACTTCGACCCAAGAAATTATGTGGGGTGGGTTACTCGATGACAATGATGCGTCGACGGGAGTTCCTCTCGGCGGTCGGAGGCAGCGTGGCGGGTGGCCTCCTGACCGCGACCCTCGACCGCGCGGCGGCACGCACCACCGGCGAGATATCCCCGCTTGCGTTCGACTCCGCGGGGAGCCTACTCGACGCGGACGGCACGCAACTGGACGACGACTCCCTCGTTGCGGTGTGGGCGGGGGAGGCGGCGACGAACACGGACAGCGACGGCAACGGCGACGCGGTCAGTTACGACGGCCGGATCCCGATGGTCGCCGTCGACGGCGACGTGCTGGGGTTCGGTGGTCCGTTCGTCACGCAGCGCGACTACCAGTACGGCAACGAGGAGTTCCTGCTGAACGCGCTGGACGAACACGTCGGCGGCGGACGGGTGCTGTTCGACGAGGGCCACGGCCAGTTCTACGACCTCGCGGCCTACAGCGTGTTCGAGGCGTACGCCGAGGACAACGGCTACGACGTAGAGGCGACGACCGCCCTGGCGACGGACCTCGCGACCGCGGACGCCCTCGTGGTCACCTCGCCCTCGCAGTCGTTCTCGGCGAGCGAGACCGAGGCGCTGCGGTCGTTCGTCGACGGCGGCGGCGCCCTCTTTCTGTTCCACCAGTCCGACTTCCGTGACTTCGACGAGACGGCCAACCTCAACGCCGTCGCCGAGGCACTCGGCGTCGGCTTCCGGTTCAACGACGACCAGGTCGTCGACCCGACCCGCAACGCCGGCGAGAACTTCCAGCCGATCACGGACCGGTTCACCGACCTGGCGACGCCGTACCTCGCCGACCGCGACGGGATCGGGCTGGAGCCCGGCAAGCGGTACGAGGTGGACGTGACCGAGGTGACCGACGGCGACACCGTTACCGTGGCGTTCGACGACGGCCGCACCGAGAACGTCCGCGTGCTGGGCGTCGACACCGCCGAGACGCCCGAGAACCAGCGCTACGAGCGCGAACAGGAGTGGGAGGGCATCGAGTCCCTCCGGACGCTGGGTCGCTGGGGGACCCGTGCCTCCGAGTTCGGCAAGCAGCGACTCGCCGGGAAGCGGGTGACCCTGTTCTTCGACGAGAACAGCGCCGTCCGCGACGAGTTCGGCCGCCTGCTCGGCTACATCGAGTACGAGGATGGCATCAGCACGCGCCTGTACAACCGCGAACTCGTCGCCGAGGGCCAGGCCCGGGTGTACGGCTCCGGGCACAGCAAACACGACGCCTTCGCCGAGGCCGAGGCCGACGCCCGGGCCGCCGGCCGGGGCGTGTGGGCCGACAGCGACGTCGGTGCCACCGACCCGATCCGGAACGACCCCGTCGAGGACCTGTTCGTCCCGAAACCGGTGTCGGTACGCACCCAGTGGGGCAGTATCGACGAGAGCCGCGTTCCCGTCTTCGCCGCGAGCGACGCCACCCAGTCCTTCGACGGCGACGACGGCATCGACGTCCCGTGGCTCACGACCGCCGGCGAGATCGGCATCGACCCGCCCGAGGACCCTGGCGACGATCCTGACTTCGGCGACCCAGGCGATCCGGGCGACGATCCTGACTTCGGCGACCCGGGCGATCCGGGCGACGATC
>CAYODS010000167.1:2574-5326 GCA_964402765.1 uncultured Halobacteriales archaeon
ACGATCCTGACTTCGGCGACCCGGGCGATCCGGGCGACGATCCTGACTTCGGCGATCCGGGCGATCCGGGTGACCCGGGTGACGACCCCGGTGAGCCGGGCGATCCGGGCGACGACCCGGACGACCTGCCGGGGGTACCCGGCGGCGGCGACGAGCCCATCGGCGGCGGGCCCGACTGGGGATGGGGTGACGTGTCCTACCGGGACATCCCGCTCGTGGGCGTCGACGAGGAGGCAAACGTCGGGGTCGTCGGTGGCCTGCTGATCTCCGAGGACTACGAGAAGGAGGAGGACTTCGCCGTCGACACCTCGGAGTACGGCAACTTCGCGTTCCTGACGAACCTGCTCGACTACCTCTCGCACGGCGACCGCGACGGTGACGTGCTCATCGACGGCGGGCACGGCCAGTTCGGCGCCGACTACGCGCTGTCGAACGAGGACGCCGCCTACTACCAGCGGTACCTGGAGGGGGTCGGCGTCGAGTTCGACCAGCGCAACGAGCTCGACAGCGTCGACCTGGACCCGTACCGGGCGGTGGTCGTCACGACGCCGGCGGAGCCGTTCACCTTCGACGAGGCGACGGCGCTGCGGGAGTTCGCGCGAGACGGCGGTGCGGTCGTGCTGATGGGTGCCTCGACCGCGCCGAGTGACGCCCGCGACCGGCTCAACGCCCTCGCGCGCGAACTGGAGACGGACCTGCGACTGAACGGCGACTCGGTGGAGGACTCGATAAACAACCTGAACGCCGACTCGACGGTGATCACGACGACGAACTTCGACGACTCGTTCCCGCTGTTCTCCGCCTACGACGGCAGCGGCGGTGGCGACGGCGGCGACGGCGACCCCGGCGGCGGGAGCGGCGACGGCTGTGACGGCGAGGTGGTGCGCACCCGCGAAACCGGGGAGGTCGCCCCGGGACGGCCGGCGACGTTCACCTACGAGCCGGAGACCGACAGTCCGTGTGGCGTGACGGTGTCGCTGTCCGGGACCGGCCGGGCCGATCTCGACCTCTACCTCACCCGGGACGGCACGCGCCCGTCGCCGACGAACTACGACCGCCGCTCGTGGACCTTCGGCTCCGACGAGGAGATCACCCTCGACCAGGTGTCGCCGGACGCCACTCTGGGGATCGCCGTCACTGCCTTCAGCGGCACCGGCGAGTACACCCTGGTCGTCGAGGAGCGGGGTTAGGCGCCGTTCTCGGGCACGTCGCCCTCGGCGCTGGCGGCGAGGTACTGCTCTAGGAGTGCCGGGAAGTCACGCCCGCGGAGGTACCGCAGGCCGAAGTCCTCCGCCCAGGCGATGACGCCGGTGTCCTCGGTGACGACACCGGCCTCCAGTTCGCGGGCCAGGATGAGCAGATCGAAGTCCTCCCGGGAGTCGAGCACGCCCTGGCGCAGCGTCGACCGGTAGTCGTCCCGCAGGTCCGAGATGACCTGGTCGACCGCGGTCATGTACTCCTCGTCGGGCTCCTCGCGACCCTCCTCCAGGCGCCGCACGGCGTCCTCGGAGACGCGCAGTCCCTGGTTGACGCGGTCCGACATCTCGTCGATGAAGCCGTAGACGATCTCCGCGGGCACCATCACCTCGAAGCGGGCGGGGTTTTTCTTTATCACCCAGGTGCTGAGCCGGTCGGTGATCTCGGGGTCGACGCCACGCTCGTCGAGAATCGCGGTCAGTTCCTCGTACACCGACGGCGGCATGTACGCCGAGATGTCCAGCGACAGTTTCGCCTCGGCGATCAGGTCGAGGAAGCGATCGAGCGCCGCCGCCAGGTCCTCGTCGTCGCGACGGATCTCCTCGGTGAGAAACACCGACGTGTCGAGGACGAACCGCTGTTTCAGCGGGTGCTCCGCCATCGTCGACGCTTGCCCCCCCGCGGACAAAAGTCGCGCGGCCGTCCGACGCGTGTCTGACGGCTCCGGTCCTCGTCGCTCCCTGCCGTCCCGTAACAAGGGTTAAGTGTGGCTCGCGCGTCTGTGTGCTCTGTTCGTATCGATTGACGACACTGTACGCTACCGAGACACGTAAACGAGAGGACTACACCGATGTACGAACCCGTACCCGAGGCACGGTCTCTCCCGGAGGACACGCCGGCTGGCGGGGGGTACGACGAGGGGACGTTCGCTCCACCGGAGGCGATCGCCCTGATGCTGATCGAGCGACTGACCGACCAGGCGGACGGACCGGTCCCGTACGAGTGGGTGATCGGTCGCGCACGCCGCGAGTACGACCTCGACCGCCCGGCGGTCGAGCGCAGCGTCGAGTGTCTCGTCCGCGAGGGCGTCGTCGAGAAGGTCGGCGCCGACCGTCTCGTCGTCGCGTAGCTACTCGGGGACGATCCCGTCGTTCTCGACGCGCATCACGGCCTCGCCGTCGGCGAGGTTGGGGGCGTCGTCGAGCTTGACGATCCGCTTGGTGCCCTTCGACTTGCGGAGGTAGATGCGGAAGGTGGAGGTGTGCCCGAGGATGTTGCCGCCGATCGGCTGGGTGGGGTCGCCGAAGTATGAGTCGGGGTTGGAGGCGACCTGGTTCGTCACGAGAACGGCGGTGTTGTGCAGGTCGCCGATCCGCATCAGGTCGTGGAGGTGCTTGTTGAGCTTCTGCTGGCGCTCGGCCAACTCGCCACGGCCGACGTACTCCGCGCGGAAGTGGGCGGTGAGCGAGTCGACCGACAGCAGCCGGATCGGGTAGTCGGCCTCCTCGGTGTCGCTTGCCAGTTCCTTCGCCTTCTCCGCCAGCAGGATCTGGTG
>CAYODS010000168.1:0-5320 GCA_964402765.1 uncultured Halobacteriales archaeon
TCGAAGGGCGAGGCGCGGTGGTCGCGTTCTGAGGACGCAAGCACCGCAACGAGCGAAGCGAGTGAGGAGCGCAGCGACGCAGAACCGACGAGCACGCCGAGGGCTTCGGGGGCCTACTACTCGGGATCGAGAGCACCCGCTGAGAGCACGCCGAGGGCTTCGTTCGTCTCCGTACCGAGATCGAGCACACCCGAACCAGAGACCACGCCGAGGGCTTCGTGAGTTGTCCAACAGAGACCGAGCACGTTCGATTCTGAGCGCTCTCTAAACGCCTGGATCCAGACAAGAGCGACCCAGCGGAGCGCACGGAGAGCGGTGGCGACTGCGGGACGTCTCAGTTTCGGTTTCAGTCCTCGTCCTCTTCCTCGACGACCTCGGGGTCCGCGAGCGCGGACTGGAGACTGCCGACGCCGTTGACCCACTCGGTGACGAGGCCGTACTCCACGTCCTCCAGCAGGTCCATGTCCATCTCGGCGCCGTCGACGACGAGCGTGCCGGCCTGGGCGACGTAGGAGAAGGCGGCGTCGAACTCCTCGTCGGCCTCGGCCTCGGCGGCGGCGTCGACGTACTCCTCGATGGTGGCCTCGTCGGCGGGCCCGGCGGCGACGTACTGCATGGCGGCCTCGAACACACAGGCCAGGGAGGTCTGGACGCCGTCGATCAGCATCAGCGTGTCCTCGTCCTCGATGTCGACCTCGTCCAGGACCACGGCGCGGATGTCGGCGAGTTCGTCCAGTGCCTCCTCGTCCTCCAGGTGGCCGTCCTCGAAGGCGGTGAGCACCTTCGCGACGGCGATGGCGGTGTCGTCCTGCATGTTCAGCAGGAGTCGACCGGAGTCCTCGTCCTCGGGGTCGATCTCCGTCTCCTGGACGCGCTCGACCCAGTTCTGCCACCGCTCCGGAGAGTAGAACTCCTGAGGGGCCTCGCTCATACCATGCTCCTCCTCCGGCCGAGTGATAACCCTTGCCCTCGCCGCTCGAGCGCCGCCCGCTGGCGACCCGCTCGCCGCGACGGCCCGTCGCAGTCCGCCGGTCTCAGCCGTCAAGCGTCTCCGGGGTGTCGATCCCGTACACCTCGCGGGGCGTCTCGACGTGGGCGCGGTCGACGGCGTCGTCGTACCCATCCTCCAGCAGCCAGCGCACGCGCCGGGGTACCGTCCGGGGACCCATGACGGCCCCGGGACGGTCGGGGTCGTCCACGAAGTCCGTCTCCATCAGGAAGGGGTCGCCGGACTCGGCGGCCCGCCGGAGGCGGTCGCGCTCGCTCATCACGCTCGGGGTGGGGCCCGCCAGGCGGCCAGCGGCGTAGTGCTTGACGACGCGGTGGGGCTCCATGCCCGCCTCGCGGGCCCAGTCGGCCAGCTCGGTGAGGTCCTCGCTGGCCTCGGTGTGCAACTGCACCGCGCAGTCATGCTCGGCGCCCAAGGCGAAGGCGTGACGCGTGACGGCGTTGGAGGCGTCCCCCACCGCCGCGCTCACCTCGTAGTGTGGGCGGCCGGACTTCAGCGCCAGCGCCCGCCCGTCGGCGACGTACTCGGCGGCCACGTCGAGCCCGCCACGCATCAGGTCGGTCGCCGACGCGGGGTCGTGACCGTCGTCGACGAGTTTCGACACCAGTCCGGGGTGGACGCCGA
This sequence comes from uncultured Halobacteriales archaeon, assembly GCA_964402765.1. GTDB lineage: Archaea > Halobacteriota > Halobacteria > Halobacteriales > SW-7-71-33 > SW-7-71-33. The sequence goes on from CAYODS010000168.1 coordinate 1,634, forward strand.
GGACGGGCCAGGCCCGCCCCGGCAGGACCGCGCTCGCGCGCTCGACGGTCTCGAATGTCGTCTCGAACACGGGCCGGAAGTCGTCGGGGTGGTCCGGCAGCGGCCCGAGCGACCAGGAGGGCTTGTTCACCACGAGCATGTGCGTGCCGCCGCTGCGGGCGAACTCCTCGACCGCCTCGATCCCGCGCCCGTTCGCCGGATCGAGGTGGAGGTGATTGTCGAGGACGGGCCCGTCGATCGACATACCCCCGATTGCGCCCCGGCGGGCTTAGGCGCGGCGCTTCCTCCGGACAGACCCACACGCCCGGCGGGACGGCGTCGGCGGACGCTCGGTCGGGGGGCCACGGGGTCGCCGTCGGTGCCCCAGGGACCCGCGACCGCCCGCTTCTTTTTGAGCTCCCGGAGACTGTGTAAGATACTCTCGCGGCGGCCGGCGTTAACAAACACAGACGAAAGCGTGTGTTAGTACAGGTTTCGTAAATAAGGGGGGTGTCGTTCGACCGACGCTCGCCGGACGCGACCCGCTCGCGTCCGGTATGTTTCCCGTCAGTGATCCCAATTTTTCCGTTCCAAATATCAAAATTTAAGTAGGGGTTACTCGTCGTGGAACACGGTAACATGGGGGACAGTAACGAACGGACGGTCGACAGGCGAACGTTCCTCAGGTCGACGGGCGCCGCCGGTGGTGCGGTCGCGCTCAGCGGCGTGGGGTCGGGCCAGGAACTGGACGAGGACGACGAGATCATCGTCGGCGTGTCCGCGGCCGCGGACATGGACGACGTGGTGGCCAGGGCGCCGCCGGAGGCGGAGGTCGTTCACCGCAACGACGACCTGCGGTACCTCACGGTCCGGATGCCGTCGGACGCCGGCTGGCTGGCACAGTCCTCGATCGAGGCACAGATGGGGACCATGCCGGAGGTCCGCTACACCGAACAGAACCGCACGTACTATCCGCTCGGGGTACAGGAGGGAGTCCAGTCCGAGGTGACGCCGGACGACCCCCAGTACTCCGAACAGTACTTCCCGCCACAGGTGAACGCCCCGGAGGCGTGGGAGACGACGCTTGGCTCCGACGAGGTGACGATCGGCATCGTCGACACGGGCGTCGACTACGAGCACCCCGACCTCCGTGACCGGTTCCCCGACGACCCGGGCCGGGACTTCGTCGACGGTGACGACGACCCGATGCCGGGCGCCCGCGAGAACCACGGCACCCACGTCGCGGGACTGGCGGCCGCGACCACGGACAACGCCGAGGGCGTCGCCGGGATCAGTGACTCGACGCTGATCAGTGCCCGGGCGCTCGGCCCCCGCGGTGGCAGTCTCCAGTCCGTCGCCGACTCCGTCCAGTACGTCGCCGAGCGCGGCGCCGACGTGATCAATATGTCCCTGGGCGGCGGTGGTCCGGCGGAGACGCTCGCGAACGCGATCAGTTTCGCACAGAACGAGGGCGCCGTCGTGCTCGCGGCGGCCGGCAACGACGGCAGCAGTCAGACCCAGTACCCCGCCGGCTTCGAGGGGGTCGTCGGCGTCTCCGCGGTCGACGAGAACGAGGAACTGGCTCGCTTCTCGAACTTCGGTGACGCGGTCGACGTCACGGCGCCCGGCGTGAACGTGCTGTCGACCTGGGCGAGTGACTTCGAGCAGTACAACCGCATCTCCGGCACGTCGATGTCGTGTCCGGTCGCGGCCGGCGTGGCGGCGCTGGGCAAGGCCGCATACCCGGACCTCTCCGGGACGGAACTGCGCAACCGCCTGAAACAGACGGCGAGCGATATCGGTCTCCCCGAGTCCGAACAGGGCGCGGGCCAGGTCGACGCCGCCGCCATCGTCGAGGGCGGCACCGGCGGCGGTGGCGGGGGCGGCGGTGGCGGCTCGGGCGAGCCGCCGGTGCCGGACATGACCGTCTCCACGTCGAGTCCGGCGACCGGCGAGTCCGTCGAGTTCGACGGCTCGCTGTCGTTCGCCGTCGAGGGGACGGTCGACACCTACGAGTGGGCGCTCGGCGACGGCACGACCAAGAGCGGTGCCGTCGTCGAGCACGCCTACTCGGAGCCGGGCGAGTACACCGCCGAGATGACCGTCACCGCCAGCACGGGCGGCAGCGCCACGGAGACCGCCACCCTCACGGTGAGCGGCGACCCAGTCGACGACCCCGGCACGCCCGGCGCTCCGGGTGGCTCCTGCGGTGACACGGTCGAGACGACGACCGAGTCCGGCAGCCTGAACGGCGCCGGCGACACGGCGTCGTTCGTGTACGAGACGAAGACCGCCGAGCCCTGTGACGTGACGGTGTCGCTGTCGGGTGGGTCCGGGTCGGACCTCGACCTGTACCTCACCCACGACGGCTCGACGCCGTCGGCGTCGAACTACGACCAGCGGTCGTGGACGTTCGGCTCCGACGAGGAGATCACCGTCGACGACCAGGTCCTCTCGGGCGACGCCGAGTTCGGTATCCTGGTGTCCTCGTACACCGGCGGCGGGGAGTACGAGCTCACCATCGAGGAGTCCGGCACCGGCGGCGGTGGCGGGGGCGAGGAGCCCGGAGCGCCCGGTGAGCCGGGCGACCCCGAGAACCCCGACAACGAGGCGCCGGTCCCGCGGATCAACGTCGAGACGCGCTCGGCGCCGGTCGGCGAGCGGGTCGGCTTCGACGCCATCATCGCCTCTGACCCCGACGGGCGCGTCGCCACCTACGAGTGGGACTTCGGTGACGGCACGAGCGCCGACGGCGTGATCGTCGAGCACGCCTACACCGAGGCGGGCGAGTACACGGTCGAACTCACCGTCACGGACGACCAGGGTGCCAGCGCGACCGAGAGCGTCACGGTCACCGTGGGTGACGGTGGTGGCGGCGGTGGCGGGGACGACCCCGGTGTCCCCGGCGGTCCGGGTGCCTCCTGTGGCGCCGCCAGCGCGACGGACTCGATGAGCGGTCGCCTGGAGACCTCCTTCGACGACGCCACCTTCGCGTACGAGACCCAACTGGCGGACCCCTGCCAGGTGACGATCTCGCTGTCGGGCCCGGCGAACGCCGACTTCGACGCCTTCGTCACCGAGGACGGCTCCGAGCCCGACTCGTTCAACTACGACCGCTCCGCAACGACGCCGGACAGCAACGAGCAGATCGTCGTCGACTCCGTCTCCGGCGGCCAGGAGTTCGGGATCATGGTCCAGTCCTGGGAGGGTACCGGCCAGTTCTCCCTGGAGATCGAGGAACTCGGGAAGTAATCGAGTTCGTTTCGACAATATTTCTGCCTAATTTCGTCGCGTCGTTTCGCCGTCGCCCCTGGCCGCCACGGGCAGTTAATAAAACGTCACCATGACGCTGGCGGCTCCGCACACCGACTCCACGCAGTCAGCCATCTTTCTGGTAGCAGATCGTAAAATGTGGGTTCGAACAGGAAAATTTAAAATGGGTCCGTCCGTCGTACTCGTTTGACATGGGGAGTGACACGTTCGTAGACAGGCGCACGTTCCTGCAGTCGGCGGGCGCCGCCGGCGGCGTACTGGCACTGACCGGGGTCGGGTCGGCCCAGGAGGGCCCCGACCGGTACGAGATGCTTGTTGGGGTCTCCTCGGCGGCGGACATGGGCGAGATCGAGTCCGCGATGCCGTCGAAGGGCGAGGTCGTCCACCGCAACGAGACGCTGCGGTACATGACCGTCGCGATGGACCCGGGGTCGA
>CAYODS010000169.1:0-5105 GCA_964402765.1 uncultured Halobacteriales archaeon
CGGTACTCCTGGAGGAAGCCGAACACCCCGTTGGCGGTGACGATCACCGCGATGAGGGCGGCGTCGACGAGGTGCCCGACGAGCACCGAGACGCCGGCCGCCGCCAGCAACAGCCAGATGAGCGGGCTCGCGAACTGCTCGATTAGCACCGACAGCGGCGACCGCCCCTCGTCGGCGGCGAGTTCGTTCGGGCCGTACCGCGCCCGTCGCTCGGCGACCGCTCCCGTCGACAGCCCCTCGCGGTCGCTCCCGAGCGCCGCGAGCGCGGACTCTGGTGACCTCGCGTGCCAGTCACCGTCGCCGGGGTCACCGCCAGGGTCGACATCGTGGTCGTGGCTCTCTCCGCCGACGCCGTCGCGTCTGGCGTCGTGGTCCCGCTCACGGGGCTCGCCCCGTTCACGCTCGCGAGTCCTCCTGGGGTCGCGGGTCTCGTCGGGGTCACTCATCGGTCCACACCCCCCGGTCCCGTCGGCCGCCGGTGTCTCCGTCTCGGTCGACGTTCACGCCCGCCTCGGCGCTCGCCCCGCCCGCCAGGTCGGGATCGAGGTCGGACCGTCTCGCACCGACACGGGACGACCCACGGCGGCGTGACACGCCCCGTCTGCCGGCCGACCGGAGCCTAATGCCGTCGGGAGTTCCTGACGACTGGGAAGACCACCAGGGGCTACCACCCGTCGGCGAGAGCGGCCACCATGGCCCCCGTCACGCGGCTCGTCCTCGACGTGTTGAAGCCCCACGACCCGCCGCTGGTGTCGTTCACGCGACGGGTGGCCGAGGTCGACGGCGTCGAGTCGGCCAGGGCCTCGCTCGTCGAGATCGACAGGGAGGTCCAGAACGTCACGCTCCGGGTCGACGGCGACGCCCTCGACGACGGGGCCGTCGAGGAGCGCGTCGAGACCCTCGGGGGGACGGTCCACTCGGTCGACCACGTCGTCTGTGCCGCCGGGGAGTGACCCGTGGGACCGCGTGCTCTCCTGCGACGACTGCTCGGCCGCGAGCAGGTCCGCTCGATCGCCAGACGGTACTTCGTCTCGAACGGGTTCGACGGCACGCTCACCTGCATCGGCGTGATCGTCGGCAGCGTCGTGGGTGGCGTGCCCGACGGGAGAACGGTCGTCGCGATCGGCCTCGGGGCCGCGGTGGGGCTCACCACCTCGGCGGTCTGGAGCGTCTGGGAGATAGAGCGAGCAGAGACCCAGGCGACGATACGGCGGGTCGAGCGGGCCATGCTGACCGACCTCGACGACACGCAAATCCAGCGCGACCAGAGCGGCGCCCGCCTGCTGCACGCGCTCGCCAGCGGGACGGGACCGCTCGTGGGCGTTCTCGTCCCGCTGTCGCCGTTCGTCCTCGCGCTCGAGGGCGGCCCGCTGACACTGTGGCAGGCCACCGGCGCCGGCGTCGCCCTCGGGGTCGGCGTCCTCGGTACCTTCGGTGCCTACATGGGGGCGGTCTCCGGGCAGCGCTGGTACGTCTCGGCTGCCCGGATGGGCGCGGCCGGGGTCGTCGTCGCCGCGGTCAACCTCGCGCTACCGGGATGACCCGACTTCTCACGCGGCGGGAAGTCCCGGAGTACCCACGCCCGCCGGCGGCCACCGTCAGGCCACCCCGCTCAGGAGCGCCCCTGCCCCGTAGGCCACGCCGGCCGCGAGCAGCCCGATCGCGAGCATCTCGGCGCCGCTTCGATACCAACTCCGTCGCGTGACGAACGTGCGACTCGCGCCCACGAGAAAGAACACGACCGCGGTCGTCACGACCGAGAGCTCGAACAGCGGGCGAACGAGCGCGACGTAGGGCAACAGCGGCGTCCACCCGGCGACGACGAAGGAGACGAACGTCACCAGCGCGGTGTACGCCGGTGGTTTCTCCACGTCGCCGGTCTCGCCGACGCTGGCCTGGTAGGCGATCTCCGACCGCCGGCTCAGGTAGTTGCTCATCCCCATCGAGAACCCGTCGGCGAGCAGGTTCGCCACCCCGAGCACGACGACGATCGCCGGGTCGAGCGCCGCCCCGGCGACGCCGGCGACCACGGCGAACGTCGTCACGATCCCGTCGTTCGCCCCGTAGATCACCTCCGCCAGGTACGCCCCCGACGGCTCCGGGTCGCTCCCGAGCAGACTGGTCAACATGCGACACTGTACGGTTCAGCGACAGGTAATACCGGGGGCCACGACCGCCCGGGGGGCTGGTCAGCGCCGCCGGCCAGGCAGGCGTGGCGGCGATGGCAGGCGGTCACGCAGCGCCCACCCGGCGGCGGCGAACACGAACAGCAGGCCGGCGGCCACGAGGGGACTCACTCGCCCCCCCTCGACGACGAGCCGCCAGGCCGGGCGGGCGACGCCGGCTGTTCTGGCGGCGAGAACGGCAACGAGCACCGCCGGGACGAGATACCGGACCAGCGGGTACAGCCGGCCGAGGTCGTCACGCAGCGGCCCGCTGTCGGCGGCCCAGACGAAGACGGCCACGAGCACCAGCGCCGACACCGGCAGGCCGAAGGTCCCGACGGACGCGTCGACCAGGTCGAGCACGCGCCGACCGGCGACGGTGAGGGTGGCCGGACTGTAACTCAGCGCCGACGGCAGTCCAGCCAGAAACACGCCGCCGGTCAGCAGTGCCGTCACCCGGCGGCGCGACCGGTCGGTGGCGGTCCCGGCGGCGGCGACGCCGACCTCAAGCAACGCCACCGAGGACGACAGCGCCGCGAAAAACAGCAGCCCGAAGAAGGCCACTGCGACGACCCCGCCGAAGGGCATCGCTGCAAACGCCGCCGGCAACGTCGTGAACGCTAGTTCGGTCCCGAGGGTCGGCTGGAGGCCGAAACTGAATACGACGGGAAAGATCACCAGCCCGGCGACCAGCGCCGCTGCCACGTCGGCGACCGTGATCGCCACCGCCGACCGGACCAGATCGGTCCCGTCGTCGACGTAGCTTCCGTAGGTGAGCATGATCCCCTGGCCGACCGACATCGAGAAGAACACCTGTCCGAAGGCGGCGCTCCAGACGCCGACGTCGGTGAGCACCGACGGGTCGGGCGTGAACAGGAATGCGACGGCACGGTCCCAGTCGGACAGCGTGGCCGCGTAGGCCGCCAGTCCGATCAACAGCGCGAACACGGTCGGCATGACCACCGTCGCCGTGCGCTCGATGCCGTCGCGGACGCCCAGCGAGACCACGCCCCCGGTCAGTGCCGTCGCGACGGCGAAGTACGCGAGCGGCCACCAGCTCGCGGTGAACGAGCCGAACGTGGGTCGCGACCCGGCGAGCCAGCCGACGCCGAACCCCAGCACCCACCCCGTGAGGACGAGGTAGTAGCTGAGCACCAAGAGGACGCCGCCGATGACCAGCCACCCCAGTGGCGCGTACTCGACATCGACGGCTCGCACCGCCGACACCACGTCCGTCCGGAGGCGGCGCCCGACCGACAGCTCCAACACGAGCATCGGGACCGCACAGACGGCGGCGGCGAGCAGGTACGGCACCAGGTAGGCACCCCCACCGTTTCGACCGACGACCGCCGAGAACCGCCAGACGTTGCCCAGCCCGACGGCGGCCCCGACGGTCGCGAGAAAGAACCCGACCGACGACGACCAGCGATCCGTCGCCATACCCCCGGAAGTGTCGTTTTGTATGCTTAAAATACCGACACTCGGGGACACGGCCGAGTGTCGTCTCTCCGGGCAGGAGTCCTCATTCCGTCCCGCACCCAGGGGACGCGGTGGCGGGGCCCGACCTCGGGTGGGTCGACTCAGACGCGGACGGCGCCGGTCACGAACGCCACCAGCGGAACGGCCACGAGGGTGTGATAGAGGACGAGCACCGCCTGGCCGGTCGCCGTGATGCCGTCGGGCGGGGCGAGAAACACTGGGCCCAGCATCAGCAGGAACACGGCGACGGCAGCCAGCGCGAAGGTCCGCACCGGACGAACACTGCGCCGGACGAGGACGGCGTACACGACGGCGGCACCGATACCGGCCACGACGGTCGCCGCGACCAGCGGTCCCGCGGCGAACGGGCTCATCGCCCCGGTCGCGCCCACCTCGACGCCGAACTCGTCGACGACTGCCTGGGCGGCCAGCACCGCCAGGACAGCGATACCCGCGCCGGCGGTCGTGCGCCGGACGAGGTCGACGGCGCTTCGGGAGACGGGATACCGGGCGGTCTCGGTCTCCCGCGGGGTGGTCGTCTCGGGCGTCTCCGGAGCGTCCTCTCCGGTCTCCGGTGAGGGTGTCTCCTGTGCCATCCACGCTGTAGGCGCTCGGCGATCATAAACAGGCGGTCCGTACCGGCGGTCGGCGGTGCTTACCCTGGTGTCGTCGGGCAGTCGCCACCGGAACGGTTTAGCTCGCGCGCCGCCAGGAGAGGGGATGACAGAGGAGAACGGCGTCGTCGACGACCCGACCGCGAGGCGACTCGTCAGTGCCGTCCGCACGAGCCTGGGCGACACGCTCCGGAGCGTGGTGGTGTTCACGCCGTCGGCGTTCGACGTGCTGTACGTCCGCACGGACCTCTACGACTCCGAGGAGGACGCCCGGGCGGCGAAGGAACGGCTCGTGGAGTTGGAGCGCGTGGGGTTCGCCGAGAGCCCGGCTCGGACGGCGATCGCACGGCGAGCGACCGACTCCGGCGCCGGCTCCGAGGTGGGGGCGTACGAGTTCACCGTCCGGTTCCACGAGCGGGGGTTCGTGGTTCGAGTGATCCACGGAGACGTGGGCGTGTTGCTCACCGCCGACAGCATGGACGTCAACGCCTTCGAGGACGCGGTGAGCGCGGTCCGGGGTGTCCTCGATGGCGAGTGACCGCCCGGCGGCGTCGAAGCGTGGCGTCGCCGGTCACGCCCACCGGGCGGCGACCCGCTCGAACGGCGCTGAGTACCGCATCAGCAGCGTCCCGAGGACGCTCATCAGGAGGACGTACCCGACGGTGAAGACGTACAGCGACTCCGCGGCGGCCGGCGAGAGTGCCGACTCCTCGGCAGTGAGCGCGACGGCGGCGATGACCAGCGAGAACTCCCCGCGGGAGACCAGCGCCAGGCCGACCCGCACCGACCGTCGCGGACCGAGGTCGTACACGCGGCCGCCGAGGTAGCCCGAGACCACCTTCGCCGG
>CAYODS010000170.1:0-5081 GCA_964402765.1 uncultured Halobacteriales archaeon
CGCACCGAGTCGAGCGACCGGGGGCGTTCTGGGCCGTCTCCACGGAGACACAGCGGGCCTGAGAGCGACCGGGGGCGTTCTGTGCCGTCTCCACAGAGACACAGCGAGCCTGAGACCGACCGGGGGCTTTCTGTGCCGTCTTCACAGAGACACAGCGAGCCTGAGAGTGACCGGGAGCGTTCTGGGTCATCCTCGTCGCTGTTTCATCAGAAGAGCGAACCAGAACGGCACGCAGAACTGAGACAGGCAATCTAAGTAGTTCCGCACCCGATTATAATGCAGTCACACCATGTTCACCCGCAAGCGGGTCCGGTACCTGACGGCGGCGACGGCGGGGCTCACCTTCGCGCTCATCCTGCTGGGGCGGTACACCGCCCTGGTCGGCGCCGGCCTCGCGTGTTCGGCGCAGTGGCCGCTGTGCAGCGGGGGGACGTTGCCCCAGACGCTGCCGGACCTGGTGGAGTGGGGCCACCGCTTCGTGGCGATGGTCACCGGCTTCGTCATCCTCGGCACCGTCTACGGTGTCTGGCGCACGTACGACGCCACCCGGGTCCGGGCCGCTAGCGCGGCCGCCGCCGTGCTGTTGCCGGTGCAGGTGTTGCTGGGCCGGGAGACGGTCGTCTCCTTCCAGGAACTGTCGATCCTGGGCCACCTCGCGGCGGGCGTGCTCATCTTCGGGGCGCTCGTGGCGACGACGGTCTGGACGTTCGAGATCGACGCCCGCGAGCGGGCCCTCCAGGCGGCGGCCACGGAGCGCCGGCAGACGGTGGCGTCGGGAACGGGGCCGGAGGCGACGGAGACGAGGACGGACGGCGGGTCGACGCGGGCGGAGGAGTGACCGCCGGGTGAGTCAGTTCTCGGCGCCGTACGCCTCGGGGTAGGCGTCTTCGAGCAGCGACGGGTCCTCGGTGAGCCGCTCGCGGATGGGCGCGAGGAACTCGGCGACGTACTCGCCGGCGGCCTGTTTCAGGTCCAGCGGGTGGAGTTCCTCGGCGAGGAAGTCCTCTTCGAGGGCGGCGTAGTCCTCGTACACCACGTCGCCGCCGTACTCCTCGGGGCGCTCGATGCGGAACGGGCGCTCGCGCTCCTCGAGGATGGGGAAGACGAGGTACTGGAGGTACTCCAGCACGCCGTTGTCCTCGGCCTCGCCGGCGGGACAGTAGGCGTCCTCCATCTTCTCGAGGACGGCGTCGTGGTCGTCGGTCAGGGCGATGCTGGTGCCGGACTCGGAGGCGGACATCTTGCCGCCCGTGAGCCCCGACAGCAGCGGGGCGAACACGCAGGCGGGCTTGTCGGCGCCCTGGTCGGGCAGCACCTCCCGGGAGAGCATGTAGATGCCGCGCTGGTCGACGCCGCCGTAGGCGATGTCGGCCTCCAGGGCGGCCACGTCCTGGGTCTGCATCAGCGGGTAGATCAGCCCGCCGAGTTTCGGGTTGTCAGACTGGCGGACGACCTCGCTGCCGGCCCGCTGGACGCGGCTGATCGTCGTCTCGGCGGCCATCCGCAGCAGTTCGAGGGTGTACTCCTCGTCGAGTTCGAAGTCGGTGCCGCGGACGAAGGTCACGTCCTCGGTGGAGGCGCCGGCGGCCTCGACCATCGCCTCGATGGCCTCGCGGTAGTAGCGCGACCGGGCGTCGAGCAACTCGAAGGGTGACTTCTCGTCGTCGAGGTGGGCGTGCAGGTCCGCGACGAGCACGGTCACGTCAAGCCCGGCCCGAAGGAAGTCCGCGAGTTTGCGGATCGTGGTGTAGTGGCCGATGTGCATCTCCCCGGTCGGCGCGTAGCCGATGTACGCGGAGGGGTCCTCGCGGGTGAGTATCTCGCGCACCTCCGCCTCGGTGACGACCTCCTCGACGTTGCGCGTCACCAGGTCGACGCGCTCGTCCAGCGTCGCGTCCTCGGTCATACCCACCGCGAGACGACGCCCGGTGAAAAACGGCCGGGGTTCCGGAGCGGGACCACCGCCGTTGAAGCCTCGCGGACCGCTCCAACCCGTATGGACGAGCGCGACCTCGCCGGCGACTACCCCTACGCAGTCGAGCACCACGACCGTCTGGGGAGCACGAACGAGCGCGCCAGCGACCTCGCACGGCAGGGGGAACGAGACGTGGCCGTCGTCGCCGACGAGCAGACCGCCGGGCGCGGCCGCCGGGACCGCGAGTGGGTCGGGCCGCCCGGCGGCGTCTACGTCTCCGTCGTGGTCGACCCCGACCTGGCGCCCGCCGACTCCCCGCTGGTGACGCTTGCGGCCGGCGTCGCCGTCGTCCGGGCGGTCGATCGGGTCACCGGCCTCGACGCGCGGCTTAAGTGGCCGAACGACGCCCTGCTCGATGGGCGGAAGATCGCCGGCGTCCTCACCGAGCGGGTGGACGACGCTCTCGTCGTCGGCGTCGGCGTCAACGCGAACCTCGACCCCGCGGACCTGCCCGAGGGCGCGACGAGTCTCCGGGCCGAACGACAAAAGCGAGCGGAGCACGGCCCGGGAGACCCGAGTGGCGACGTCGACCTCGACGCCCTCACCCGAGCGCTGCTTTCGGAACTCGCCGCGCTGCTCGCGGACCCGGACGGGGTGTTGCCGGCGTGGCGCGAGGCGGCGGACACGCTGGGCCGGCGGGTTCGCGTCGAGACGCCCGACAGCGCGGTGGTCGGCGAGGCGGTCGCCGTCGAGTCGCCCGGCACGCTCGTCGTCCGCACCGACGACGGCGAGGTGCGGGTGACGACCGGCGACTGCGAGCACCTCCGACCGGTCGAGTGAGTCACATCGTCAGCACGCGCAGGCCGATCGCGCCGGTGAACGCCGAGACCATCACCGCCAGCGCGAGGCCGAACAGGCCACCGGCCAGCAGACCGAACACCCACACGGCGGCGGTCAGCACGAACAGGACACCGCTTGCGATCAGCTTCTGCTTGAATCCGAGCATACGATCGGTCGGCCGCGAGGGATATTCAGTTCGTCGCGCCACGATCAATACCGTCGGCACTGACGACACAGTCGGCCGGCACGGACGACGCGGTCGGTCACAGCCGGAGGAACTGCATGACGGCGACGACGGAGAGGAACGTGAACACGGCGGCGACGCCGACGAGGAAGAGGTTGAACCCGTACACGCCGGCCGTGGCCCAGACGGCGAGATTCATGACCCCGAGGACGAGGGTCGCCATCCCCTTCTCGCGGATCGTCATCACGGGGCGATCACCCGTTTCACGTCGGCGACGCCGGCCCGCCGGACCACCGCACGTCGGGGATCGCGAGCGCCGGCGAGGTTGTCCGAGTCGCCGTCGAGGACGAGCAGGTTGGCGGGCCGACCGGACTCGATCAGCCCGCAGTCCAGGCCGACGAGTTCGGCACCGTTGCGGGTCGCCATCCGTAACACCGTCGTGGTCGGGAGGTCCGACAGTTTCGCCGTGAACGCCATCTCGCGGAACATCGACGGCGAGTTCAGCATCACGTTGTCGGTGCCCAGCGCGAGGGTGGTGCGGTCGTCCAGTGCCTCGAAGGGCGGCAGGCCGACGCCGGCGACGAGGTTCGCGCGGGGACACACCACGACCGGCACGCCCGCGTCCTCGACGCGGTCGAGGTGGACCTCGCGGGCGTGGACCATGTGGACGAGGTAGTCCGGGTCCAGGTCGAGAGCGGCGTTGATGTCGCTCGCGTCGCCCTCTCCGGCGTGGATGGCGAAGGGCTTGCCGGCCTCCCGCGTGGCAGTCCGCTCGCGGCCGAAGTCGGCGTCGTTGGCGCCGCTGGCGCCGAACCCGTCGCCGGCCTCCATCGCCTCGATCGACCCCCGGGCCATTATCACCGACTCGACGTCGACGCCGGTGCCGGCGGCCCGCAACTGCGAGACGCCGTCCACCCCGCCCTCCCGGAAGTCGACGTGGGCGGCGGTCCCGGCAGAGGCCATGAACGAAAGCGTCCGCCGCATCCCCGCGACCAGCGCCTCGCGGTCGGTCGAGCGGAGGATGCGGTGTTTCAGGCCGTCCGGCGGCGCCACGAGTTCCTCCATCGTGAGCCCCTCGCCGGCCTCCTTCGCGACGCTGTCGCCGACGTGGGTGTGAGCGTTGACGAACGCCGGCAGTACGACGTCCGTCGAGTCCACGGCGACGGCCTCGACGGCGGCGATCTCTCCCTCGTCGACCACGACGCGACCCTCTACCGGCTCGAAGTCACGGCCGGCGAGGATCGTCCCCGTGACCTCCATACCCCTCTCTGGACGAGCAGCCTCTTCAACGTACCTGGCCCCGGCAGGACACCGGGGGAGGCGACGCGTCGGGCCGACGCCGGTGCGCCGGCCGGTCACGCCCCGCCGTCGGGGACGGTGTCCGCGCCGGTCGCGAACTCGTCGAGCGTGGCGTGGACGCCCTCGCGGACCTCGGAGACGAGCGCGCCGTCGGGGTCCAGGCCGAGGGAACTCGCGGCGGCGGGTCCCACGTCGTCGACGTGTTCGGCCGGCGTGTACACGCCCATCCGCCACTGGGCGCGGCTGGCCTGGCGGAGCGCCTGCACCAGCGGGGACTGCTGTTCGAGGCGGCGCACCTCACCGTTGACGACGACCCGCGAGGAGGACTCGGTCATCGAGGGGCGATCCGGCACGTCGAGGATGACCGCCCGCTCGGGCACGTCGGCACGGGCGGCGATCTCCGCCTCGAACTCGCGCACGGTGTCGTGGTCGGCGTCGATCACGTCGTCGGGGGTGTCCCCGAGTTCGGTCCACACCGCCCGCTTGTACAGGTCGCGGTGGTCGTACCGGCGGGCGTCCTCCTCGGTGGCTGGGCAGCGCCGCAGCGCGGCCATGAAGTCGTGGTCGTCCATCCGGCGCAGTTCGTCGGCGGTGACGGCGCTCTCGGCGAGCAGTCGCTCGGCGCCGCGTCTCAGCATCGACTTGCTGATCCGGGCGGCGTGCTGGCTGTAGACGGTGGGGTTCATCAGCGCCCGCGCGACGAGCAGACTCTCGGCGGTCTGGACGTTGTTGTCCGACAGCACCAGCTCGCCGTCGACGAAGGTCAGCTCCCGAACCAGCCGCCCGGTGTCGATCGTGCCGTAGGGGACGCCGGTGTGGTGGGCGTCCCGCACCAGGTAGTCC